>CAYNWK010000222.1:0-6432 GCA_964400875.1 uncultured Anaerolineaceae bacterium | reverse complement strand
ATGTTCGGCGGTTTGTCTTTCCTGCTCAACGGCAACATGGCTTGCGGGGTGATCGGCGAGGATTTGATCGTGCGCGTGGGCCCGCACGGCTACGAAGAAGCCCTTCGGGAGGCGCACACGCGCGCGTTCGATTTCACCGGGCGGCCGATGAGCGGCTGGGTGGTGGTCGCTCCGGAAGGCGTTGCCGAAGACGACCATCTGGAGCAATGGGTCTTGCGGGGCGTGTCGTTCGCCAGCGCGCTGCCAGCGAAATGAGCGCAAAGGAGAGGGATCAGCTCTCCATCACCCCCTTGAACGGGTATGCGCCGGAGATCGGCCGTGCTCTGTGGCAGGTGCAAGACGTCCGCCGGCGTACGAAAGACGCCCTGGAAGGAATCACGGAGCAAGCGCTTGATTGGACTCCGCCGGAGGGAGGCAACAGCATCGGCACGCTGCTGTATCACCTAGCCGCCATCGAGACCGACTGGCTGTATACCGACGTCCTTCAGGCACAGGAATTCCCCGAGGAGATCGACGAACTTTTCCCCCACGATGTGCGCGATGATCAGGGAGTCCTCAGTCAGGCGCGCGGCGAAACCCTGCTCGAGCATTACACGCGGCTCGAGGTGGTGCGCAGCCACCTCTTGCAGGCATTCCAGGGGATGAGCGCAGAAGACTTCCGCCGCCCCCGAGAGTTTGAGGATTATTCCGTCACGCCCGAGTGGGTGCTGCACCACTTAATGCAGCACGAAGCCGAGCACCGCGGCCAGATCGGCGAGCTGCGGGTGCGGGCGGAGGGCGAACGCAAAGGCTGATCATTCAAACCTCCCCAGTTCCAATGCTTACCGGCTGAGGTTTTCCACGTAAGGTTTGAGGTTTTTTTCCATGAACGTGGCGATGCCGCTGCGGAGCGTGCCGGGCGTCTCTTCAGGCACACCACCCCACAGGATCAGGGTCTTTTTATAGAGCGACCCCTGACCATCCGGTTCTACCGCGTCGATGTTCATGCTGGTGTACGGGTCGTTCCCGACACTGCCAGAAAGCGTTTTGCTCAGCCTGGGCGGATCGTAGACCAGGATCTGGCCGTAAAGCATCCCTGCTCCATCCCCCCAATCTTCATACATCCGGCCGCCAACGTGCGGTTCGTAAACCACCCGGGCGTGTTCCCTGGAGCGAAAGGGCCACCACCCATCCAGTTCCGTGGTCAGCGCGGTAAATACCTCTTCGGGGGAGGCCTCCAGGTGAATTTCAGCCTCGATTTTGACCACCTGATCGGACTTCATTTGCATTGCATCCTCCTTTGGTTTGGTTGAATGGAGATAGCTTCCCAGGGACAACATTTGTCCGGCGACCTCGCCAGCAAAAGGACGGATCCAGCGTTCGTAGATGCGCCGGATCGGGATGGGGTTGAGGTAGTTGTAGCGGTAGCGGCCTTCGTGGCGGGGGAGCAGCAGCCCAGCATCGGTGAGCACCCCAATATGCTGCATGACCGCGTAGCGGCTGAGATCGGGAAAAGCCGCGGCCAGCTCACCGGTGGTCAACGGGCCGTCTCGAACCAGGTCTAACAGCTGCCGCCGGTGCGGGTTGGCGAGCGCGTTCCAGATCGGATCGAGGGGATCGATTGACATGTGATATTTTTATCACATGACGGTTCTATTGTCAAACCCCAGTTCCCCCGGGAATTGATTAACTTCTAGAATTGTGGAGTTCCTCTTGATTCCTGACCGTCAAAGCCTGGTTGTTCCTTCTATCACGCAATTGTTAGGGCCTATTAAGCAGGCGCCAATTAGGTTGACGACCTTACGCGTTCTGCGCTATGATCGAGGCGAGCAGGTACGCTGATCCTCATCGCCTCGCTCCCCCAGCCCCACATCGGACCCAACAACTCCAGCCGATACAGCGAACCTCAGTGGTTATCGATTCACTCCGCGAGCGAGTTTAGCGGGAAACCGGGGATGATGAAGAGATCCAAAGCCTGCCGCAAGACGTATACACAGGTAAACCAAAGGAGGTAGTATGTTGCAAAGACTAAAAACATTGGCAGCAAGCTGGCCGCGAGCCGCACTCATCCTGGGCGTGCTCTTCGGCCTGGCGCTGGCGCCGGCGATCAACGCCGCAGCCGCGGGCCCCTTCCCGGAGGTCATCCCTCTGCCGAATGGGTTCCAACCGGAGGGCATCGTCAGCGGCCGCGGCTTTATCTTCTACGCAGGTTCACTGGCAGACGGGTCAATTTACGAGGGCAGCCTGAGAGACGGGCAGGGTTCGATCCTGGTTCAGCCGCAAGAGGGACGCATCGCCGTGGGGCTGGGCTTTGACCCCCGCTCCGGATATCTGTTCGTCGCCGGCGGGCCGACCGGGCAGGCCTACGTTTATGACACGGCGACCGGCGATACGGTCGCCGTATACCAGCTGAACGATCTGGGTACTTTCGTCAACGACGTGATCGTCACGCGGGGCGCGGCCTACTTTACCGATTCCAACCGGGCCGTGTTTTACAAGCTGCCGCTGTCGGCGGGCGGGGAAGTGCCGGATCAGAGCGCGGTGGCCGAGATTCCGTTGACCGGCGACTACCAGGTCGTAGACGGTCAATTCAATGCCAACGGCATCGAGGCGACCCCTAACGGCGAGTGGTTGATCATCGTCAACAGCTTCCTGGGCACGCTCTACAAAGTGGACCCCGAGAGCGGGGAAGCCAGCCTGATCGACCTGGGTGGCGACAATGTGGCCTTTGGGGACGGCATCTTGCTGGATGGGCGCACGTTGTACGTCGTGCAGAATTCTCTCAACCAGATTGCGGCCGTGCAGCTCAAGCGCGACCTGAGCAAAGGCCGGGTAGTCGATATCCTCACCGACCCCGATCTGGATGTACCCACGACCATCACCGAGTTTGGGAATGCGCTGTACGCGGTCAACGCGCGCTTCTCCACGCCGCCCACGCCGGATACCGAGTATCAGGTGGTGCGGGTAGAGAAGTGACCCTCGGGTTGAGCTTATTAAGTTCCAGGTAGGCTTGTCATGGGGCTGTCTGAGGAATCTCTCAGGCAGCCTCTTTCTTGTAAATTGAAATCGTAAAAGCCACGTTAAACAATCGACGCTGGATGAAGGTGTTTTGGCGGGCACAGCCCGCCAAAACACCCCCGAATCCCTCGTGGACTGCATAACTTCTAAATAGGTTGATCGCTGCAAGAAGATCGTGTACTATCTTCTCATGATGAAGCTATTATCGATCAATGTCGGGCAGCCGCGCCAGGTCGAGTGGGAAGGCCAGATCGTGCGCACCTCGATTTACAAAACACCGGTCGAGGGGCCGGTGAGGCTGCGCCGGCATAACCTGGACGGCGACGAGCAATCTGACCAGCGAGCCCATGGGGGTCCCGATCAGGCCGTTTACGCTTACCCGTTCGAGCATTACGCTTTCTGGCAAGCGGAGCTGCCCGGAACAGCGCTGGAATTCGGAAATTTCGGGGAAAACCTCACCCTGCAAGGCTTGCTCGAAGAAAAGGCCTGCGTAGGGGACGTCTACCGCGTGGGCGAAGCCCGGCTGCGGATCACCGCCCCGCGCATCCCGTGCTACAAGCTGGAGATGCGATTACAGATGCCCGGCATGATCGAGCGCTTTCTTAACAGCCGGCGAAGCGGCTTCTACCTGGCGGTGGAGCAGGAAGGTACGCTGCGCGCCGGCGATGCGTTGGTCCTGGAGCATAAAGACCCGCACCAGGTCAGCATCGCCGAGCTTATGCGCATCTACGTCCTCGATAAAAATGACCAGGAGGCGCTGGAGCGCGCCCTCGCCGTGGAAACACTGCCGGAAAACTGGCGCAGGCGGTTCCAGCGGCGGATGGCGCTTTAGTATGGTACTTGAATTGGAGGCAGGTTGGGGGCGTCAGGGCAGGCTTACGCTTGCCCAAACCCCTTGATTTTCCCTGAACCGCGTAATTTCTACAGGTGAGAACATGGAACTTGTTATCGAAGGCGTGAGCAAGCGCTACCGCCGGGACGTTTGGGGTCTGCGGGATTTCAATCTGACCATCGGCAACGGAGTGTTCGGGTTGCTGGGCCCAAACGGGGCGGGGAAGACCACGTTGATGAACATCCTGGCGACGATCACCAAACCCACCCAGGGAAAGGTGAGCTGGCAGGGGGTCGACATCGTACAGCAGCCCAACCCGCTGCGCGAAGTCCTGGGTTACCTGCCACAGAACTTCGGCGTTTATCATAATTTAAACCTGGTCGAGTTTTTAGAATACCTGGCGGCCATCAAAGGCCTTTCAGGCAAGGAGGCCCGCCAGCGCATCGATGTGTTGCTGGAACTGGTTAACCTGACCGAAGCCCGCGACCGGCTCTTGGGCGGATTTTCCGGCGGGATGAAGCAGCGCGTGGGCATAGCCCAGGCGCTGCTCAACGACCCGAAACTTCTGATCGTGGACGAGCCGACGGCCGGTCTGGACCCGGAGGAGCGCGTGCGCTTCCGCAATCTGATCGGCGATCTTTCCGGAGAGCGGATCATCATCCTCTCCACACATATCGTCTCCGACGTTGAAGCGGCCGCCACCCACATCGCGCTGATCTACCAGGGCAGGTTGTTGAAAGCTGCGCCGCCTGAAGAATTGCTCAAGACCGTGGATGGCCGGGTTTGGCGCTTTGTGGTACCCAGCAGCGAGCTCACGGCAGCCCGCGAGCGCTACCTGATCAGCAACATGGTGCGCCGCCCCGATGGGGTGAATGTGCGTGTTGTGGCTGAGGCGCGACCGGGACCGAACGCCGTCCCCCAGGAGCCCACGCTGGAAGACGCATACCTGCACTTCATGTCCGGAGTCAACCAGGCGGCGACCCAAGTGGAAGCGGCGTGAACCACATCAGGCTCATCTATCACCTCAGCCGCGCCGATTTCCTCGAGCGCATCCGTCGTCCGAGTTTTTTAGCGTTGCTGGCCATCACCATGTACCTGACTTATATTTTCGTACCTCCGGCTGAAGCGGATTACCTGACCGTATCGCTGGGTGGGGTCCGAGGGATTTACAATTCCCCCTGGGTCGGGGCGATGTTTGGCGTCGCCGTGTCTGTGGTCGTCTCCATATTTGCCTTTTATCTGGTTAAGAATGCCGTAGACCGGGAAAGGCAGACCAATGTGGGGCAGGTCCTGGCGGCGACGCCCATGAGCGACATCGCTTATACCTTCAGCAAGTGGATGAGCAACCTGGTTTTATTGGCTTCGCTGGTAGCCATCATGATGATCATGGCGTTGGTGATGCAGTTGGTGCGCGGCGAGGCGGGCGAGATCCGGATATGGGCTTTAGCCGCGCCAATCTGGCTGATGGGTTTGCCGGTGATGGGCATCGTGGCCGGATTTGCCGTGCTGTTCGAGACGATCCCTTTTCTGCGCGGCGGGTTTGGCAACGTTGTCTACTTTTTCTTTTGGACCTTTTTCCTGGCATACTCGATAACGAACAATTTTTCTGAGAATTCGACCATCGTCGAACCTAGAAACGATCTATTCGGCTTGACCCGGCCCATCGCCGACATGCAAAGCCAGTACGTGACCATTGACCCGCAGTATTCCGGCGATTTCAGCATCGGCCGCACGGATTCCAGTGGTTCGTATGAATTTTTCGTCTGGGAGGGCATCACTTGGGGGCCGATGATCATCCTGGAGCGTCTGCTGTGGCTGGCTTTCGGCGCGTTGATCGCCCTGGTGGCAGCTTTGCCGTTCGACCGCTTCGACCCAGCGAGAGGCGGCGCGGCGGGGGTACGCGCCGAACCGGGCCGGTTGGCGCTTCTGGGCCGGCGTTTATTCAGCGCTGGTGGCGCCCTCTTTGGGTTTGTCGGCAAAGTGATCGGGGTTCCGTTGCGGCCTGTAGCCAGGGGTGTGAGCAGCTCACGGTTTGGCGCGACCTTCCTGGCCGAGCTCAAGATGGCTTTGCGGGGTAATCCGTGGTGGTTGTACGGGCTGGTTGTGTTATTCGCCCTGCTGGGTTTGTTCGGCTCTCTTGAAGACTCCTTGCGAAATCTCTTACCTTTCTCGTGGATTTTTCCAGTATTGGTGTGGTCCGGGTTGGGGGTGCGGGAAGCGCGCTATGCTACTCAAGGGCTGGTTTTTTCTGCGCCGTATCCCTTGCGCCGGCAGCTGCCGGCGACCTGGCTGGCAGGCGTCAGCGTTGGGCTTGTCTCCGGCGGCGGCATCGGTTTGCGGCTTTTGACTGCCGGGGAGTGGGCGCATTTGGGAGCATTCCTGGTGGCCGCGTGCCTGATCCCCGCCATGGCCCTGGCCCTGGGCATCTGGAGCGGCACCAGCCGCGCCTTCGAGATGGTTTATTTGTTGTGGTGGTACGCCATCGTAAACGGCGCGGCGGAGATCGATTTTATGGGCACAACTGAGCGTGCTTTAATGAACGGTCGCCCGACGATCTTCCTGGGGATCGCCGTGGTTTTGCTGCTGCTCGCCTTCGTGGGCCG
>CAYNWK010000221.1:0-6444 GCA_964400875.1 uncultured Anaerolineaceae bacterium | reverse complement strand
GGGGTATAGCCGGGGCCAGGTTGTCACCGACGTGCTTCCACACGTCTACGCCGACCAGATCGATCAACCTGAACGTGGCCGTCTTGGGCCTGCCGATCACTTTGCCCGTGATCGCATCCACCTCATCGACCGTGTACTCGTGTTTGAGGATGTAATCCAGCGCGAAAGCGCCTGTGCCGAATGCAAGGCGATTGGCGATGAAGTTCGGCGTGTCTTTGGCAACCACCACGCCCTTCCCCAGGCGGTACTCGGCGAACCGACTGATGACTTCTATCACTTCCGGCAGAGTATCCCGTGTAGGGATGACTTCCAGCAGTTTCAAATAGCGCGGGGGGTTGAAGAAATGAGTCCCCATGAAGTGGCGGCGGAACTCTTCCGAGCGTCCTTCGGCGATCGAGGTCACCGGTATTCCTGAAGTATTGGTCGAGATGATTGTCTTGGGGCCGCGTAATTCGTCCAGCCTGGCCATCAGTTCGCGCTTGATCCTCAAATTTTCGACAATGGCTTCGATCACCCAATCCGCCTCGCCAACCACTTCTAGATCGTCCTGCAAATTCCCGATCGAGACCAGGTTGGTGTGCTGCTTGCTGAAAAAGCTGGCCGGTCGGGATTTTTTGGCGGCCTCTAATCCCTGGCGGACGATGCGATTGCGCACCCGAGGGTCTTCCAGGGTTAATCCCTTCCGTTCCTCATCGGGGGTTAGCTCGCGCGGCGCGATATCCAGGAGGGTGACTGGAATACCTGCGTTTGCCAGGTGCGCGGCGATAGCTGCTCCCATGGTCCCAGCGCCAACCACCACCGCTCGTCGGATATGGTATTGCATGTTGCCTCCTAATCCTCTTGATTCTGGTTCTGGACTACTAACCTGATTAAATCTTAATCACTGTTCATTCATCATTACGCAGGTCGTTAAGGCTCCCGCAGATAGCTGTTGAAAAATTCAACCACCCGCTGGTTGAAAAGCTGGTTGCCTGCTTCGTTAAAAGTATGCGGTTGCCCGGGATAAGAGAAACATTCAACCGTCTTACCCAAATCCTCCAGCCGGGCGCACAGCTCTTGAGACCATGCCTGAGGCACTTCACCATCAGCGCTGCCGTGATGCACGCTGACCGCCGCCTGGATGCGCTCGTAGAAGTACATCGGCGATATTCGTTCGAAAGCTTCTGCAGGGGCGTCGAGCTCCTCCTGGCCGCGCGTGCCGTCCGAAAAGTATTCGAAAATGCGTTGGAAGTTCTTTTGCTCATCGCCGCTCATCGCGCCGTAGAGCACCGCGGCTTTCACGTCGGGGCTCACCGTGATCACCCGGGTCGTTACACCGCCGCCCATGCTGTGGCCCCACAGACCAATCCTCCCTCCGTCCGCTTTCTCCAGCGGGCCTGTCGAGCCTCCCTGCTCCTCCACGATGGCGATCAGGTTCAGCACATCGACTGCCATGCCAACCCGGAAAAGATTTGGGCCTTCATCCGAAGGCGGGTAGCCGCGTAAGTTCGGGTGGATGACGAGGTAACCGTTGCGGGCTAGTTCATCGGCGTATCCGGTCGTGTAGTCCAGAGTCCGGTAGATGGTGGGGTCGATGTAGCCGTGGAGTGCGATCACCACAGGCAGCGGCCCATCGGTATGTGGTACGTTCATAAACCCGTAGATCGCCAGATCATCGCTGGGGTACGTTACCAGATAGCGGGTGAAAAGACTGTTTTCGGCGAGAACCTCGACGACCTCCAGTTCTCCACCACCGTAACTGCGCTTGCTCAAATCTTGGATGCTCAGTCCTGCGTACGGGTCCGGCGTGGGAGATTGGGTTGCGGTCGGTACCAGACTCGGCGTCGGTGAAATCGAATGTGTGGGCGTCGGCGACCCGGTTTCAGTGATCGCTGGCGTCCAGGTGAATTCGGCGACCTCTACATCACCCGGAGAAGGCAGTGCGACCGGCGGCGCGTCCTGGCAGGCGCTGAAGAAGATTATCTCCAGGGACAGGATAAGAAGCGTCAGTAGTTTATAGAATAGTTTCTTCAGCATACCTCAGGAAAAGATCCTCTGCAGGCGATCATCTCCAGTCTCAAAAAGCATCAGTTCGTGACAGCTTAGCGCAACTGGCTGCCCCGGTATCCCAGGATGTGCCGCGCCACCACCAGGCGGTTGATCTGTCCGGTGCCTTCGTAAATGTCGGTTATCTTCGCATCCCTGAACCATTTCTCCAGCAGGTGGTCCCGAGAGAAGCCAATCGGGCCCATGATCTCGACCGCTTTTTGGGTGATCTTGGTAACCACATCCCCAGCCCGCACCTTGGCCATCGAAGCTTCCAGGGGGTTGTTTTTGCGGTTGTCCGCCATCCAGACCGCTTTAATTACCAGCAGCCAGGCCGATTCGAGCATCATTTCCATCTCGATCACGTCGCGTTCGACGCTGGTGAGCTTCTGCCGCGGTAAGCCGTAGCGAATGGTGACCCCTTGCTGTGCGAGCATTTCGATGAGCAGCTCCAGAGAGGCGCGCGCCACACCGATCCCAGTGGCGGCGACCAGCGGGCGGGTGGCGTCGAAGGTTGCCATCGCGCCTTTGAAACCTTTGGTAGTCTTTTTTTCTTGCTTGACTTCGGCGCTGCCTAGAATATTCTCAAAAGGCACGCGCGCATTTTGCAGCACGATGGCAGCCGTATCGCTGACGCGTATGCCCATCTTGTGCTCGAGTTTGGTGACTTGCACCCCAGGTGTGTTGGCTTCGACGACGAAAGGTCGCATTCCAGCTCGCCCGGCCTGCGGATCGATGGTCGCCCAGACGACTACAAAACCGTCGCTCAACTCCAATGATTTGTGTCCTGCAGTAACGAAGATCTTCTCCCCATTGAGCACCCACTCGTTGGTCGCTTTGTCAAGCACCGCGGTGGTGCGTATGGCGGAGGTGTCCGAGCCTGCCTGCGGTTCGGTCATCGCCATGGCGCCAAAGGTTGGTTTCTCGGCGTGGAAACGCGCCAGGAATTTCTGTTTTTGCTCGGGGGTGCCGGTTGCTTCCACCGCGGCCGCGCCAAGCCCGCCGCCAGGCGTAACCAAGTACATGCCGACGTCTCCCCAGGATAGCGTTTCGAGCATGAAAGCCAGCGATTGGTAGCCAATTGGGGGGCGCTCTTTCTTCGCCTCGCCGCCGTTCTTCTTCTCGGCTTTGGGGGCCAGCGAACCGGCTCCACTAGCGCTCATCACCTGGTGCATGAAGTTGATATAGTCCCAGGGGACCTCGTGTTCGTGCTCGTCAAAATAGCGTGAATGCGGGCGCATCATTTCTTCAGCCACCGTCTGCAGCATATAGCGCTGCTGGCTGATTGGCTTGGGCATCTCAAAGTCGATCATGATGGATCTCCTTCATCGGTTGTTATCTTCGGTGATTTCAGTAATCAATAACCTTGACAAGGGCAGGTTCAAACCAACGCCAGGCCGGTAAAACTGGCGATGCCCCGGCCGTTGCGCATCCACATCTCAACCGGATGTTCACGGATATACCCGTGGCCGCCCAGGATCTGCACAGCCCGATCGGTGACCATCATGGCCATATCCATCGCCCCGGACAAAGCCAGGTAAGCCAGTTTCCTGGCTTCGGGTTTCTGATTGTCGAGAGCCCAAGCAGCCTCCCAGGTCAGCAGGCGGATCGATTCGATCTCGGTCGCCATTTCGGCCAACATAAATGCGATGGCTTGCTTTTGGGCAACCTTTACGCCAAAAACTTCTCGCTCCTTGGCGTAATCCCGGGAGTATTCAAATGCAGCCCGTGAGAGACCGACGGCCAGCGCAGCCTGGCCGACCCAGGCAGATTCGAGGATCCGGTTGATGTCGTGACCTTCCGGCCCACCAAGGCGGACTTCCGCCGGCACCTTCACGTTCTTGAAGTTGACGGTATAGACTGGCAGCGCCCGGATACCCATCAAAGGCTGGCGTTCGCCAATTTCGAGGCCTTCGGCGTCCCCGGGGACGATAAATCCCTGGGTCGTATCGCCCAAGCGAGCATACACAACCATCAATCTGGCACGGTCGGCGTAAGGTACGTAAACTTTTTCTCCGTCGAGCACGTAACCTTCACCAACCTGTTTGGCAGTCGTCGTCAAATCCTGCGGATCAAAATCAAAGCGGTTTTCAAGCAGCGCGGCTGTATACGGCTTCCATTCCGCTTCCACCAGCGGCGCTAGATATTTCTCCTTTTGTTCTGGGCTGCCGGCAAGCAAGATGGGCAATGCAAAAGCCGCTGGTGCCATGACAGCCAGAGCTCCGGCGAGGTCACCCCAGGCCATTTCCTCCATCGCCAGGACCCCGGTGAGCGCCGAATACTCCCCAAAACCGCCGAAATCTTCGGGCACCGAGGCTTGCACCAAACCCAACTCCCAACCCTTCTCGACGATGTTCTGCGGCAGGTCGCTTTCTTCGTCTGCTTCCCGGGCTGCCGGGCGCAGGTCGCTGATGGCATAGCGCCGGACTGCGTCGATCAGCATTTTTTGCTCGTCAGTCGGTTCGAAAGAATACATGTCAGTCGCTCCTGTTTCTGTTTTTCAACCTAGTTATCTTTCTGGATGTAAAGAATTTTGCTCCCGTTGCACAACCACAACCCGCTGGTAGCGGATCGGTACGGGTACGTGGTTCGATTCCAGTTCTTCCAAATTCTCAATCCCAATCATCCCCCGCTGGTACAGGTATTCGACGTGAGCGCCGGCCTCTTCAAGCGCAAGCAAGACGTTGTACCCATTCACCTCCCCGAACAACTCTTTAGAAACTTCAGCGATTGTCCTCGGCTCAACCAGAAGACTCAGTACATGACTTAAACGCTCGGCGTGCAGGCCGGACAGGTCCTTCAATCGTGCAGACAAGTCCACGATCGGCTTCTTATGCCCTCCCAGGGTAAGCGTGATCTCCTCTGCCATCGGCTCCAGTGATTTCAAGGACTGCAGGTAGTGCTCCAATCCGGTAGACAGCGTCAGGCGTTCAGGTGCCTGGTGTGGGCTGGTGCCTTCCAGAACGTGATCCCCGCTAAACAAAACGTCATGCAGGCGGATCACCACGTGCCCGGCGCAGTGTCCGGGCACATGGTGGATAATAAATGGACCGACTCGCATGCCGACAGCCTCGTACGTAAAATCGACCGATACGGACTGGAACAGCGCTTTGGTATATTGATACATGCGCAGCAGGTCCTCTCGGCTGTGTTTGGAAACCCCTGCCTCGATTAAATACTCCTCCAGGCGCCGGGCGACGACAGTAAGCCGCTCTTCGTAATTCGTAACATTCCTGCGGTCCAACTCGTGCACCCCAAGTAAGGCGTCGCTGTTGGCGTGTACGAAATTAAGACCACCGAAATGGTCAATATGTCCGTGGGTGATCAGCACGTGGGTAAGGTCGGCCATCCCGAGCCGTCGACCGGCCAGTTCTGCCGCTCCTCTAAACCCGGCCGACAAATGTTCGTTCGATTCCCCGAACCCCGAACCGGTATCGATCAATACCCGGTAATCCTCGTACAGCGCCAGGTAAGCAAAACCCCAGAAGCCCGGGAAGACCTCGACCGGAAGCTGGTAGATCGATCCACCGCTGGCGGTATGGAAAGCAGTTACACCCGGATATGCTTGCATGCTCAATCTGCCGTGCGCGTTAACAGACCCTCAAGGAAAAGATCGGCGAATTGTTCGGCGATCTCGGCTGCTGACAGCGGTCTATCGGGACGATACCAGGTGACAGTCCAGTTCATCACCCCGAGCAGGGCCCAGGCTGTCAGCGAAGGAGAGGCGCAGGTGAACACCCCCGCTTCCTTGCCCTCTTGAATCAAATCCCGCCAGAGACCTTCAAAACGGTCCCGGCGGGGGATATGGCGGCTGTGATATTCTGGTTCCAGCGAGCGGTGCTCGAGCAGCAGCACCGCGGCCAGGTCCTGGTACTCGGCCAGAGACTCGATGTAGACCCGCATGGCCTGGCGCAACTTCTCCTCCGGTGATTCAACCGACGTCAGCGCGTCGTTGACACGCTCGATCAAAAGGTCCAGGGCCCGGTCCAACAGGTCCACCAAGATCTCTTGTTTGCTGGAAACGTGGTAGTACAGGCTGGCTTTTTGCAAGTTTACGGCCTGAGCGATGTCTTGCATGGAGGCCGCGTGGAACCCTTTATGGCTGAAGATCTGCGCTGCCGCTAATAGAATTTCGTCTCGGGTCATCGTCCCTCCCTACCGACCGTTCGGTAGGTTAAAGATATCAAATTGCAGCCAAAATGTCAATCATCTCCCAGGGACCTTAATAATTTTATAAGAAATCAAGGGGGCACCTAATCTCTGCCCAGCGGAAAGCCAGATGGAGAAACGCGGGGCCTCGAATCCGGAATTTTTTTATGATAAACTCTGGAAAGATCCTTGATCGATCGTAGAATTTGGGCTGCAATCTAACCTATTCAGTGAACGAGCAACCGGACGTTTCTTCACCTGATCCCGCGC
>CAYNWK010000220.1:0-6547 GCA_964400875.1 uncultured Anaerolineaceae bacterium | reverse complement strand
CGCAGGGCGGCCTGGAGCAGGACGTTCGCGCCGTTGAGGCAGTCCTCCCAGAGGGTGAGCTCGCGGGGAGAGTGGCTGGCGCCGCCCTGCGAGGGCACGAAAAGCATGCCCACGGGGCACAAGCCGGCCAAGGACTGGGGGTCGTGCCCGGCGCCGGAGGGCAGGTCGATGTGACTCAAGCCCAGCGCGTCCGCCGCTTCGGAGATGGCCTGGCGAGCCAGGGGGCTCATCGGCGCGGGGGCGTGCCTCCCTAAGAATTCGGACTCCAGTCCCAGGCCGAAGTCCTCGGCGGACTCCCGGGCCTGGGACAGAAGAGCCTCCTCCAGGCGTTCGAAAGCTGCAGCGCCAGGGGCGCGGAACTCCAGGGAGAGATCGACGCGCTGCGGCACGATGTTGAAGGCGCCCGGGCTGAAGCGCATGGCCCCGACGTTGGCGACGCAGCCGGGGAACTCTTCGATGACCAGCCGGCGGGCGGCCAGGGTGAAAGCGCTGGCGCCCTGGGCCGCGTCCAGGCGGGCCGCCATGGGGGTGGTGCCGGCGTGATCGGCGCGCCCGAGGAAAGACAGGGTGTAGGAGGCGATACCGACAATACCGGTGACCACGCCGATCTGGATTCCGGCGTCGAGCAGGCGCGGGCCTTGCTCGATGTGCAGCTCCAGGTAACCGGCGAGCGCATCCGGATCGCGGCGCGCCTCCAGCAGATCGGCCTCGCTCAGTCCCACGCGGGCTAACCCGGCGAGGAGCGCCTCCCGGCCGCCGCGCGGGTTGACCAGGTCCTCCGGCGCGAGCTTGCCGGCCAGCGCGGCGCTGCCCAGCAGCCCGACCAGGGTGCCCTCCTCGTCGGTGAAATCGATGGTCTCCAGGTCCACGGGCAAGGAAAGCTCGTGCTCCTGGACGACGCGCAAGGCCTCCAGCGCGGCCAGCAAGCCCAGCGCGCCGTCGAAACGCCCGCCGTGGGGCACGGAGTCCAGATGGGAGCCGAGCAGCAGGCGGGCGGCACCTGGAGGGCCGCAGCGCAGCAGGGCGGAATGGTTGCCGGCGCCGTCCACGTGGAACTCCAGGCCGGCAGATTCAATCCGCTCCCTGAACCACCGGCGCGCGGCCAGGTGCGCATCGCTGAAGGTCGGGCGGTGGACCCCGCCGTCCCCAGTAGCGCCGATGGCCGCCAGGGCGTCGAAGTCAGCTTTCAGGCGCGCGGGGTCGGCGCGCAAGGCAACGTAGGAAGAGGCCATGAGAGGATTCTACCTTTTAAAGCGGCGATTCAAGACCCGGCAAGGATATCCGCCTGCATTGCCGCGCCGGGCTCAGGCGGCGGATGTACTTGAATGAAAAATTCAGTAGCGTGCAGATCCTGCATCGCCGGTTTGACCAGATGGTGAAAGGGCGAGCCCGGCCCGAGCTGGGTGCGGTGGCAGTTCAGGGAGGCGACTTTCCGCTCTGCATATTCTGACACGTCCACGGTGTGGGTGATCTGGCGATCCAGCGCGGGATTGAGCTGCTGGGCCAATTCCTCGAAGCTACTGGCGTCGAGCCCGAGGTCTTCCAGGCGAGCGCGCCCGCGTGCGACCCAGTTGCTGGGGATGGCAAAGTAATACAAACGCGGGGAAACATCTTCTGAAGTACCAGCCGCTGAATCCAGGGCGCGCTCGAAAGCCGTCGTGGTATAGCGGCTGATGGCGACGTGATCCGGATGGCCGTAGATGCCGTGCGGCTCGAAGGTGATCACGACCCGGGGGCGGAATACGTGCATCAGATCGGCGATCTGGCCGATGACGGTCGCCGGATCGGCGCGATGGAGGCTGTCGGGCTGCTGGTTGAGATCCGAGCCGGGCATACCGGAGTCGCAGTACCCCAGCAGGCGCAGTTCGCGGACGCCAAGGACCTCCAAGGCCGCGCGCAGTTCGGCCTGGCGCACTTCGCCGAGGTTTTCGGGGCTGGCCAGGGCCGGGTCGGCGATCTCACCCGCCTCACCGAGCGTGGAGCAGGCCAGGATCACCCGCCAGCCGCGGGCAGACGCCGCGGCCAAGGTACCGCTGATGCCGGACTCGTCGTCCGGGTGGGCCAAGACGGCTAACAAAGCAGGGGGGGCCCCAGGCCCCGGGGAGGTTCCACTGACAGTCATGTTAAAAAGGATACCCTTGGGCGCCCTGCAGGCCCTTGAGGCAGGAGATCTCACCGGCCATGTTGTTGGTATGGGCGGCGATCAGGGCGGCAAGCATCCAGCCGACGCTGCGAACGCCGAGGCCATTGGCCGACAGGTCCACCTCACGTTCTAAATCCGCTTCAATGAGGCCGTCCAGGTAGGCGAGCACACTGGCATAGACAGCCTTAGCGTAAGCCCGCAAGGCGTCGAGGTCGATCTGAACGGCGCGGGCCCACTCCAGATCCAGCTGGTAGCGCGGGTCTTCCACCCCGCAACGATCGGCCCAGGAGGAAGCATACAGCGGCGCGGCGCCTTTGAGGATCGCGTTGACGATGGCGTCCTGGTCCAGCACGGCGTGGGCGTAGAGCGCGCCCAGCGGGTTGGCGATCCCGGGCGGAGTCCAGTGGGCCTGCTCGGGGGTGACGTCGGCCATGACGGCTTCCAACAGCCAGTTGGCCCACTCGATGGCCTCGCGGTGGATTTCAAGTGCATTCATGGGAACTCTCCTGGAAAACTTTGATGGGTGAATCGATTAAGTCCGTATTGACTGGGAATCGCCTAACTTCCCAGACCCAGCTCAGCGGCTCGAGCGGCCAGGGCCGACCGCAATGGCTCCGGGCTGGTCCGCGCGGCGAGGTACTCGACCAGCTGGCTGGCCTGGGCTCGCCGCGCCTCGGCTTCGGCGGCCTCGCCGCGCCCGTCTGCCAGCGTGGCTAATTCGGCCAGGATCGGCCACAGGAAGGCGCGCATGCCGAGCCGTTCGGCGGCCTCGGCAGCCTGGCGCATGGCGGCGTAGGCCAGCTCCGGCTCTCCGAGCCCGGCCAACGCCCTGGACTGCAGCTTGAGGGCCTCGGGGAGGAAGAATTCGGCGCCCGTACTGCGCACCCGCTCCAGCAACGCCTCAGCGGCGCGGCCGGCTTCTCGAACCTCCCCGGTGACCAGGGCGACTTCCAGGCAGGCCTGGTCGAGGGTCAAATCGATCAGCAGCAACACCTCGCGCGGCCCCAGTTGATCCAAAGCAGCGACCGCCTCGACAGCCTGCTGCGTTCGGCCCGAAGCCTGCAAAACCATGGCCAACATGGCTTGCGCGAATGGCCGGAACGGCGCGAACGAACCTACAGAGGCCTCCACCGCCTGTTGAGCCGCTTCCAAGGCCTGGCTGCGCGCGCCCAGGAGTAGGCAGGTCCAGGCCAGCTGCACCCGGCCAAGGATCTCGCCGGGATGCCCGACGGCTTCGGCAGCCGGGATGGCGATTCGCAAGAGCTCGAGGGCGTGATCGATCTCACCGCGGGCCAGGTAAGCCAGCGCGGCGAACACCCGGCTGTTAACCTGACCCCACTCATTGCCGATCTTCTGGCTGATGTCCAGGGATTGCTGGTGCAGGGCGACCGCCTCGTCGAAAACGCCAGTCAGCAGCCGCTCCAAAACAGTGTTGGCTAAATTTTCCGCCAGCATGGGCAGATCTCCCAGCTCACGCCAGATCGGTCGGGCTTCATCCAGGGCAGCGCGAGCCCGGTCGAGCGCGCCGATCCCCATATAACCCAGCGAGAGATCTTGCTGGGAATGCGCCAGCAGCTCGCCCAGATCCAGATCCCGGGCCATGGCGACGGCGCGCTCCCCGTAAGGGATGCCCAGGCGCATCGGCCCGGAATAATTCTTGATCAGCATGAAGATCCACTGGATCCTGGCTTCCATGCGTGAATCTCCCAGCTGCCGGGCGAGGATCAGCGCCCGTTCCGCCAACTCCTGTCCCTGATCGGGGTCCTGCACCAGCCCGGGGATGGCGTATACGGTGGCGCGGGCGGCCAAAGCGCGCATCTCCATGGATTGGTCGCTCCTGTCAAGGGCCAGGGCTTCCATCTCCCGGTAATTTTCTAAAGCGGCAGGGTATTCGGTCTGGAGCTCGAGGGAGCGCCCCAGCCGCAAGAAGAGATGGGTGAGGGCAGCGCCCTCGATTTCGATCTCACCATCCAGGGTCAAGGCCCGGGAATAATGATCGATGGCCTCCGGGATGGCGTACAGGCGGAAGGCCGAGTCGCCGGCGACGCGCTCGTAGCCCAGGGCGCGCGGGTCGCCAGCCTCGCTGAAATGGCGGGCCAGCACGGCGGCGAACTCCTCCAGGCGGTCCGGGTAGAGCCCTTCGATGGCTTCGCCGACCTGGAGATGGTAAGCGCGTCGCTGTTTGTGCAGAATGGTCTTATAAGCCGATTCCTGGGTGAGCGAGTGGCGGAACATGTATTCGAGCTCCGGCAGGCGGGCGGCCTCGCGAATGAGCTCGGCGCGCTGCAGGCGCAGCAGCTGTTCGTCTAAGCCGCCATCCGCCGCGCTGATCGCCTGGTAAATCGTCTCCAGCACCCGGTAATAAAAGGAGCGGCCGATCACGGCAGCCAGCTGCAAGGTTTTGCGGACCTCGCCTTCCAGGCGATCGATGCGAGCGATCAGCAAGGCATGCAGGTTGTCCGGGATCTCGATCGCGTCCACCGCGCCCACCACCTGCCAGCGAGCCCCTTCAGAGCCGTGCTCCTGTACCAACACCCCCTGATCGATGAGCGAGCGCACCAGCTCTTCAACGAAGAAAGGGTTGCCTTCGGTCTTCTCCAGGATGCGCTTGCGCAAGGGCGAGGGCAGGTCGGCGAGGGAGAGCAGGCCCTGCACCAAGGCATCCGTCTCGGCGGCGTCGAGAGGCGCCAGGTCCAGCCCGGTATAACGGTGCGGGTAGTGGCTCTCGGCGTGGACCTTGAGCTCCCAGCCTGGCGACTGGCGATCGGGGCGGGAGGCACACAGCAGCAGCACCGGGGCGGTATCGGTGAGCTGGAACAGGTGGCCCAGCAGCGCGACCGAGGCCGGGTCGGCCCAGTGCAGATCGTCGAACACCAGCACGAGCGGCTTCGCAGCGGCGCGGCCGCCCCATAAAGCCAGCATGGCCTCAAAGAGCTGCTGCCTGAAGGCTTCGCCTTTGAGCGGCTCGGCGCCGTCCCCGGGATGGAGACCGAACAAGGTTTCAAAGACCTGGCTATCTCCGGTCTCAGCACCGGAGGCCGCCTGAACCCGATCAATGCACTCGCGCAAACCCTCCGCCGGTTCGTTCGGATCGATCTCCCATAAGCGGCGGAGCAGGCGCTGGAACAAGGCATAAGGCTGGTTGGCTTCGTAGGAGAGCGCGGCGGTCTCATACCAGTCCACGCCGCCGGCGCCATCCCCCTCCGCCTCCAGGGCGGCGTGGGCTTCCTGGATCAAGCGAGACTTGCCCAGGCCGGCTTCCCCGAACAAAGCGATGATGGCACCCCTGCCCTGGCGCAGTTCGTCCAGGGCGCTGTGCAGCCGGGCCAGCTCCCGAGCGCGCCCCACCAGGGGGGCATCCAACCCGGCATGACCGCGCAGCTTCCCCGCCCGGCGCTTCAAACGCAGCGGGCGATAGGTGTGGACCGGCGCGGAGACCCCCTTGACGGCGACCTCGCCCAGATCCTGGAATTCAAACAGGGGAGCGACCAGCTTATACGTGTCGGCGGCGATCTGCACCGTTCCAGGCTGCGCGGTCTGCTCCATGCGCGCCGCCAGGTTGATGGCGTCTCCAAGGGCAGTGTATTCCATCTGCAGGTCCGAGCCGACCTGGCCGACCATCACCAGGCCGGTGTTGACACCCACGCGCACGTCGATGGATACGCCCCAACGACTCTCGACGGTCCCCCGGTAGGGGTCGAAGCCGGCGACGATCTCGAGCGCGGACAGGACGGCGCGCTGGGGGTCGTCTTCATGGGCCAGGGGCGCGCCGAAAAAGGCCAGGATGCCGTCGCCCATCAGGCGGGCGACTGTGCCCTCATACTTGTAGACCGGGCGGATCATGAATTCAAAGGCCCCGTTGATGATCTCGGCCCACTCTTCGGGGTCGAGGTGGGAGGCCGCCGCGGTAGAACCCTTGACATCGCAGAAGAGCATAGTGACGATGCGCCGGTCGCCGACCATGGCGCCTTCACGGCGGGCGGTCTGGAGCTTGGCATGCAGGGCCTGGGGGATGTGGGCTTGCAAAGAGGAAGCAGGCACCGGAGAGGGCGCGGGGGCCTGATGTTCAGGCGGCCTTTCCGCCGCCGGAGATTCTGACAGTTGGAAACCGCAGTGGTCGCAGAACTTGGCCCCCGGACGCGCCAGAGTCCCGCAGTTCGGGCAGGCGAGCTCCAGGCGGGTCCCGCATTGATCGCAGAAGCAGGCCTCGGGGCGGTTTTGGGCCTGGCAGTTGGGGCAGATCATCGAACTTATTGTAATGCTAATTGGGATGAAAAATATCCAAATATCGTTGTTTTGGAAACTACAGAGGGGTGGGAACTCAGGTCCGTCCTGAATTCAGCTTAATTCGTACTACAATAAGAGTTCGCCAGAGAACCCCCATCCAAGGAGAACCAAGGAACA
>CAYNWK010000219.1:0-6549 GCA_964400875.1 uncultured Anaerolineaceae bacterium | reverse complement strand
GCGTGCAGGTACAGGCAGCGCTCCTGTGCGCTGAATTCGGGCGGATCCCTGCGGATCAGGCCCTCGGCCTGCGCCAGCAGCCCTTCGATCCCGACCGTTGAAATCCGCACCGTGCCCTCCTGCCCGGCGGAGGCGATCCGCCCTCCGTCCGGGCTCCAGGCTGCCGACCAAACCGGGCCATCGTGGTGGGCGGCTTCTCCCGTTTGTTCGCCGGTCTGGGGATCCCACAACAGCACGTCGCCGTCGTCGCCGGCGGTCGCGACCAAGGCGCCGTCCGGGCTCCAGGCCGCCGACAAAACCGCGCCGAGATGGCCTTCCAGCACGTGCAGCAGCTCGCCGGTGCGCGCCGACCACAGGCGGGCGCTGCGGTCGCTGCTGGCGGTCAGGATCGTTTCACCATCCGGGCTGAAGCTGGCCGCGTTGATGCGATCCGTATGACCGGTAAGGGTGAGCAGGACCTCACCGGTTTGGACATCCCACACCCTGCCGGTCTGATCGCTGCTCCCGGTGACGATCTGTCCGTCGTCCGGGCTCCAGCCGGCTGAGAGCACCTGCCCGGTGTCGCCCTCGAGCAGCTGCGCCACATCCCCGGTCGCGGCGTCCAGGATGCGGGCGATCCTGTCCTGCCCGCCGATGACCAGGCGATCCCCCGAGCGGCTCCAGGCCAGGGCGTGGATGGCTCCCAGCCCTACCGGTAACTGGGACTCTCTCTGCCCGGTGATGGCGTTCCACAAATAGACCGTGTCCAGGCTGGCGGCGGCGACCCGCTCCCCGGTCGGGCTCCAGGCGACCGAGCCCACAGAACTGGGATGAGGCAGCTGCATGGCAAGGGAGCCTGTCCCCAGGTCCCAGATATTGGCCGCCAGGGTCAACCCACCGGCGGTGATCAAACGATCCCCGTCCGGGCTCCAGTCTGCGGACAGCACCAGGCCCTTCTGGCTCAGGCTGTTGAGGTCTTCCAGGGATTGGGCTTCCCAGATGTGCGCCGCGCCGTCCCCGTCCGCGGTCAGGATTTGGGCGCCGTCCGGGCTCCAGGCTGCGGACCAGATGATCTGGTCGTGGGCGCGCCACTGGCGGACTACCTCCCCGGTGAGGCGATCCCAAATGGTGATCCGGCCATCGGCGGTCACGGTGGCTACCCGGCTGTCGTCCGGGTTCCAGGCAGCGAACTGCACCGTAGCGTCGTGTTCCAGGTCGAACAGTGTATCTTCCGCCTCGACGTCCCAGATGCGGGCCAGGTTCCCCGCGTGCGCGGAGAGCAGGTAGCGGCCGTCGCGGCTCCACTGGACCGAGTACACCGGGCCAAGGTTCGCTTCCAGCGAGGCCAGCTTTTCCCCGGTTGCCGCGTCCCAAATCTGGAGGTTGTTGATATTGTCCGCCGTGGCAAAGCGGTCCCCCGAAGGGCTCCAGGCGGCAAAATTGAAATCACCGGTCAGCGACCGCACCTGAAGCAGCGGTTCCCCGGACCCGGCTTCCAGGATCTGCGCGGTCCTCCCCGCGGCGACCAGCAGGCGGAAACCATCAGGATGCCACATGGCGGAAGCCGCGGCTGCTTCGAGCGGGTACTGCGCTATTGCCTCGCCCGAACGGGCATCCCAGATGCGAATGGACCGGTCCTGGCTGGCGGTGAGGAGCCGGTTGCCGTCCGGGCTCCAGTCGGCGGTGTTGATCTCGCTGCTGTGCCCGCTCAATTCGAGCGCCAGGTCGCCGGTTTCGGCGTCCCAGACCCGGGCGATCCCATCCGCCCCGGTGGAGACGACCTGCTTGCCGTCCGGGCTCCAGGCGGCAAAATGCGCCCTGCCGGTGTGCCCGCTCAGCTCCTGGTTGAGGATGGGCGCCAAATTGATGGCGTTGCGCAGCGCTCGCTCGGCCTCGTCCAGCACGATCCGGTCGGCCTGCCAGGTGGTCAGGACGGCCTGGCGGGCGAGCAGCAGCTCCAGACTGAAAGTTGGGTCTGTGGGGTTCTGCAGCTCGGCGTCCGCAAAACGGACCAGCTCCCGGGAGCTGGCCTCCCGGCGCGCGGCGGCCTCGGCCAGCGCGGCTGTGCGGGCGTCGTCGCGCTGGCGGAAGGCAAACCCGGTCAGGTAGAGGGAGACGGCGGTCGCCAGGGCCAGTACTGCGATCAGGGCGCGCAGGAAGTTGCGCGAGCGCTTCTCCAGGGCAGCCTGACGAGCCAGGCGGGCGGCTTCCTCGGCCTGGCGCATCTCGCGCTCCGCCAGGGAGGCTTGAAAAAATGCCAGCTCGTTTCGGGTGAGGGCGATCTGGGTTTCGTCCTTCCAGTTCTCAATGAGATCCAGGCGGCTGCCCCGGAGCAGGAAGCTGGCGTCATCTCCGGAGACCTTCCAATCTCGGGACATCTGGCCTAACAGGCGCTGCAGGCGCAAATCCTCGCGGCTCTCGTCGAGCCAGCGGCGGAGGCGGTTCCATTCCCGCAGCAGTGCCTCGTGCGCTACCTCCACCGTCGGGCCCCGCGTGGTCGGGTCGCGGTCAAAGGACAGCAGGCGGGCTTCCCCAAAGGATTTCAGGACGGCCCCGACGATCTCAACCCCGCGATTTTCTTTCATAAAGAGGGGATAGGGGATCAGCGCTTGGGATAGATCTTCCAGTTCGGCGTGCAGGACGCGCCGCCGGGTGTCCTCGACCCCCTCGCCCAGCGTGACCAGCCGCAGGAAGATCTGCCGGGCAGCTGCTTGCTCGGCCTCACCCAGCTCCTGGTAGACTTCTTCCGCCCGCCGGCTGAGCGCCCCCAGCACCCCGCCGACCTGCTCGTAGCCTGCCTTGGTCAGCCAGCTGCCTTCGCGCCGGTCGAAGAGCTCGGTCAGGGAGTACTGCAGGAGCGGCAGAGCCCCGGGCTGTTCGTTGACCTCGGCCACGATCCGGGGGATCAGGCCTTCCTCGAAGCGGATGCCGACCCCTAAAGCGGGTTCCTGGACGGCCTTTACCAGCTCCTCGGCCGTCAGCGGCACGACGACTTCCGTGGCCGCCTGGACCAGCTGGCTGAAGGCGGGGATGATCAACGGGCGGTCGTAGAAATCCGCCCGCAGGGTGATCACCACCCGCACCCTCCCGCGGGGGTCGCTCACCGCGGCCACCAGGCTGTCCATGAAAAAGCGGGCTGCGCCCCGGTCCTCTACCAGGGTAAAGGTCTCCTCGAACTGGTCGATAATCAACACTAGTTCGGCCTCTGCCCCTCCGGGAAGCACCCGCTTCACCGCGCGCGCCAGGCCGCGTTCGTCTTCCTTTAATTGGGAAAGCAAGCTTTCCGGGGGATTCACCGCCACCCGCAAGAGCGCCGCTTCGAGTTCTTCCAGCGGATGGGTGCCGGGCAGCATCTCGACGATGAACCAGTTTTCGGACCCGGCGATGCGCCCTGACCGCAGCGCCGGGATCAGGCCGGCCTTGACCAGGCTCGACTTGCCGCTGCCGCTGGGGCCGACCACCGCCAGGAAGCGGCCCTCGGCCGGATCGCTGCCGTTCCCCCCCGGCTTGTCCTTAGGGCCTGCTAATCTCGCCAGCAGCCGTTCCACCAGCGCTTCCCGGCCGTAGAAGTCTTCGGCGTCGGCTTCCTGGAAAGCGAGCAGGCCTTTGTAAGGGTTGTGTAATTTGATTGTCGCCGGCTTTCCCGCCTCATGGCGCAATGGTTCGGCGACGGTCAGCCCCACAAGCGCCGCATCCAGCGCCTCCCAGAATTTCAGCGCATCCTGGTAGCGCGCCTCGGGTTCCTTGGCGGTTGCTCTGCCCAGCACTTCTTCTACCTGGGCGGGCAGGTCCGGACGGCGCGCCCTGAGAGGCGGTAGAGGTTCGTGCAGGTGTTTGTCGATCAAAGCCGCGATCGAGTCGGCCTGGAACGGCGCCTCGCCGGTCAGCATCTGGTAGACCAGCAGTCCAAGACTGTAAATGTCGGCGCGCGGGGTGATCCGCTCTTTGAGCAGTTGTTCGGGGGACATGTAAGCCGGAGAACCCACCAGCCTGCCGGTCAGGCTGTGCTGCCCATCGGCGGACAGCTGCTTGGCGATGCCAAAGTCGGAAAGGTAAGCGTTCCCCGCTTCGTCGATCAGGATGTTGGCCGGTTTCAAATCGCGGTGCACGATCCCCTGCTGGTGGGCGGCGTGAAGCGCCGCGGCCACCTGGGAGGTCACCTGCCGCAAGTCCTCTAAATTAAGCGGGCCATCGGAGAGGCGCTGCTCCAGGCTGCCGCCGCGCACCCAGCGCATCACCAGGTAAGCGCCGTCCGGTTCCCGCCAGTAGTCGTACAAGGGGAGGATGTGGGGGTGTTCCAGCCGGGCGATGGTCTGGGCTTCGGTCTCGAAGCGGCGGATGAATTCCGGCTCGTTGGCGTATTGGGGCAGGATGATCTTTAATGCCACCTCGCGGCCGACGCTGGGCTGCAGGGCGGCGTATACGGCCCCGTGGCTCCCGGAACCGATCAGCTCCTTCACCTCGTAACCACGCACGATGCGCTCCGGCGGTCCGGAGCGGACCAGTTGTCCGGAGCGGATTTTTTCATACAAGACTTCGGTAGCGGCCGAGGGTTCAACCCCCAGTTCACCCAGCAGCAGCTCGCGCAAGGTTTCATACTGGGCCAGGGCTTCGCTGCGCCGCCCGGTATAGGCGAACAGATGCATCATCTGCCGGTGGGCCGCTTCACTCAAGGGGTCTAAGACCAGCAGGCGCGCGGCGTGGGCGATGCCGAACTGGTAAGCGCCGGTTTGTAAGCTGTATCTCACCAGGTCGTAAAGCGCGCCCACTGCGAGGTGGTGTAAGCGCTCGCGTTCGGTCACCATCCACTCGTCAAAGCCGCGGCCGCCGCGCACGTAGAACCCCTCCAGGAAATCTCCCCGGTAGAGCGCCATGGCCTGCTCTACCCGCTCTGCAGCCGGCGCCGAACCGATCCCTCCATCTCTCCGGATTTCAACCAGACAATCTTCAAACTCGGCGACGTCCGAGCGAATTTCCGCTTCCGGGTTCAGGGAGACGGATTCGCGGGTGATGACAAAGTAGGGATCGAATTCTTTGCGCAGGGTGGTTAAGACCACGCGCAGGTTCGAGAGCGCCCGGCGTTGGGAGCGGTCGTCCCAGAGCAAGTCGCCCAACACTTCACGGGATTGGGCTCGTTGGGAGCTGACCAGGTAAACGATCAGCGCTTCGGTTTTGCGCGATCCGATGCTGGTTACGGGTTTGCCCCCAACCGTAATTTTAAAGCCCCCTAAACTGGAGACCTCCAACATAGTCTCCAAAACGAAACCCCTTTTATAAGTTCCGCGCTTTGGGGGGAGTTTGGGGTGTTTTGGCGGTCTTAGCCCGCCAAGACACCCCGCTTTCCTCCGGGAACTGCGTAACTTTTATTGCATCTACTTATCTCTGTTCCCTCAGGATTATACCCACAATTAGAACAATTATGTCTATTTAGGTCAAATTTCTAGATTTCCCCTGGTTTTTAACGTTTTCTGAACGTTTTCAGAGCTTTCGCTGAGCCATCTCCTAGCGCTCGATTGCTACCGTGTGAGCAGTAGCAAGGAAACAAGCCGAGAGGAGAGGCCAGCATGAACGGAAAATGGGTCGAAAAAATAAGGGTAGCGCTCATTTGTGTTTTGATCCTGATCAGCGTTCCTTTCAAAAGTCGGGCGGTCAGCGCCAAGTCGATTGAACCTAAATCCAGCGGTGAGCAACAGCTACTCAACGCATCCGTCCAGATCATCATGTCGGTTTTCCAGAAACCGCAGGCGGGATCAGGGGCAAGCCAGAACAACGCGGGTAATCGGATCCTGGCCAATGGCATCGGATCAATAATCGAAGTCCGCGGAGAGGTCCTGATCGTCACGCACAACCACTGGGGCGCGGCGCTCCAAAGGATGAGCCTGGTTGAATTTCGTGACGCCGAGAACGAGCTGCTCTTACGGTTGTTCGGCTTCCAGTTCCAGGCGCTGATCCGTTATCAAGATAAGGGCACGCTGGTCCTGGATATTCCGGATGACTTGGAACCGTTCCTGTCCGCAGGGGTTGGCGGATCGAATAACCGGGGTGGATTAATTCCAGGGAAATCTGGCAATTCAGGGAAGGTTAAACCCGGAGCCATCGTCGAAGTGGCGTATCGCCAAGGCGGTAATCGCCAGGAGATCGGTTCCCTTCGAGCCGTCGTGGAATCGGTCGCACACTACAAGGGTTTGCCTATATTCAGGCTGCGCAGCCTGAACGGGCAGCCAGTTCTCCCCGGAGATTCGGGAGGCGGGATCTGGTTCAATGGGAAGCTGGTTGGCAATCTGTGGGCCTCGCTGGCGGTTGGCTCCCAACCGGTCGCAGGCCAGTCATCTGGAAATTCAGCGCCGGGGAGCGTAGCCTTTTCGGATATCAGCTACGCAGCTATCCTGGATAGCGAGGTTGTTCAGTAGGGCTGCCTCTAAGGAGGTGAGTGGGGAGGTGGCCTGGCGTTTCCAGTTGGAGGATGCTCAAAGGAAACAAAAAAGTTAGGACTTACGCATTTGGGGAGGGTTGGGGTTGTTTTTTCAGGCTGTGCCCGCCAAAAAAACCCCCAATACCACCTGAACATCA
>CAYNWK010000218.1:0-6610 GCA_964400875.1 uncultured Anaerolineaceae bacterium | reverse complement strand
ATTATCCTGCCCATGTGTTTCAATTCGTCATCCCATCTTAATTGGACACTCCCTTCACAAGAAGCAGGGCGATTGTATTTGCCCAATTATCGGAGTTGCCGTCCCATAAAATGGGGGTTTGGCAGTTGAAAGCGGGGTGCAGCCCCACTTTCAACCCCCAATCATCCTATCTGTGAGATAATAGCCGCGCTGGTCGGCTGGCTTGAACGAGAACTATGGATATCTATACTGCACTGGTTAACGCCCGTAAAACCCCGATTTTTGGCTGGTTTGCTTATTATTTGCTCAAACTCTTAGGCGCCGAGATTCCTCGTTCGGTTCCAATAGGCCCTGACTTCGAACTCGCTCATGGCGGCTTTGGCGTCGTGATACATTCCCGCGCCGTGATCGGCGCCCGCGTCAAGCTCTATCCCGGCGTGACCCTGGGTCGGGCAGATGTCTACCGCAGCGCACAAGACTCCGCTTTCGAAGGCCTCGTTATCGAAGATGACGTGATCTTATCGCCAGGCGCGAAGGTGTTATGCAAAGGTGGGGTGCTGCGGGTGGGTCGCGGCACAGTGGTGGGCGCCAATGCGGTGCTGCTTAACTCGACCGGTGAAAACGAGATTTGGGCGGGTATCCCGGCGCGCTGCGTTGGCAAACGTTGATCGCCCCATCAATTGGAAGTATGCCTGGCGCCTTGAATACGTACTCACCTGATGAAACTTAAGCGGATCTGCCTGGTCCCCAGGCTGCGCGGCGTGGGCGGTATGGTCTCCTTTCAGGCTAAATTCGCCGCTGGGCTGGAACAGCGCGGCCTCGCCGTCAGCTTCGACCTGGACGATCAGCCTTACGAGCGCGTGCTGGTCATCGGTGGGACCCGCAATCTACCCGGTTTGTGGCATGCCCGTCGCCGGGGGATCCCGGTCATACAGCGCCTGGACGGCATGAACTGGATCCACCGGCGGCAAAAAACGGGCTGGCGGCATTACCTGCGCGCCGAATACGGCAACCTGATGCTGGCCTTCATTCGGGCTCGCCTTGCTGACGGCGTAGTATACCAGAGTCAATTCGTGAAGGATTGGTGGGAGCGCGCTCGCGGTCCAATTAGGACGCCCTCCTGGGTCGTTCACAACGGCGTGGATCTGAGTGTTTATACCCCGGGCGGTCTCGACCTGCTACCTGAGGACCGCTTGCGCATCTTGATGGTCGAAGGCAATCTAATGGGAGGCTACGAACACGGCCTGGAGTTTGGGATGCTGCTGGCGAGCGGCCTGGCCAGCAGCTTTCCGGACGCCGAAGATCAGGTTAGCCCGGATCGAGTCGAGCTGATGGTCGTTGGTAAAGTCTCTCCCGACCTGCGCGCTCGCTGGCAGGCTTGGGCAGCACAGGTCGAGATCAGTCAGACATTAGAGATCCGGTGGACGGGTCAGGTGCAGCCGGAGGAGATTCCGCTGATCGACCGGTCTGCTCATTTGATGTATTCTAGCGACCTAAACGCCGCCTGCCCTAACGCGGTCATCGAGGCGCTGGCTTGCGGTACGCCTGTACTGGCCTTCGACACCGGCGCGCTGAGTGAGATCGTCGGCGACCACGCCGGCCGGGTCGTGCCCTATGGCAGCGATCCCTGGCAGCTCGACCCCCCGGACATCCAGGCCTTGCTGCGCGGCGCTGGTGACATCCTCTCAAATTTAGTAGAATATCGAACCGCGGCGCGAAAACGCGCTGAGGCAGCTTTCAGCCTGGAGACCATGGTGGATGGCTACTTGCAGGCGCTGAACACTATTTAGCGGTCGATCGAGTTCTCACCTCCAGGCCAGCACAGAAAAGCTCTTAATGACCATCTGTAGCTTATGAACAACCCGTTGTTGTCCCTCGCCGCTTTCGTCTCCAGGCTCTTGCCGGTGCGGGTTAAGCAGCTTATCTATGACGCTCCCCCGGTTGCACGCTTTCTACGCCGCGCCTTGAACCGGGCTGCTCCCATCGGCCTGACGCGTGTTACCGTCACCGCCGGCGGTTTGCGCGGAGCTGAACTGCTACTGGATCTGCAGGCGGAAAAAGATTACTGGCTGGGGACCTACGAACCGGGATTGGACCTGGCGATTCGCGAACTGGTACCGCCAGGCTGTGTAGCTTACGACCTGGGAGCCAATATCGGTTACTTGACCATCTTGCTGGCCCGGCAAGTGGGAGAGGCAGGGCGAGTCTATGCTTTCGAAGCCTTGCCTGATAACGTCCGCCGCTTGAATGAGAACCTCGCCCTCAATCACCTGCAAACCAGAGTTCAGGTGCAGTTCGGCGCAGTGGTAGACTGCACTCGGCCAACTCGCTTCCTGGTTGGTCCTTCAGGCGGGGTGGGCAAGGCGGCGGCCTCCGCCGGCCGGGAGGCGATGCGATACAGCCGGGAGATCGAGATCCCCGGGATCGCCCTGGATGATTTCGTCTATCAGGAGGGCAATCCACCCCCCGAGGTGATGAAAATCGACATCGAGGGCGGTGAAGTGCTGGCTCTGCCAGGCATGCAGCGGGTGTTAGCCGAGGCGCGCCCGCTGATCTTTCTGGAAATCCACGGGCCGAAAGCGGCCGATGCCGTCTGGGATCATTTGCAGCGGAATCACTACGCGCTCTATGAGCTGGCTCCCGGCCATAAGGAAATACCCGGACCGCAAGCCCTGGCTTGGAAAGCATATCTGATCGGGCGACCCTAGGCATGAGCGCCATCGCATAGCTCGGTGCATTATTCCATGCAGACGTTTTCAGGAAGGTTAGGCATCCAACAGCGCGTCCTTCCGCGCTACCGCGCGCCATTTTTTGAGCTTCTGGCCTCAGCCTGTGAGGGCGGTTTAGGGGTGTTTGCCGGAGATCCCGGTTCGAAAGAAGGAATCGTCCCGGCGGATTCCCTGCACACGGCCCGTCTATTCCGGATGCGTAATCTCACCACAGCAAGCGCCGCCTCGCCTCTCTACCTTGGATGGCAAGCAGGCCTGCTAGATGGGTTGAAATCCTGGCAGCCAGACGTGCTGGTTGTCGAGACTAATCCTCGCAACCTGAGCACTTTCCTGGCGATACGTTGGATGCACGCGCGCCGCAGCCCAATTATCGGTTGGGGCTTAGGCGCGCCGCCTGTGAGGGGCAGCTGGTCACCTATTTCCCGGTATTTACGCGATCAGCTGATCCACGCTTGCGATGGGTTGATCGCCTACAGCCAGCAAGGCGCAAATCAGTACGCCCGGCTTGGTTTTCCGGCTGAACGCATCGCTGTGGCACCGAATGCAGTCGCGCCTGCGCCAGACCAGGCCGCCCCGGAGAGATCGGCTGCCCTAACTGACCGGAAAACCGTGCTCTTCGTGGGGCGTCTACAAGCCCGTAAAAGGGTCGATGCATTGTTGGAGGTGTGCGCTGCCCTGCCGGACGTGCTCCAGCCCGAACTGTGGGTCGTCGGAGACGGACCGGCGCGTGGTGAGCTCGAAACCCTCTCAGAGGCTATCTATCCGCGCGCCAGGTTCTTCGGCGCCCGCCACGGCGAGGAGCTGGCCGGAATATTTGCTTCCGCCGACCTGTTCGTGCTCCCCGGCACCGGCGGATTGGCCGTTCAGGAAGCCATGGCAGCCGGTTTGCCCGTTGTTGTGGCCGAAGGGGACGGCACCCAAAACGATCTGGTTGGTCCACGCAACGGCTGGTTGATCCCGCCCGATGATGAGGCTGCCTTGAGCGGGGCGCTCCGGGAGGCGCTCGCTGATCTTCCTCGGCTGCGCCGCATGGGCGCAGAATCGTATCGCATCGTCGCCGAAGAGATCAATCTGGAAAAGATGGTGGCAGCTTTCGTGCAAACCGTCAAACGAATTGCAGCTTTCGTGCGGAAGAAATAAAGCCTCAGAAAAGCGATGAGGAGAACAATGGGGTACAAACGAATAAAAATTATCGTCAACCCGGCCGCGGGAAAAGAGGAACCGGTCCTGGCGAGGCTGAACGCAGCCTTTCAGAACCAAGGCATAGATTGGGATATCGCGATCACCAAAGAGTCGGGAGATGGGCGCCGTTTCGCCGGGGAAGCCGCCGATGAGGGGTACGATCTGGTCGCGGTTTATGGTGGGGATGGTTCGGTGATGGAGGCAGCTGCAGGGTTAATGGGAGGCAAGATTCCTCTAGCCATCCTGCCCGGCGGGACCGCTAACGTTATGTCTGTTGAGCTAGGGATCCCCGGCCAGCTGGATGAAGCGTGTGAATTGATCCTTGATCCGGATGCCAGCCTCCGGCGCATCGACATGGGCGCTACCGGTGATACTCATTTCATCCTCCGGGCCAGCGCCGGTTTCGAAGCCAAGATGATCGCCGACGCCGATCGAGGGATGAAGGACCGAATCGGTGTATTAGCTTACGGCGCCTCCGCGCTCCAGGCCTTGCGCGAGATTAAGCCATCCCGCTATCGCTTAACCCTGGATGGCGATGAACAGGAGTTGGAGGGTGTCAACTGCGTGATCGCCAATTCGGGTTCCTTGGGAATCCGCGGTCTCTCCTTATCTCCTCAGGTAAGCGTGACCGACGGCTTGTTGGACGTCTTCGTATTCCGCAAAGCCGACCTGGAGTCCATATTATCGATCGCTGCAAGCGCCTTAGGTACCGTTGATCAATTCGACAATCTGCAGCATTTCCAGGTCAAATCCGCGACCGTCGAGGCCGAACCGGCCCAGTCCGTGCAGATCGATGGCGAAATCGCCGGGGAAACGCCGGTATCCGCAGAAGTGATTCCCCAGGCAATCACCATTCTCGTTCCCGGCCGACCGGATGGCGAGCAATAAACGGTGAAATTGCTCTTTGTAGCCGACGGCCGGTCCCCGATTGCACTCAACTGGATCCGGTATTTCACCGGCGCGGGGCACGAGGTGCATCTGGCTAGTTTGTATCGCTGCAATCCGATGTTAGATCTGGCTTCGCTCACTCTGCTGCCCTCCTTGCTGCAGCGCTTTACCCCAGAGGAGTCTGAGCAAAGGCCAGTGGAAGGGAAAAGCGGCTCAGGCAGACTTCAGCGCTTACTACCCGTGAGCGTGAGAACCGCGCTGCGCCAATGGCTTATGCCTGTCAGCGTGCGGCCCGCTGTAAACCAGCTGAGTTTCCTACTCGGTCAGCTCAAGCCGGACCTGGTTCATGCCATGCGCATCCCTTACGAGGGCATAGTGACCGCACTGGCAGACCCAGAAGCGCCGGTAGTAACCTCGGTTTGGGGCAACGATTTCACCCTGCACGCCAAAGCCAACCCGTGGTTGGCGCGCTATACTCGCCTGAGCGTGCGTAGAACCACTGCCTTGCACAGCGACTGCCAGCGGGATCAGCGTTTGGCGCGCCTGTGGGGTTTTTCGGCGAGTAAACCTTCGGTAGTGCTGCCCGGCGGTGGAGGGATACAACCCGAGATCTTTTACCCAGCTGAGACGAAGCCTGGTAAAGAAGAAAGGCCTGACCAGCTAAAGGTGATCAACCCCCGAGGGATGCGCGCCTACATGCGGAATGACGCTTTCTTCCGATCTATTCCGCTGGTTGGCGAGCGGATCCCGCAGGCGCGATTCGTTTGCCCGGGCATGGCCGGAGACCCGCAGGCCGAGCGATGGGTTGCTGATTTAGGTATCCAGGATAGGGTCGAATTGCTACCTGCCCAAACGCGCCAGCAAATGGCTGCCTTATTCCGCGGCTCTGCGATCTCGGTATCTCCCAGCACCCACGATGGCACCCCCAACACGTTATTGGAAGCGATGGCATGCGGCTGTTTTCCGGTTCTAGGAGACCTAGAATCTACGCGTGAGTGGATTACCCCTGGTGTAAATGGGTATCTGGTCGATCCGGGCGATCACCAGGCGCTGGCCGAGGCGATCGTCGCCGCTCTGCAAAATCCGCACCTGCGCGCGCATGCCCGTCAAATCAACCGAGAGCTGATCGCCGTACGGGCTGATTACCACCAGTTGATGCCCCAGGCGGAGGCTTTCTACCGCGCCCTAGAAAATACTTGATTTCGCGCTGAGCGGGGTAATCGATGGCTCCAGAAACATCTACGCCCCCCCGGCTGCCGTGGGGGCGTGTACTTGTTCGTTTGGAATGACTTTGGAAGCGGCTTTTAACTTTTTGGGGGTGGACCCACTCAGTCTATGTAGGCGCGCAGTTCCCGGTGGATGCGCGGACTGCGCAGGCGCCGCAAAGCCTGGGCTTCGATCTGGCGGACGCGCTCGCGCGTCACACCCATTTTTCGTCCGACCTCATTGAGGGTAAGGATTTTCCCATCCTGCAGGCCGTAACGCAGCTGCAAGATGCGCGCTTCTCGCGGGGGCAGCGTCTCGAGGACTTCTTCCAGATGCTCGCGCAGCAGGTTGTGGGTCGCCATCTCGTCCGGGGAAGGCGCCTCCTGGTCTTCGATGAAATCGCCCAGCATGGCGTCTTCTTCATCGCCGATGGGCATTTCCAGGGAGAAGGGTCGCCGGGCAACCTGGATCATGTGCTCCACTTTACTGGGGGGGACTTCCAAGGAGGCTGCCAGCTCTTCGACGGTTGGATCGCGGCTGAGCTGCTGCTTGAGCTGGTGCTGGATGCGCAGCATCTTGCTGATTTGGTCGCCCATGTGCACCGGCACCCGAATGGTGCGACCCTG
>CAYNWK010000217.1:0-6616 GCA_964400875.1 uncultured Anaerolineaceae bacterium | reverse complement strand
GGGCTCTTCCGCATGACCTGCCTGATGGTTGGATCGGCGGCCATGACCAATGTGCGCCGCATTCACCATTATTGGGCGGAGAAAAGAAAGCCAGCCAGACAGAAAATGGTTGCGGAACAGGGTCCGAATGCCGCCCCCCAACAGCAAGACCTTTCTTTTTCCTCTTTTCTGAAGGCATTGTTGACCAGCCGGAGAGCGTTTTCCGCACATCCGAATGCCTGTTTCGGTTTTTAAAGTGCTGTTATTGCAGTGCGATCAAATATAACTAATACTAACATTCACTATACCCGCACGAGTAGCACTTTCTACACCCCTCCTCGTTGACCACCGCCGCCTGCCCGCACTCCGGGCACAGGTCCCCGATCTGCAGGATCGGTTGGGTCCCTGAGACTTCCGCGGCCGGATGGTAGCCGTTGTCCCCTACCCCCTCCACCAGCTCCTCCCCGTGCGGGTCGGAGTTCTCCAGGTATTCGGACAGCAGCTGCGCCACGCCGTCCGGCAGCGAGCGCACCCGGTTCGGCCCGAAGCCCAGCGAGCGCCCGCCCCCGATCCCCGAGAGCTGCCGCACGATCTCCTTCAGCCGGTCGCGCGGCTCCACCGGCGAGGCCAGCCGCAGCACGTACGAGCTCAGCCGCCCGATCGCCTCCGAGACCGCCGCCGTGTCGGAGCCGGCCTTGGCGGTGTTGATGAACACCTCGAAGGGCTGCTTGCCGCCGTTCTCGTTGATCGTCACGAAGGCCTTGCCCAGCGGCGTGCTGATCTGGTAGGTGTAGCCCGCCAGCAGGCGCGGGCGCGGCTTCTTCTGCTCGTGCCAGATAGTCAGCTGCTCGCTGTCCGGTCTGGCGGCCACGACCGGCCCGGCGGGCTGCTGCTTGCCCTTTACAGTGGCGTGGGTCTCCAGCACCACCTTCTGCCGTGAGCCTGTCACGTACACGGTGATGCCCTTGCAGCCCAGCTCCCAGGCCAGCTGGTAAGCGGTGGCGACGTCCTCTTCGCTCGCCTCGGGCGGGAAGTTGATCGTTTTAGAAAGGCTGTTGTCCACGAAGGCCTGCATCGCCGCCTGCATGCGCACGTGCTTCACCGCGCTGATGTCCTGCGAGACCACGAAGGCGCGCCGGATCGCTTCGGGCGCCTCCTCCACGTCCTGGCACGAACCGTGCTCCATCACCCGGGCGATCAGCGCCTCGCGTTGGGTTTCGTCTAAACCGGCTTCGATCAGCGCCTCCTCGAACAGCGGGCTGGTGTAGCGCAGCTGCAGGTCCGTCCCGTTGTCGTTGACGTGGCGGATGTAGGCCAGCGCGAAGCTCGGTTCGCAGCCGTAGCCCTCGCATCCGGCCACGGTGGCGATCGTGCCGGTGGGGGCGATCGTGGTCTGTGCCGCGTTGCGGATGCCGTGCTGCCGGATGCCCTCCAGGACCGCTTCCCAATTCAGGTCCGGGCGTCCCCAATCGCTGTGGTACGGCTCCAGCGGCGCGGGCGGTTCCCATGTCAGCTGTTCGGGGTCGTAGATGCTGCCCGAGATCGCCTCGAACGGGCCGCGCGCTTCCGCCAGGTCGATGCTGGTGCGCATGGCCTGGTAGCGCACGAACTCCATCACCTGCGCCGCGAACTCCTGCCCCTCGGGCGAACCGTAGCGGATGCCAACGTGGTACATCAGGTCCGCCAGCCCCATGATGCCCAGGCCGATGCGACGGGCGCGGAACGCGGCTTCTTGCAGCTGGGGCACCGCCGGCACGTAGGCGTTAGCCTGCACCACGTTGTCCAGGAAGCGGGTGGAGAGCGCCACGCTCTGGCGCAGCTTCTCCCAGTCCACCGTGCCCTCCGGGCCGAAGTGCTGGGCCAGGTTGACCGAGCCCAGGCAGCAGTTCTCGTATGGGCCCAGCCACTGCTCGCCGCAGTTGTGGGCTGCGATGCCGTTGGCGATCAGGCTGTTTGTCTGCGGTTGGTTCAGGTCGTACACGTCCGCCGTACCGGCCGGCTCAACCCTGGTCACGATATCGGTGAAAGTCTCCGCGTTCGATTTGCGCGCTTTCGAGCGGATAAAGGCGCGCAGCTTGGCCTGTTTGCTTTCATCGGCGAACCCGATCAGTTCGGCGAAGCGGTCGCGGTTGGCCTTCCCGATGACCAGTTCGTATTGCTCGGCGAAGGGGTACGCTGCCAGGCTGCCCTTGCCGTCCGGCATATTCTTTATGCCGGCTTTTCTTCGCCTGTATACGCGTGTGACGATCCCGAAGTTGCCCAGTAGTAGCTGGACTTCTTGTATCATTTCGCTGGAACTGCTCGCCAGCCGCACCGTGCAGTCTCGTTTGGCCTCGTTCCATTGCACCGAGCCGTCGGCGCTGAACAATCCTTGCAGGAAGCCGACGACTGCCTCGCGCGGCGCGGTCCAGATCGATTTCGGGACGCGCTTCTCCGGCGAGCGCGCCGGTAGCACGCCCAGGGATCGAAAGAATTCGAACGGCAGCCGGCCGTAGGTTAACTGCCTCAGGCTTCCCCGGTCGCGAATGTGGCCGGAGCCAAACCAGCTGGACAATGGTTCGTATACCCGCTCCAGCATGGCCTCATCCGAAAAGACCATCCCGACCGGAGAATTGCTTTTTTCCGTAAGCCAGCCGTCACCCACCAGCCAGCCGAGGACCAGGCCGAGGTCGTGGGACCAGTGCTCCGGGATGCCTGCGTATTGCCTTGCGAAATCGCTGCGCTGGATCAGCTGTCCACTTGCCCGGTCGCCGGAGAGCGCCATGCTTTCCATACGCTCCCTGAGCTCGAGGGCGTTTGGCAGCGCGGTCGCTTTGTTCCAGGGGCCTTCGCCGCTCTGCAGCAGGATTTCATCGCCGGGTTCAAGCTCGCTTAAAGACGCGTAGCCGCGCTGAGTGAGGAAACGGTGATCGGGGGTGGCCGCGACGGTATAGCCGTGGCGCGTCGTCAGGCGCAGCACTGGCGCGTCTTTCCGCGTCATCCAGGCCGGTGAAGCCGGGCGCAGCGCTACCCCGTACCCATGGCTATCCCTCACACCTTCAACGCCCGCGCGGTTATCCGCGGCGATATATCCGGGGACGCCCAAATCGGCAAGTTCGGCGATGGTCAAGAAACCGAACTCGGTGGGCAGGCGCGTCTCGCCGGTAAAACACGGGTTGGTCGCTTCCAGCTGGTACAGGTGTGGCACCGGGTTGGAGCGGTTGGCCGCGTCCAGGAACAGCATCCCTGGCTCGCCGTTATGGTGCGCCTGGCGCACGATCCTGTCGAACAGCTCGCGGGCCTTGACCCGCCCGTAGACCTTGATGGGGATGCCCGCCGATTCGGCTTCCTCCAGGGTGCCGTGGAAGCCCTTGTATTCCGGGCTGCTCACGTCGGGGAAGCGCAGCTCCCACTCGTCGTCGCGCTGCACGGCGCGCATGAACTCGTCCGTGATGCCCACGGAGATGTTGAAGTTGGTGATGGCGTTCTCGTCCGTCTTGCAGGTGATGAAATCGTCCACGTCCGGGTGGTCCACGCGCAGGACCGCCATGTTGGCCCCCCGGCGGGTGTTGTGAGTAACCATCCCATAGGCCAGATAGGTGTGGTTGTCGTCCACCTCCAGGTCGAGGGTCAGCGACTCTCCGGCGGTCTCCAGAGCCACCACCTGCACGAACCACAGGCTCTCTGGTGAACGGGCGTGGGTGGCGAACTCGGGGAAGGAGCGGCTGAGCTCATCGTAGGCGGAACGGGTGAACTGACGCTCCTGGCGGATGTAGCGCAGCAAGCTGCGGCGTAGCCCTGGATTTTGGCTGCGGAAATTGCGTCCGGTGCCACGACCGCGCCGGTCAACTTGTTCCAAGGTGATAGCGTCCAAAACCGGCTGCAGCCAATAGCGCGCTGCGGGGATGGCGTAACTCTTTTCTCGGCCCGGGTCGCTTTCCCAAGCGTAACTGATCTCAAAGCGCGAACGGCGGTCGCAGCCGATACGTTCCCGCCATGCCTGCAAGCCAGCGGTAGAAACGATCCGGATCTCGTAGACCGGCAGATCGCCATAATGTGAGACCCCTGGGGCTATCGAGCGGATGCGCACCGGGCACCCCAAACCCACCAACAGGGTGGCTGCCTCTTCCGCCAGCCGCGAGGAGGTGGTCATTATGGACGGATAGCCATGGCTTAATGTGCCATCAGCTTCGATCAAGCCGCGCAAATAGGCCCCAACGACTTCGGGCGAGGATTGGCGAACGAGACGCGGCACGCGAGCTGAATGGCTGGAAGCCTTTGCAAGCCCATTCAATTGCAGGAATTCTTTAACCGCCCGGTTGTCGATTACGAAAGTAACCGACCGGTCCTCTGTCTTTTGCTGACGCTGAACCCGAACCCCGAAGATGCGTTCCATCAGTGCTGGCATCTCGTCGTATAGATACGAGACATGCGCTACACTCACACCAATACGGTGGTCATCGGCTGTGGAGGCCGTGAAACCATCACCGGTCAGGTAACCAAGAAAGAAGGCCAGCTCTTCATCTAACACGGCGGGCAAGCTGGGCCACACCTGGTTGCCGTGACTCCGGGCTGGCTGGCGCAGCGCCTGTAGCTGGCCGCGCTGCTGGCCTAGCCGGACGATAATCCAATCGCCGGGTTGCAACTCCTCCAGCTTTCGCCAGGTTGGACCCTGGTCGGTCATAATCTTGACGCGATGTTCGGGGGTGCCCGCTAGGCTTAATCCTTGCCGGGTGTGGACGCGCAGCACTTTAGCGACGCCATTGTTGAAGGCTCTTGGGGAAGCGCGCCAGCCCTGATCGGTCGCAACCTGTATCTGGTGCGTTTGCCAGCCAGGCTGGTTGGGGTCAGCGATCTCGTCTAACCTTAACAGCCCCCGATCCGTGAAGACCAGGGTCTCCGGCAGCAGGCAGCCCCCCTGGGCGATCTCGCCGAAGGACTTATCATAGACGCGCAGAAAGCCCACCGGGCCGGTCGCCTGGCCGGCGGAGGATTTCACCAGGGTGCCCTTGGGGCGCAGGCGCGAGAAGCTGAAACCGTTGCCGCCGCCGGTCTGCTGGATCAGGGCCGCATCGCGCAGGGTCTGGAAGATGCCGGAGGAGGCCCGGCCCATGTCGTCGCTGATCGGCAGCACGAAGCAGGCTGCCAGCTGGCCCAGCGGCGTGCCCGCGCCGGTGAACGTCGGCGAGTTGGGGAAGAAGCGCCGGCCTGAAAGCAGCTGGTAAAAATCGCGCGCCGTCTCGATCACCGTCTCGCTGCCGGCGCCTGAGTCGGGATCGACCCAGTGCTCCTCCGCCGCCGCGACGTGATAAGCGACGCGCCAGAAGGTTTCTTCGACCGTCTCGATGGGCTGTCCCTCCTCCCCGCGGCGCACGTAGCGGCGCATGAAAACCTTGCGGGCGTTCTCGGTCAGCTCGACCGTGGGCAGGTCGGCTGGGATCGGCGGTGTGGGCAGCATGCCGGAACGATTGGTGCGCAGGTCGGTTGCAGAGGACATCGGGTGCATATCTCCTTACCAGTAATTGGATGAGTGGGGCAGTTCACCGGGCCGTCCAGGGCGCCCGGGAGGACAGCTTGACCCGGGGCCCTTTCCTGCCGCCAACTGCACGGACGAAAGGTGGATCGACGGAGGACAGGGAAGGGCGCAGACGGAGGGATCCCCGAGATCCACCCGGCTGTTGATCAGCTTTCTAAAAGCTGGTCGATTTCTTCGCGAATGGCGCCCAGGTCGTCGAACCCCAGGTACACAATCGCATAACGTATATAGGCGATCTGGTCCAGTTCTTTTAGACCGGCGATGACCATGTCCCCCACGACCCTGGAAGAGACTTCGGCGCGGCCCATGGCTTGCAGCGCGGCTTCGATCTCGCCGACCAGGCGTTCGATGTCGGCGGCCGAGACCGGGCGCTTGGCGCACGAGATGCGTATGCCGCGGATCAGCTTGTCGCGGTCGAATTCTTCGCGGGTCCCGTCTTGCTTGACTATCAAAGGGGTGGCCAGGATTGCTCGCTCGTAGGTGCTGAAGCGCTGCCCGCAGTTGTCGCATTCCCTGCGCCGGCGCACCCCGCCGCGTGCATCGTGCGAGGTGTCCACCACCCGGGAACGCTCATGTTGACAATAAGGACAACGCATCCAGACCCCAAAGATAGAACAAATGTAGCCGCCATATATAGGGGTTCACGATTCGATCACCCATATATATGGCAGTAGAACGACCCCAATTCTAGCACAGGTGCTCTAGATTAGCAAGGGATGAGCGCGGAATCCAACCTTAAAAAATTGCAAGGTGGATGCTATTCGTTTCTATTCGTTCCGCGGAACGAATATCGCCTCCGAGATAGACCCGGCCCATAAGCACTCCCTCCCTCCAGCTGCTGCCGCCAGCGCAGCGAAGCAGTCTCCTCCTTCTGCAGGCGCGCTCCCAGAGACCGCCGGGAGGAGGACCGGAGGTCTCTGGAATAGCACGGATAATCAGCTGGTACGGGTGCTGGCTAACCGCCGCCAAACAAAGGGAGTCGCCTCCCTCGGACGGCAGGTTGCTGGCTTCAGCCTATACGATTGGCCGGATAACCCCGGTAAGTTTCCAACAGCAGCCGGACGATTGTCCGCCGGGCAATCGTCTAGCGGGAACGGTTCCTCAAGAAGGTCGGGATATCCA
>CAYNWK010000216.1:3671-6626 GCA_964400875.1 uncultured Anaerolineaceae bacterium | reverse complement strand
CTATTCGAGAACGTAGATATGTTTGAGCAGGCTTCGCCCGCCCAAACAAACCCCTTCTTCTCTTAAGTGCATAAGTCCTAATAGAATTAAGGCTCTTCGGCGGATATAAGTATAGCGCTGTGCGCTTAAAGCAACCTGAGATGAAGTTAAGAAATCTCCCAGGATTGGGACGGCCGGCCTCAATCAGGTTCGCCGTCGGCCAGGCGCACGCAGTCTCTCCCGTCCTCTTTCGCCTGGTACATGGCCTGATCGGCGCATTCGACCAGCTCGCGAGCTGAACTGGCGTGATCCGGGTAGGCTGCCCCGCCGATGCTGACTGTCACTGGGATATCCAGGCCGTTGACCTGGAAATCCTCTGCGGCCACCGCCCGGCGCAGCTTTTCAGCTACCGGCACCACCGAATCCACCGTGGTTCCCGGCAGGATGATAGTAAACTCTTCGCCCCCATACCTGGCCAACACGTCCACCACCCGCAGTTCGCCCCGCAGGCGCTCCGCCAGGCTGTGCAGGATCAGATCTCCGACCTGGTGCCCGTAGTTGTCGTTGACCACCTTAAAGTTATCGATGTCGAGCATCAACAGTGCAAGCGGCTGTCCCAGGCGGCGGGACCGGTCGATCTCCTGGCGCAGCTGCTGGTGAAAATAGCGGTGGTTGAAGCTGCCGGTCACGAAATCGGTGATCGAGGCCTGTTCGACCTCACCAAAAGTGAGCGCATTCAGCAGCGCGATAGCCGCGTGACTCGCCAGCGCCTCCAGCCGTGCAGCGTGTAAAGCTGTGTAGTGACCGTGCTCCACCTTGTCGAGGGTCAGGAATCCCAGCAGACGGTCGTGAGCTACCAGCGGCGCGCCTAACCAGGAGCCGGTGTGCCAGGAAGTCTCCGTCGTCACCCACTCCGGGTAGGTACTGACATCGGCGATATAAAAAGGCCGGCGAGTTTTGACCATGTGCCTCAGGTTGGCCGTCTTATTAACCGGCAGGGCGAGATCCTCGATTAATTGCGCTGTCCCGAACCTTTCAAAGCCTCGGTGTGCGGCTGCGCGCGCCTCGTCTTTCTCCTGAAGCAGGACACAGGCGCTGTCGTACGGGATCACCCGCTCGATCTGCTCGAGCAATGTTTCCAATATCGCGCTCATCTCCAGGCTGCTGGAGAGCACCAGGCTGATTTCGCGCAGCGCCTCAGCCAGGGTGCGCTGCTCCCGCTCGCTTTGATACAGGCGGGCGTTAGCGACGGCCACAGAGGCCTGGTTAGCAAAGGCCATCGCCAGGTTGGCGTCGTCGGCGTTGTAGGCGTGGGGTTCACGGTCATCCAGCGTGAGCAAGCCGATCACCCGTCCCGCGGCCAGCAGCGGGACTCCCATCCAGCCGCGCACGTAGGTCGCCTCGCCGCGCAGCCGGAAGCGCCGGTCCTCGCGCGCGTCTCCCAGGATTATCGTGTCCTTTTTAGCCACCACCTCCTGAGCCAGATCGTCCTCGTCCACGTTGAACCTGACTTGAAGCGCCGCCTCCGGGTTGGGATGGCCGTGGACCGCCAGGACCCTGAGTTGGTTTTGCTCCAGGAGCATCAAGGAGGCTGAATCGAAATGCACCACCTGCTGCAGCTGTTCCAGGATCAAATCCAGGACCTGGTTGAGCTCCAGCGTCGCACTCAGAGCCAGGGTTGCATGGCGGATCGTCTCCGCCGCCAGACGGGTGCGCTGCTCGCGCGCGTACAAACGGGCGTTGCTGATCGCCAGGGCCACCTGCTCGGCAAAGGCCATCAGGCGGTCCAGTTCTTCGGAAGAGAACCCCTGCTTATCCTGCTCGCTGTATAGCTCCAGCAGACCCACCGACTGGCCGCGCACCACCAAGGGCAGCATAACCAGAACCTGGTACTCCCACATGCTCATCAATTCAACTTCGGCCGGATCGGCGCCGGGATCGTTCAAACTCAATACCAGCGGCTCGCCGTTGCGCAGCACTCGCGCCGTCGCGGGGTAATCTCTCAGCAGGTAAATCTCGCTCTCACCTGCCGAATCCGGCACGCCCGACCAGTTGTAGTGCGCCAGCAGCTGCACCCTATCCGGGTCCGGTTCAAAGACGGATATGGCGCAAGAGTCCATCCCAGTTACGACCGCCAACCGGGTGGCGATGCGCAGCAGCAGCTCTTCGATATCCAGGGTGGAGATCATCATGCGGGCCATCTCTGCCAGCTCGCTCAAATCCATCTCCCGCTGCCTGGTCTTGATCAGCATGCGGGTGCGCTCGATCGCCGCCCCAACCTGGGCGCTGAACTGGCGCAGCCCGGCGGATGACTCCTCCGTGAAAGGATGCGCGCGTAGAAACCCGACGCACACCAGCCCGATCTGTTTCTCCGGGCTGCCCAGCGTCAGGCCGGCGTAAGCTTCCATCCCCAGTTCGGACCAAAACGCGGGCAGTTGATCGGCGTTCCCGGCCTCGCGGCCGTCAATAAAGATGTGATCGTCGGAGATCTGGAGGGACAGTTCCCCTGCCTGGCGCGCAGCCTGCCAGGCAGATTCGAGGTCTGCATCGTTCGCAGCCAGTCCAAAAGCAAGGGCGAGCTCGTCCTGCGGCCCGGTCAGAAAAATTGCAGCAAAATCGGCCTGAAAAATCTGGGACAGCCCGCGGGCGGCGCTTTCCACGGCTGATTGGGTGGTCTCTGCTGTGATGACCTGATTCCCCAACTCGTAGAGTTGCAGCACCAGCTTGAATTCGGACATACCCAATGCCTCATCCCTCGCTGAGAAGTATTGTAGGGCCTTTCTGTTTTCCCCTGTCCACAGACTCAACTCCCAGCCCGGAATCGTCTCGAGGGATTTAAGTTACGTTCTCACAGGCAATTTTACACTTTTCTCCCGCTCAGTACAATGCACGAAACTGAAAGACTTTTGGAGCATATTGGCGGAGTGTTTTGGCGGCGACGCCCCCAAAAAAAGAACCGGCTAAATAAAACTGAGA
>CAYNWK010000216.1:0-3661 GCA_964400875.1 uncultured Anaerolineaceae bacterium | reverse complement strand
CTACAAGTCCCCCAACTTTAATTATTTTGGGTTCTTTTGGGGGTTTGTTTTTGGGGGGGTCGCCGCCAAAACACTTCCCTGCTAATGACAATTGAGATTGATTTTTAGACCAACTTTATCTATAATGGTTGGGCTATGTATGATTCCGTCATCCAATCCGGGTTTCTACACCCGGAGCCCTTGCAGCACCTGCCGGCCGGTCGCTTTCCCGAGATCCACCCGGTGCACTGGCTGCATTCCCACTTCGCCGTAGGCGGCTGGAGTCCCTTGCAGCGCTTGAGCGGCATGCTCACCGCGCACATGACCACCATCGCGCCACACAGCGGTTTTACCTGGCACCCGCACCGCGGCCTGGAGATCTTCACCTGGGTCCTGGACGGCGTGCTGTACCACGAGGACACCACCGGCGGTAAGGGCGAGATCCACGCCGGAGAGCTGCAGCGCATGTTCTCCGGAAATTGGATCGAGCACCAGGAGCTCAACCACCACGACCGTCCGGTGCGCGTCATCCAGATCTGGTACGCAGCCGATCCGCGGTTTCGCGGGTTGCCGCCTCATTACCAGCAAGCCCACCGCGACCAGCTGCCCTCCCGGCGCGCCGGGGAGGCTATGGTTTTCGACCTGATCGGGTCGGGTTCGCCCATGGAGGCGCACATGCACGGCCGCCTGACCGCGGCTGCCGTCGATCCGGGCGGCGCGACCGGGCTGGAACCGCCGCAGCCGGACGAAGACCTGTTCCTGTACGTCACCGACGGCCGCGGCCGGCTTTCCACGCCCGCCGGGGAGGTCGAACTGGGTCTTTACGACGTGATCCTGGCCCGCCCTTCGGCCCCATCGGCGCAGCTGTGCGCCGCCAGCGAGGATCGCCTGCACTTCCTGTCTTTTTACCTGCCCCCATTCCTCAATTGATCCCGAGGGTCTTGGGGGGTTGTTCGGGGGTGTTCCCCCCCCCCCAAAACCCCCACTTTCCCTGCAAACTGCGTAACGCCAAAACAATTAAAACCATCCTAATCCCCTGCAAAGCAGCCGGATTCACAGTAAAATTGAAACTGATGGAGGCGCCTGGCGTACGTCTTGCACCCCTCCATGCAGCATCCGGTGCAGCCGAATAAAGTTGTCCGAGGTACTTGATGCCCTATCGTCGAAACTCGCTGAACAAAACGCTCCCTTTCCTGGTGGTTCTTCTGCCCCTGGCGCTGCTTCCGATCTTGCTGGCGATTTCTTCCCAGGGGGCGCGCTCGGCCCCCTCCAGCGTTCAAGAACAGATAGCCGCCCCGGCCGCCCAGCTGCAAGCCACCGCCACGACTGGCGAACAAGAGCCGGAAAGCGACGAGGTTGTCTTTCAGCCTCCTTCCGACGTAGAACTCCTCGCCGCCGCTTTGGACTGGGTCCCGGTCGGCCCGGGGATCGAATACCGCAAGTTCCACCTGCCCACCCCCAACAATGTGTTCGTCGCCCGCATGTCCCGTGATCCAACGCTCGCTGAGCAGGTGACCCTGGAAAGCGCCATCGCCCAGGGCAAACTGGCCAGTGGAAAAGAGACGGTGCAGTCCATTGCCGCTCGCTACGACCAGGCGCTGAACTTCTGGGGGCAGTCCTACGACCCGCCGGAGATGGGCACTCGCAACCAGGTGGTCGTGGCCATCAACGGCAGCTACTTCGACCCGTACACCGGCATCCCGGACCGCGGCGTGGTCCAATCTGGCTGGTACGCCAAGCGTTTTACCGACAACCAGAACGGCAGCGGTTTCGTCTGGAATCTGGATCGGCAGCCCTTTATCGGCGGCTGCGTCAGCCACCCGGCGGGCAAAAATATCCTGATCTTCATCGACAGCACCGGAGGTTATGAAGAGGAGATGCTCATCGATGGGGTCAACGTGCCTCGCGAGGATAACGAGCTGATCCTGTACACGCCTCAATACGACAGCGAAACCAACACCGATAACAAGGATTCCATGGAGGTGCTGGTGCGCATGGACGAACCGGACCTGATCAGCAAAAACGCTACAATCGAGGCTTCTGCAAAAGGTACGGTAGTACAAATACGAAATGGGCAAGGTTCTACGCCTATCCCCTTCGATCACGTAGTGCTCTCGGCGCAAGGGGGAGCGGTGGATTACCTGGACGACTACATCGAAGTTGGGGATAACATCGCCATTTCACAGAAAGTCAAGGACGTGGACGCTACCGAGGGCATTTGCAGCGGCAGCTTGAGTGCGTACGACTGGGCCGATGCCTATGCTGCCCTCGGCGGGGACTTCCACTTTCTCAAAAACGGTGTGGTTTACCCCTATTCCAGCAACGGTGGGGCCTGGCCGCGCCATCCCCGCACGGCGATCGCCTTCAACAGCGAGTACATCTACTTCATCGTCGTAGACGGCCGCGATCCTTTCGTCAGCGTCGGCATGAGCATCGGTGAACTGGGTAATTTTGCCAAAGACGTTCTGGGCGCTGTCGAAGGCATATCCCAGGACGGCGGCGGCTCCTCCACTATGGTGATCAACGGCAAGGTGGTCAACAACACCTACTGCAACAACGTCTTTTGCGAAGGCAGGCTCTACGTCCCCTTGCTTTCGAAACCGCCGAAGGGCACGCAAACCGGCGCCGGTCAGGCCGGTGAGCCGGCTGGCCCCTTCTCCCTGACCACGGAAGAAGAATTGACCCACAGCCCGGCGTTCGCCGTCGCCGAAGCCAACACTCCGCTGCAGCGCCTGGTCGCCAACGGTATGATGATGGTCGCGGTCGCCGGCCCGGACATCAACGCCGCCGCATTCGGCGTCGGAGAGCCGGTCGTCACCACGGGGGAAGCCGCCGTTCGCCTGGGACCGGGAGACAACTACGCAGCTCCATGGGTTTTGCCATCGGGTTCAATTGGCGAAATCGCCGATCACCTCAACGGCTTGAACGGCATTTTCGTTAAAAATGCAACCTGGTGGTTTGTGGATTTCAACGACAGCCCGGCGGGTTGGGTCCGCCAAAGCCAGCTCGCCTCCCAATCCGCCTTCAGCCCTATCCCCGAATCGCTCTGGTCGTTTCGGTAGGTAAGAGAAGTCCCCGGCGCTTTTTAGGCAAGCAGTCGCAGACTGCTGCCCAGTGCCGGGGACTTGGTTTGACCCGTCTCAAAGGTTTATTTTAGCCAAATAATCCGCTCAACAGCGCGCCGGCGCCTCCCACGAAGATCCCCAACACGGCAAATACGATCAAATAAAAGAAGAAACCGATCAGGATCGTCAGTAAAGCCTTGACGTTATCCAGGTCCAACCCCTGGCGAACGGCGATAAAGCCGGCGATCAATGACCAGATCGCCCCGACGATGCCCCCGATGCAGGGGATGATGCCCAGTACCTGGGGCGAGTAGGCGAAGCCGATCACCCGCAGCATTTCCCCGATGTCCGCCTTACCGCCGAAGAAAGTGGTGCCGACAAACCAGGAGACTGCCGACCATATCAGCCAGCCTAGCAAGGCGCTGATAAGCGTGCCGAGGAAGCTGCGCACGAACGAACCGTCCGAGATCGTCGCCCCGAAGCCCGAGCCGATCCCGGAGATGATGGCGACGATCAGCACCACGATCAGCGCCTGGGTGGTCGCCGAGGTATCGTGCTCGATATCCTCGAAGGTGTTGCTGTCCAGCTTGAAAACGCCTACAATTCGATTGATCATT
>CAYNWK010000215.1:0-6636 GCA_964400875.1 uncultured Anaerolineaceae bacterium | reverse complement strand
TACGTATCTCCTGTTCTCTGATCGGGAATGAGGTTGAGATTCCTGCCCAGTCTCTCATCATAGTGATTTTGGGATTCATTGTCGTTACCTTCTTGCCCACCGTGCTTCCCAATTCAAACCTTTCCTGGTGTACCAAGCGCATAAGGTTTTGATAAGGTTCGCATTAGAAATATTTAAAGTTTTTGGAAAATCTAAAATGATAGGATGAGTATGTATCAGCTTAGACATCCAGGAAAGAAGGTATTGCTTAGTGGGTTCCTTCCTTGGTTCGCCCCGCTTTCGGCGGTGGATGGGTATTGGGGGGGTCATTCTCATCCTGTTGATTGCATCGTTTTACCTCGTGAAGCCGGAAGCTCAAGCGGCGCCTGAGCAGCCCATTCCGTTTAATCACCAGGTGATGGTCCAAGCGGGGATCGGTTGCCTTTTTTGCCATACGGACGCCCGTCGCTCACCAGCAGCGGGTATGCCGAGCGTACAGAAGTGCATGGGTTGCCATGATGTGATTGCCACCGACTCCCCTGCTATCCAACAGCTGGCAGGATATTGGGAGCGCCAGGAGCCTATCCCGTGGGTGCGAGTCAACCGCCTGCCGCGCTTTGTTTACTTCAGCCACCAGGCGCATGTGGTTGCGGGCGGCCTAAATTGCGAGAGCTGTCATGGCGATGTAGGCAAGATGGCTGCAGCGCGTCCAGTCGTCAAAATGAACATGGGTTGGTGTCTAAGTTGTCACGAGAAACAGCCTAATGCTGACCAATTAGTTGATTGCGTTATTTGCCACCAATAATAAGGAGGACAAACATGGGGCGTAAACTCAGCCGACGTGAATTCCTAAAGATGGGGGTAGCTGGCTCGGCCGTCGCCGTGCTGGCCGGGTGTCAGAATCCACGTCGCTGGGTGGAATTGGAACCTTATGTGCACTCTCCAGAGGAGCAAGTAGCCGGTGTGGCCAGTTGGTACGCCACCACCTGTCGTCAGTGTCCAGCTGGGTGTGGGGTCATCGTTCGCATCATGAATGGGAGGGCGAAAAAAATTGAGGGGAATCCTGCCCATCCGTTAAATCAGGGTAAGTTATGCGCTCGAGGACAGGCCGGACTGCAAGTTCTTTACAACCCTGATAGGCTGGCGGCGCCTGCTGGACAAGACGAACCTGGGTCCAGGAATTTTCAATCAATATCCTGGGAGGAGGCTCTCAATACATTAACCGCGCAGCTGCAAGCAGCCGGAAGCAGCATCCAGGTCTGGTTGGGTTCAACGACCTCCGGCCACGTTTATGATCTCTTCCAACGCTTTACAAAGTCGCTTTCTGCTCCCGAGCCGATCATCTTCGATCTGTATACAGCCTATCACGGCTACAGGACCCTGAGAGAAGTAAGTCAAGACCTGTTCGGCCAGGATCAGCTGCCGGCATACGATCTCGGCCAGGCTGACGTGATTTTTTCCTTTGGCGCCGATTTTTTGGGAACCTGGCTCTCATCGACTCGCTATGGAATTGAGTTTGGACGGTTCCGTAACCAGCTATTGGGGAAGCGCGGATATCTGGTTCAACTCGAGCCCCGTATGTCGATCACCGGCGCGAAGGCCGATAAGTGGTTGCCCCTCCGCCCTGGAACTGAAGGGATGGTAGCCCAGGCAATCGCTTACCTGATTGCCAGCCGAAAGTATGGCTCCGCTGAAAGAGTGGAACGAGCCCAAGCGTTGGCGGCTGAGGTTGACGTTGAAGCCGTGGCCAAGGCAAGCGATATCCCCACTGCAGAGCTGGATCGTTTAGCCCAAATTTACGCTACCACAGAGCGACCCATCGCGCTTCCAGGAAGCGCGATTAGTGGTCAAAACCCTTCGGCTGAGGCCGTCACTGCGGTTCAGGTATTGAACATGATTGCTGGCGTGCTTGGCCAGCCGGGCGGCTTGTTATTGGCTCCCAAAACCTCATTGCCGGCTGTGGCGCAGCCGGTCGTATCCTCGTTTGCCGAAGTTCAGCAGCTGATCGCGCGTATGGAAGCCGGGCAGGTACAGGTTCTCCTGGTTCATGGAGCTAACCCGGCTTACGATCTGCCCGAGCAAACCGGCTTTGTCAAAGCCCTCCAGAACGTGCCTTATGTGGTTTCTTTTAATCCCATCGTAGATGAGACCGCAGTTTGGGCTGATCTGATCCTCCCTGATCGCACCTACCTCGAATCATGGGGCCTTGAGGCCGTCAACCCCAATTTTGGACGGCCAGTTGTCAGCAGCCAGCAACCGGTTGTCGAACCCCTGTTTGGCAACTATTCTGCGGCTGATGCGTTACTGACCATTGCCAGAGGCCTGCCGGCTGCTGCTGAGGCGCTGCCGTGGCAGGATGAGGCTGCCTATCTAAAAGAAGCCATCGGTGGGTTGGCGCCTGGAGAATTAGACGGTACGGACCCGGAGGTGCGCTGGGCGCGTTTCCGTCAGAATGGGGGTTGGTGGTCCTTCAGCGAGGCAATTGACCGACCTGACATTCAAATTCCTGCCCAACCAGGTGCCTTGTCACCGGCCCAATTCAATGGGGCGGTGCAGGAATATCCCCTTTATCTCCATATTTTCATGTCCGACCTGTTAAGCGATGGTCGCGGCGCCAGCCAGCCCTGGCTGCAAGGGTCTCCTGATGTCAATACCTCCATCTCCTGGCAAACTTGGGTGGAATTAAATCCCGTCACTGCACAACAACTTGGTCTCCAGCAAGGTGATGTCGTCCGGGTGACTTCTCCATTTGGGGAACTGGAGGCCCCGGTTTATCTTTATCCTGCCGTACGCCCCGATACAGTGGCAATTCCGTTGGGTCAGGGTCACACAGACTACGGGCGCTACGCTCGAGATCGTGGAAACAACGTTATCAATCTGGTCGGTGTTGACCAGGGGCAAATAGTAGAAAACCTGCCCTGGGCCGTTCAGCGGGTCAAAATCGCGCCTACCGGCAGGAGAATAGCTCTGGCCACCTTTGAGAATTCGATAGGGGTGGAAAAAGGGTTTATTAATCGGGCCTTTCCAGGGCAATGAATTGTTATGGTTACTGGATGTATGAAAGGTGACCCCGATACCATGATGAGAGGACGAAATGGCTGAGCCGTTATCTGAGCACAAATGGACGATGGTTGTTAACCTGGATACATGCAGCGGGTGCAATGCTTGCGTGGTGGCCTGCCACGCGGAAAATAACGTCCCAATTGTGAGCGAAGAAGAAGTCGTTCGTGGTCGAGCCATGCACTGGATCCGGATCGAGCGCTATTGGGAAGGCGAATGGCCAAACGTGAAGGCGCGCTATATGCCGGTAATGTGCCAACAGTGCGAGCGCGCGCCCTGCGAGCCGGTCTGCCCGGTTTACGCTACCCTGCACAGCGAACGCGAAAACTTGAATTTACAAGTTTATAACCGCTGTGTTGGCACCCGCTACTGCCAAAACAATGACCCCTATAAAGTCAGGTTCTTCAACTTCTTCGACCCGGAATTCGATGGGCTCTTAAAAGAGCAGCTCAATCCGGATGTGACTGTGCGGAGCGCCGGTGTGATGGAGAAATGCACCTTTTGCGTCCAGCGCATCCGGCGGGCGGAAGAAAATGCCCTGGTCGAGGATCGCCCCCTTCAGGATGGCGAGGTTACCCCGGCGTGCGTTCAAGCCTGCCCAACCAGCGCGTTGGGTTTTGGGGATTTAAACGATGCTGAAAGCCAGGTTTCCCAATTGGTTGGCGAAAATCAGCGCAAATTCCGATTGTTGGACGAATTAGGGACCGAGCCCCAGGTAGTTTACCTTGGGGGAGGCGAATCGAATGTCTGAAGGGTCCAAGAGCCAGCCGGTTTGGCGACGTCCGTTGCCGAAGGATATCGATTTAGCCCACCAGGTGGAGCACGAACGCCGCCAGCACTTGCTCCTCGACCCGCGTTACCCGCTCGACATCGACCAGGGTGTGCTGGAACCCATGTACCACACCGGTCGTCACTTCTGGGTTCTGCTCGCCATCCTCGGCGGATTGGTAATCATGTGGGGCGTCACCTGGACTTTCCAGATGGTGCGAGGCCTGGGGGTCACAGGCCTTAACCGACCGGTAATGTGGGCCCTCTATATCGTCAATTTTGTCTATTTCATCGGCATTGGGCATGCCGGCACCTTCATTTCAGCTGCCCTGCGGGTTTTGAAGATTGAGTGGCGCCGGCCGATTAGCCGGGTAGCTGAGACACTGACCATCTTCGCGTTGTTAGCAGCCGCGGCGTTCCCCGTAGTACACCTGGGACGTTCGTGGAAATTTTACTGGCTGCTTCCCATTCCCAACCAGCGCCAGCTCTGGCCCAGCTTTCATTCGCCGTTGTTGTGGGACATGACTGCGATTTTCACCTACCTGAGCTGCAGCGTACTCTTCGCGTACATCAGCCTGCTGCCGGATTTCGCCATGGCGCGAGATCACACGGGCGGCTGGCGGCATAGCATCTACAGGATGCTGGCCTTGGGCTGGACAGGCACGGAACGCGAATGGACCAACCAAGAAACTGCCCTGAACGTCTTTAGCTACGCCATTATCCCGGTGATGTTTTCCGTGCACACGATCGTTTCGTGGGACTTTGCCATGGCCATCCAGCCAGGCTGGCACAGCACAGTCTTCGGTCCATATTTCGTCATCGGCGCCCTCTTCTCCGGTGTGGGCGCGGTAATCCTGGTGATGGCGTTGGCGCGCAAAGGGTTGCGGTTGGAATACTTCCTGCGCGCTGAACATTTCGATGGTATGGGTAAGTTTTTGTTGTTGCTCTCATTTGCCTGGGCATACTTTTACTTCAATGATTACATCGTCCCCTGGTACGGGCAGGGTCCGGTCGAAAAAATCTTACAGCAGTTACTGGCGTTGGGGTGGGCTGCGCCGCTGTGGTACCTGATGCTTTTCTGCAACGTCGTCTTACCCTGGGCCACCCTGTGGTCGAAAAAAGTGCGCACCTCTATCCCTGCTATTTTTATCATCTCTGTGTTCATCCAGGTGGGCATGTACCTGGAGCGCTATATCATCATTCCTGTCACGCTGGGTCGCAACGAGCTGCCCTATGATTGGGGCATTTACATCCCCCACTGGCCGGAAAGCCTGATTACGGTTGGTGCCTTTGCCTTCGTAGGCTTTATGTATCTGCTCGCTTCTCGCCTGATCCCTCTCATTCCGGTTTGGGAAGTTTACGAAGGACAGGTGCTGAAAGGGTTGCGCCGAATCGGCCGGGCGCTGGTCCCAACCCGAACAGAGCCCGATTGAGGCGCATATGGCTGAAATTCAATTGCTTGGACTATTACACGAAGCAGCCCCTACCGCAGATGCGATTGACGGGTTGCGCGAGCTGGGCATACCGGACGAAAGCGTCACTATCCTGTCCGGCATTCCTTATCGGGCCGAGATGCTGGGCCGACCCCGCTCGCATCGGCGTGTAGGTTTGATCGCGTTAATCGGCGCTGTCCTGGGCTTGGGGGTGGGGTTGTTCCTGACCGTGGGTATCTTCCAGCTCTACCCATTAGTCCAGGGTGGCCAACCGATCGTGCCAATCCCACCAACGTTGATCGTCCTGTTTGAAACCACCATGCTCGGCACCATGTGGGCGGCTTTTTTTGGTTTGTTGGGAGAAAACCGTTTTCCAGTCTTTAGGGAGCGACTTTACGACCCGCGCGTTACCGAGGGGCATATCGGCGTGCTCGTCCAGGTGGACGAATCCATGCAGGAGCGGGTCGAAAAGATTCTCCAGGAAAATGGCGCCCACCATATGCGGCGAGAAAAGGTCGAGGAGTCGACCGATACCCGGTTAACGCTGTTTTGGGCTGGCATGCTGGCGGGGGTCGCAGTGCTTGCCGTCTTAACCTTGCTGGTTGCATACGATGTCACCAAGATCCACTTCCCGACGAACATGGAAGAACAGGATTCGATTGCCTATTTACAGGGGCCGCGCCTGGCTGCGCCGGCAGATGCGATTCCAATCCAGGGTCCGGCGTTGATCGATGGGCAACCGGCCAGCCAACCGATACCCGCCATCCGGGACTCCATTCAGCGAGGCGAAACCTTATTTGGAATTACCTGCGCTGTTTGCCACGGGCCTCAAGGCGATGGCCACAGCCCACTAAGCGCCTTCTTCTCACCAAGGCCTGCTGACCTGACTGGCGAATACGTGCAAAACCTCCCCGATCAGGTACTTTTTTTGGTGATTACACAAGGGCGCGGCATCATGCCAAGTATGGCCGAGAATTTAGGTCCTGAAGAGCGCTGGGATGTCATCAACTATGTCCATACATTAAATAAGAAGAAATGATCGGGATTGCTATGATCAAACGACACGTCCCCGTGATAATTTCATTTGTGGCTGTGAGCCTGCTTGCCGCTTGCAGCAGCACCAACCCCCAAATACCCGGCCTTACGCCCATTCCCAGCCTGCCCCCGGGGGCAACCTTGACCGAGATACCGGCGCTTCAAGCGACTCCGATAAACGCCAGTACATTGATTGCGCGACCGACAGGTCAAGACAGCGCAGCTTTAGGCGCGCCACTGTTCCTCGAGAACTGCTCTCCCTGTCACGGCAATTTGGGACAGGGAGTTGACGCGCCTAACTTGCGAAACAGCCAGTATGTCCAGACCGCTGCTGACCAGGATCTGTTTCAGACGATCGCCG
>CAYNWK010000214.1:0-6705 GCA_964400875.1 uncultured Anaerolineaceae bacterium | reverse complement strand
ATATTTTTCTAACATCGCTTTGATCTGATTCTGATCTTCGCATCTTACAATAATATCGTACCAAATAAACAAGCATTCAGATTTCAGGAGGTATTGAAATGTTAACCCGTTACGATCCTTTCCGTGAGATGCTGACTCTTAACCGCCGCATGGACCGCTTGTTCAATCGCTTTTTCGACGGCGAGGGCAACGGCAAAGAATGGACCTGGGAGAGCGCTCTGTATGTCCCGCTGGACGTATCTGAGACCGAAGACCACTACCAGGTGAAAGCTTCCCTGCCCGGTGTCAACCCCGACGATATCGAGATCACCTACAATGAAAACACCCTGACCATCCAGGGTGAAATCAAGCGGGATGAGGAAACCGAAGACGAGCGCTATCACGTGCGAGAGCGCCGCTATGGCAGTTTCATGCGCACCATTCAGCTGCCCTCCCATGTGGACGAGGCGCACATCGAAGCCAGTTACGAATCTGGCGAACTGATCCTGCTGCTCCCCAAGACCGAGGAAGCCAAACCCAAGCGGATTTCGGTTAAGTCCAGTTCTGGGAAGAAAATGATTGAAGGAGAGTTAAAGTAAAGCGTTGACACGCCAAGTTTCAACCTTCAACAACCCCGGTCCCCCCGGGGTTGTTTTGGTTTAACTTTATCGGACTTACGCGCTTGGGGGAGGGTTGGGGGAGCCGCTCGTTTTAGATGCCCGGCAGCGCCAGCCAGATAAAGATCAGACCGCCAAGAGAGACCGACACATCGGTGAACAGCTCGCGACGTCGATAACCGTCAGGGCGGTAAGGCCACCAGACGGGCGAAACCCCGGCGAACCTCGGCGGCGCCAGCGCGTTCCAGCCTACCAAAGCCAGGCTGAGAATTCCGGCGCGCGCCAGCATGCGTGGCCAGGCCGTCTCGTTAACTTTTTCGCGGTACTCCCGGTCGGCGTATGCCAGGATGCGTTCGCTGACAAACCAGACATGCGTGACCAGCAGGTAAGCGATCGCGTAGATCACCCAGATTGAACCAAGCGGCAGGGTCCCAGGCGTAACCTGTGGGAGCATCAAACTGGTGATCCACGCCAGGAGCATCAAATGCAGTGCCTGGTCGATCGCGTAAGGCAAGATCACCCAGGAGGGCCACCAGCGGGAAGAGGCGATCTTCAACCAGTCCAGTAAATAATGGATCACCGCCAGGAACAAGATGTAAGGCCAGACGACGGCGCGCGCCGCGCCGACCAGCACGAAGGTCACCAGAAAGTGAGTGGCGACGTGCAGGCCCAAGACCCACCAGCGGTCCTTGTGGAGCACTATCCAATACGGCTGGAGTGGGTAGTCGGCCAGCAGGTGCGCCAAAAAAAGGTGCCAGAATAACGGCCAGAACATCACGTTTAAACCATCAAGCGTTTGTGCGTGGCGCGCATGCAGGTATTCATCACGACCTTGATACCGGCATCGACGGCGTTGGCTGCGGCGTCTTCATTGACGATGCCTTCCTGCATCCAGACCACCTTGGCGCCGATCTCGATGGCCTGATCGACGATCGGCGGCACGGCGTCGCTGCGCCGGAAGATCAGGACTACATCCACCGGTTCCGGGATAGAAAGCAGGTCGGGATAACTCTTCTCGCCGAGTACTTCCTGGTGATTGGGATTGACCGGGATGATCTGGTAACCCTGGCTCTGTAAATAAGCCGGCACAGAGTGTGCGACCCGCTCCGTCTTTGCCGAGATGCCTACCACGGCGATGCGGCGCGTTTCTTCCAGGATCTTTTTCAATTCAGAGTCATCCAGAGTAGGATAATTTTCCATAGGGATTTGTTCCGCCTGCGCTTCTTCGAAATCGACCGGCAGCTTGACGCGAAAGCGCGTCCGCCCCGGGCGAGAAAATATTTTGATCGTCCCGCCGTGTTTCTGCACGATATTGTAGCTGATACTCAACCCCAGGCCTGTGCCTTTACCTACCGGTTTGGTGGTGAAGAAAGGACTGAATAGCTTGTCCTGGATATCGGCCGGGATGCCCGGACCGTTGTCTTCGAACTCAATCACGACCCACTTGCCGTCCAGGCGCGTCCGGATGACGATCTGGCCCCCGTCGACGCCTTCTAAGGCGTCGATGGCGTTGCTGAGGATGTTGGTCCACACCTGGTTGAGCTCGCTGCCGTAGGCCTCGATCTTAGGCAGGTCTTCATCGTACTCCCGGCGGACCGAGATGCCGGATTTCAGCTGGCCGCGCAGCATCACCAGGGTGTTGTCCAGGCTTTCGTGCACGTCTACCGCCTGTATCGGGGCCTGATCGAGGTACACATAGGATTTCAGGGCTTTGACGATCTCGGCGATCCGGCCGGAACCGTACGTGATCTCCTGCAGCAGCGAGTAAACGTCATAAGTCGCGCCCAGCCAGTCGATCACGGCAGGCAATTGTTCGTCGCTGAAGTCATCCGCCAATTGGTCCAGCTGCGGCGGGTCGTAACCCAGGTCAACAAGGATCGGCGCCAGCTCCCAACCTTCCGGGATGCCGCGCTCATCCAGCCAATCTTCGCAATCGGCGGCCCGGTCGCTGCGGGCCAGGGTATCCAGATCCTCCGGCTTGGAAGCCCTTTCCCGGGCGCGTTCGTCCAGAGCCAACAGGCGGTCAACCAGATCGCCGCTCAGCTGAAGACGGCTGAAAGCCAGCTGGGCGCGCTGCAGCTCGGCGATGGACTGGTGCAGCTGGGTGGCGCCGCGTTGGATGGCCGCGGTGGGGTTGTTGATCTCGTGAGCGATGCCCGCCGTCATCGTGCCCAATTGGGCCAACTTTTCACTCTGGCCGACGGCCATCTCGGTTACGCGCCAGCGCGCGGTGACGGTATGCAGCATGGAGCGCGCCGCGGAAGGGCTGGTGTTGACCAGCTCTTCCAGCTGCTCCTGCCCGATCGCGATCAACTCGCTGTCCGTGCGGGCCCGTACGCTGGCAGTGCGCGGCGTGGATTCTAACAACGCCATCTCCCCGATCACGTCGCCGGCCTGGCGCAATGCCAGGAGCACCGTGCGTCCTGCGGAGGATTTGAGGATCTCGACCTGGCCCTTTTTAATGATGTAAGCCATATCCCCCTGGCTGCCCTCGCTGAAGAGCATCTCCCCCGCCGGAAGGCTCACCTCGGTGGCCATATCGCATAAACGTTCGAAGTCTTCCTCGGGGAGATTGGCAAAAAGCGGGACCTTGCGCAAGAAATCGTAGGCCATTCAAACCGTCCTCAGGTACTGGTGGACGAACGCCACGGATACCGCGCCTTCGCCCACCGCCGAAGCCACCCGTTTGATCGAATGGTGGCGCACATCCCCGGCCGCAAAGATGCCCGGGACGCTGGTCTCCAGCAAATAGGGGTCACGGTTCAGAGTCCAGTTCTTCGGTCGTTTGCCATCCTCAATCAGGTCGGCGCCGGTGAGGATGAAGCCGACGCGATCCAGTTCTACCACGTCAGCTACCAGGTCGGCGTGGGGCACAGCTCCGATGAAAATGAACAGCGCCGGCGCTTCGATGGTCTGGGTCTTGTCGTTCTCCCGGTTGTGACAGGTGATCGCTTCCAGGCGGTCTTCGCCGTGGACTTCGGTGATCTCGGTTTGGGTGACCACCTCGATGTTGTCAATCTCGGCGATCTGATCGACCAGATACTGCGACATGCCTTTTTCCAGGGAGGAGGAGCGAACCATCAGGTAGACTTTGCGGGTATACCTGGATAGGAAGACGGCTCCCTGTCCGGCCGAGTTCGCCCCGCCGACGATGACCACCTCCTGGTCGCGGTAGGAGTTCGCTTCGGTCAGCGCGGCGCCGTAATAAACGCCCGCGCCGGTCAGGCGTTCGCACCCGGGTACATCGAGCCGCCGCACGGTGACGCCGGTAGCGATCAGCAGCGCATGGCAGCTCAGTTCGCTGCCGTCTGCCAGCAGCACGTAGCGGTACGGATCTTCGGCGCGCACCTTGACAGCTTCCTGCGCGGTCAGGATCTCCACACCGAAACGCTTAGCCTGGGCTGTCGCCCGCCGGGCCAGGTCGGCGCCGCTCAGGCCTCGGGGGAACCCGAGGTAGTTCTCGATGCGCGAGCTGGTCCCCGCCTGCCCGCCGGTGGCTTCTTTTTCGATCATCACGGTGCGCAGGCCTTCGGAGCCGCCGTACACCCCTGCCGCCAGCCCCGCCGGGCCGGCGCCAACCACGATCAGGTCGTAAAACGGCTGCTTGGCCTGGGTCTGCAGGCCCAGGGAGTCGGCCAGCTCGCGGAAAGAAGGCTGCACCAGCGGTTCCCCGTCCGGCAGGAAGATCACCGGCAGGCGGTGATCCTCCGGATTGGTGGCTTCCACCAGGGCGCGGGCTTGTTTATCCTTTTCGATGTCCATCCAGAGATAAGGGATCTGGTTGCGCGAGAGGAAATCCTTGATGTTGTGCGTGCTGGCCGACCATAAAGTCCCGGCGACCCGCACGCCATCGTAAGGCACCGGCGCCGTAGCCTTCCAATCGCTCAACAGGTCGTCCAGGACCGGATACAGGTGCTGCTCCGGGGGATCCCAGGGCTTCATCAGGTAGTAGTCCAGGTCCAGGGTATTGATGCTGGTGATCGCCGCTTCTGTGTCGGCGTAAGCGGTCAGCAGCACTTTGCGCGCCAGCGGGTAGAACGTCTTGGCTTCCCGGATGAACTCCGTGCCGGTCATCCCCGGCATGCGCTGGTCAACCAGGAACAAAGCCAGGGGGTCTTCCCGGCGCTTCAACTGCTGGGTTGCCTCCAGCGCCTGCTCCCCGGAGCTGGCCTTGACGATGCGGTAATCCCCGCGAAAATGCGCCCGCAGATCTCGCTCCACCGCGTTGAGCACCTGCGGATCGTCGTCCACAACGAGGATCACGGGTTTAGCCATACGAAAACCTCCTTAGGTTTTTCAGCGAACAGCCCCTCAATTCTACACCCGCCCGATGCTCCCCACTGGGAAAACGCCTGTGGTTTTGTAGGAATATCCGTGAATATGAAGTGAAGTGGGATTGCAAATTAGATCGGTATGCTCCAAATTATAACAAGAACTCCAAGATAGATCCTGGCCACCCCCCTGAGGACAACTTATCCGGCTCGATGCCCATGCAGGATAACGTGGAAGGCTTTATAATTCGACTGCAAGACTCCGGTTTCAGCAAGCTCGGTCATGCGAAAATCCGCAGGGGGGAGCGAGCGTCCGTTCGTTTTGGCGTTCCTGGTCGAACCCCCACAAGTACTCCTGGTAAGCACAATCTATGTCTCGTTTTCTCGAAAACCCCTGGTACTTAAGCCTTATCCAGATCGGCGACCACCCGGAGGACAGCCTCGACCTGCGCACGAAAAAACGCATCCTGGTCGTCGGGTGCTACCTGGTGATGATCGCCACCCTGGTTTGGGGTGTGGTTTTTACGCTGCTCGACGAACCGGTGGCTGGCGCCGTTTCCCTATTCTACGCCGCGGCCACGCTGATCAGCCTGGTCATCTTCCGACGGACCCGCCGGTACTACCCGGTTCAATTTGTCCAGCTGGTGATGGGCCTGCTGCTGCCTTTCGTCCAGATGCTGGCGCTGGGCGGGTACGCCAACTCCGGCGCTGTGCTGCTCTGGTCGTTGATCAGTCCGCTGGGAGCGCTGCTCCTGGAAGAACCGCGTAAAGCTGCCCGCTGGTGGGTGATTTTCTTCTTGCTGCTGTTCGCCGCCTGGGCGCTGGAACCTTATCTGCGGCCGAGCAACAACCTGCCGGGTTGGTTGGTCGATGGGCTGTTCGTGCTGAACATCTCCGCCGTCTCGGGCCTGTTGATCGGCATGCTGATTTATTTTGTCAATCAGAAAGACCGCGCCTATGAATTGCTCAGCCGGGAGGAAGAGAAATCCGAGCAGCTGCTGTTGAACGTCTTGCCCAAAGAGATCGCCGCCATCCTCAAGGACGAGCAGCGCACCATTGCCGAACGTTTCGACGAAGCCAGCGTGCTGTACGCTGACCTGGTCAGCTTCACCCAGCTGTCCGCACGGCTCGACCCGGAGGAGATGGTCCAATTGCTGAACGATATCTTCTCGAATTTCGACGAACTAGTCGATAAATACGGGCTGGAGAAGATCCGCACCATCGGCGACAACTACATGGTGGCCGCGGGCGTGCCCCGGCCGCGCCCCGACCACGCCCAGGCGATCGCCCGCCTGGCGCTGGATATGCGCGCCTACCTGGAGCATCGCAACGGCGAGGGCCGCGTCCCGATGCAGTTTCGCATCGGGATCAACTCCGGCCCGGTGATCGGGGGCGTGATCGGGCGCAAGAAGTTTGTCTACGACGTCTGGGGGGATGCCGTTAACGTCGCCAGCCGGATGGAATCGCACGGCGTGCCCGGGAAGATCCAGATCTCGGAGCGCACCCACCGCATGATCGAGGCGGATTTCGAGTGCGAACCGCGCGGCCCCATCGCCGTCAAAGGCAAGGGCGAGATGCGGACCTGGTTTTTAGTAGCAGAAAAGATTTAGGAGCAAGCCATGAGCCACGGCGTCACCAAGACCATCCCGCAGAGCCACGGGCAGAGCACCGTCAATGCCCTGTACGACGGTCCGCCCGGCGAGTTCGAGTTCCACATGGCCGGCGCGCCGTCCAGACTGGAGCCGGGAGATTTCGTCTACACCATTTTCGACAACCAGCTGATCGGCCGGCTGGAGATCATCCGCCTGGAAGGCGGGGCGGTCAACCCCAAATCGGGC
>CAYNWK010000213.1:0-6710 GCA_964400875.1 uncultured Anaerolineaceae bacterium | reverse complement strand
TCCCATTCCCTGGCTCCGCCGGGATAGAGCTTGACATCTTTAAACGTCTCGGACTGTCCGTCAACTTTGGTTCTTCCCCAGGATATGTCTGTGATCTGCGGAGAGCGTGCGTGCTGACTCATCAAGCTCACCTCCTGTTGGTCTTGATTCACTTGGTTCTGAAAACCTGGCGTGTTCGGGCTGGCTAGGCATGCTCAAACACAAACCTACTTCAATTATAATAAGACTGGCGCAGGAACGTCACATCCCTCAAACTTCATCCTGCTGATCTTCCCCTCGCGGGTCATGGCAGCCAGCTCCTCGCCATTGGTTACTGGACGCTGAAAACCATGCCGATCGACTTCCCCACGCTGAGCTATCTCACCCGGTTAATCCACGTTGCGGCCATGGCTGTGCTGTTGGGCGGCAGCTGGTCGATCTGGTTGTTACTGGCCGTTCGCGCCGGAGATGGGGCTGTTGAAGTAAGCTCGAGCGCAGTACTGCAGTTCGAAATCCTCGCCTGGATAGCCCTGGGGCTGCTGGCGCTCACCGGGATCGGCAACCTGGGCGCTTTTGGCGCTTTCCTGCCCGCCAGCGACTCGGCTTGGGGATTGAAATTGATCGCCAAGCTGGCGCTGGTCTTGATCTTGTTCCTGGTGTCCCTGTACCGCAGTTTTGCGGCGGTCGCGGTGCGTTGGCAGTCGCAGCCCGCAGAGTCTCCGGTGCTGTTCCAGAGGCTGCGAGCGCTCTACGCCGTCACCGGGCTGTTAGGGGCCGCCATCCTGGCTTTGGCGGTTTCGCTTTCCCATGGTTGATCCCTCCCGTCAAGAAACGCTCTTGACCTGGTCGTTAGCGACCTTCCACACCGGCTTCTTCCTCGTTGCCCTGGTGTTAATTCTCTATGGATTTGGTTCGTTGGGAGGCTTATTGAGCAGCCTGAACACCTTGCTCGGTTTTGTCTTCTTCGGCGTCTTATGGCTTTCCACCTGGTGGACCACGCGCCGGACGATGACCCGGGTAGCCCGCCTGCACCAGGCGGACTCCTTCTCCGAGATGCTTTTGGGGGGTGAGAAGCCGCCGCTTTTCTCCGCAAACTTTTTCTCCCAGGCCGTGTGGTGGGGCGCCGTCAACGGGGCGATTTTCTTCACATTCATCTTGGGATTGCTGCTAGTCGATGCTCTGGCGCGCCTCTTCGCCAATCCGGGCGAGGGGCTGGGGCTGATCAACTTTGCGTTCCTCGGGTTGATCGGCATTTTGATAGCAGGCGTTGTCGGCGCGGTAGTGGCTTTCGTCGTAGCGGTGATCGATGCGCTGCTGCTGAGCAGCGCGCGGCGGTTTTTCTTACGCAGTTAGCTGGAGTGGGACGCTCGCCTGGGTCGCTGCACCCCAGGCAGCCAAGTCCGTGACGCTGGACGCATCCTTACGACGCGGCCGGCTTTGAGACCGGCTTTTTTGATCGAGTTCGCTCAAGATTTTAAGCGCTCTTTCCCGCACAATTAGGAAGAGTCTTGGAGGTGATACCATGTTTCGAGAGCTGACGTTTTTAAGGAATTTCGCTGCACCGGGGAGGCACCTTTGTGGGCTTGCATGGGATGGGAACTACCTTTGGCATTCGGACGCCGGCACGGACCGGATTTACTGTCTTGACCCACGCACCGGCGGGGTGATGCGCGAGATCCCATGCGAACAGGTGCGCACCGATCTGGGCTACGACGGCAGCTCACTCTGGCAGATCGCCGGCATCCCGAAGCGCATTCGCGTGCTGGATGTGCGTACCGGCGAGGTCCAGGACGAGATCGATCTCGGGCCTAATGCTGAAATGGCCTGCGGCTTGGTGTTGGATGGCGCGCACTATTGGGTCGGTTTTAAAGACGAGGTAAGCGGCTTGATCGAAAGGCGCTCCAAGGTCAACCACGCTGTCCTGGCAGAGTTTAACACCGTTCCGCACGTGGATGGCCTGGCGATAGTCGGGAATACTTTATGGCACACCAGCTTTGCCGACCGCCTGCTGGTAGCCCTGGATATCGACATGAAAGAAGAATTGAAGCGCTATGCCCTGCCCGGTAAGCCAACCGGGATGTGCTGGGATGGAGAGCGCTTCTGGTACAACGACTTCAGCCACCGCCGCATCGCCGCCGTGCGCCCGCCCATGCCGGAATAAATAAGCTTAGGACTTACGCACTTGGGTGAGTAATGGGGGTGAAGGGCCTGGCAAACTCAAAGCATAGCCGTCTCAGATAAAGCCCGCAACCCACCTTCCATTCAGTTGGGATGTTAACTAGCGTTATTCGCCAGCCAGGCCAGGCCAGCACCTTCCCGAGGTTGGGGCGCAACTTCCAGCCGCTCTCCGCCCAGGAAACCGAGGAAGCGCTGGAAGCACTGCGCCAATTCCGCCTTCATGTTATCGGAGGGCGCGACTTCGCCCTCCCACCACCAGTTTTTGATCGTTAATATCCCCCGTTTTTTATCGTGCCCTGGATCGAACCGGGCGACGAACCGATCGCCGTACAGCACCGGCAGCACGTAATACCCGTAGCGGCGTTTGTCAGCCGGCACGTAGACCTCCCACCGGTACTCGAAATCGAACAGCTCCTGGAGCATCCGGCGATCCCAGAGCAGGTTGTCCAAGGGCGCCATTAGGATGGCTCGAGGATGGGCTGCGCTCATCGCCAGGGCCTCGTTGAGATACGGTTCATCCTGGACGCGATAATAGAACGGTTCTTTAATTCCCTCAACGCGTACTTTGCCGATCTTTCCCCGTTCGAGCAGCCGCTTCAAGGCAGCCGTGCGCTGCTTGCTTTTAATATCGGACATCCCAAGCCAGGCTTCGCCGGCTCTGTTCCACAGCAAACCGACGCTGCCGATCCGCCGGAGCACGTACCAATCCTGGTAGGCCTCATCGGTCTCGTTCGGGTCAGGGGCTGCGAGTAGTTCTGCCGGCAGGCAGCGGTGGGCGAGGTCGTAGTACTTACGGGTGTGCACTTTATGGTGGATGACCAGTTCACCCTGAAAAAATAAGCTGTCCAGGGCTGCCCGCGCCAGGCGTGAGGGAGTGCCCCAATCCCACTCGATGGTCTCGTCGATCGCCAGTTCCAGGGAAGACAAGGGACCGCGTGCCTCGATCTCCGACCGCACTTGAGGGAGCACGGCGCGCACCGCTGCTTTGTTTAAACCCGGGCTGCGCCGGGCGGCCTCTCGCCTGCGCCGGAAGTAAGGCCAATCCTCGATTGGGTAGATCGACATGACCTTGTCCAGTCCGTCGAGCAATTTGCGGTCCTCGTAAAGCAGATCTTCCAGCACCTCTGGGCGAAAGCCGGTCACCCGCGCCTGCAAGGCCAGCTCCTGGTTGTGGCCCACGATGTTCAGGGGGTCGAACTGGATGCATCCCACGCGGTGGAGGTAATCCAGCACTCCTGCTTTGCCGTCGATCTCACCCGGTCGGATAAGCCCCTGGTAGAGCAGCAAAAAACGGCGCGCCTGCGCCTTGGTGATTTCCATGGTGATAGGATTTTAGAACATATGTTTCGAGGCGTCAAGACTGCATCCTTCCATAAGCTGGAGGGATGAACTTTGCACTGCTGTACTCGGTAGGGCATTCGCCCTGTGTACTCGGCAATTCATCTGGACAACTTGCCCTTCCCTGTGTAGAATCTAGCCTCGTTTCATTTCCAAGCGGCAGGGCAAACCGGCAGGGCTCGCTCTGCCGCCCCCATCGTGCAGTTTTGAAAATTCGTGTACCGGGTAGGCAGCTATCCCCGGACCTGATCGGAAACTTGATGAAAGAGACTTTCGAAGCCGATTCCGTCGAGCTACCGCTAAATAACGCCGATCCGGAGATACCGGAGGTACGCCGGCCGCGCCTGCTGGCGCAGATCGCCGGCGCGCTGGGCTACATCAACTGGGGCAAGATCGGCCTGTTTATCGTCAGCCTGTTTCTCTTCATCCTGGCGATCACGCTGATGAAGGACGGCTCGCGCGGCCTGGCGCCGCTGGTGCGCGACCTGTTTTCCGTGACGAACCCGGCCAACAGCCTGGGTTTTGGCTGGCTGTTCGCCTACGCGGTGATGAGCGGCTCCCCTGTGGCGGCCGCCGCGCTGACTTTCTTCGATGCCGGGGTGATCGACGCTATCGGGACTTTCACGATGATCACTGGCAGCCGCCTGGGGGCCAGCTTCATCGTGCTCTTCGTTGGGTTGATCTACGTCTTGCGCGGCCGGAACTGGGCCACCAGCCTGGGGATGGGCCTGCTCTCCCTCACGGTGACCGGATCGACTTATCTGATCAGCCTGGTGATCGGCATCTTATTATTATCCTCCGGCGTGTTGGCTCCTTTTCAGCTGCAATCGGGTCTGCTGTTGGGTTCGATGATCGAGCGGACCTTTGGCGCCATCGCTGCGCAAATCGCCCTGCTGATCCCCGGATGGGGCATCTTCCTGGTGGGGCTTGGGATCATCGTGCTCTCGTTCAACCTGTTCGACCGCTGTTTGCCGGAGATGAGCATAAAAGAAAGCCAGGTCGGGCGCATCGCAGTGTTCGTTTACCGCCCCTGGGTGATGTTCTTGCTCGGTTCGCTGGTCACCCTGATCTCACTATCGGTCAGCGTCTCGCTGGCCTTGCTGGTGCCGCTCAGCGACCGGGGCTTTGTGCGCAGGGAGAACGTCATCCCCTACATCATGGGCGCCAACATTACGACGTTCATCGACACCCTGTTTGCGACCTTGCTGCTCGATAACCCGGAGTCTTTCACCATCGTGCTGGCAAGCATGATCAGCATCACCATCGTCTCGATGGTCATCCTCTTCGTCATGTACCATCGCTACGAACGCGCCATGCTGGCTTTTATCAGCTGGGTGACGGTCAACAACCGCCACCTGTATTTCTTCTTGGCGGCGATCGTGATCATTCCCATAATATTAATGTTAGTTTGACCAGGACGGAGGACCATGCGTCGAATTTTGATCGCCATTGACGGCTCGCCCCACTCGGACGTCACCTTGCACCTGGGCAGCCAGATTGCCGAGCTGAGCGGGGGTAAGGTGAGCTTGCTCACCTCTGTCTTCCGCCGGGTAACGGCGGAGGAGGCCGGGGACATCCTCGAGCGAGCCAGGCTTTACATGCGTGAGCAGGGCGTGGAGGTGGATGTGATCCTGGGCCAGGGCAACCCGGCCCGGGCGATCCTCCACGAAGCCAGGCGCGGCAATTTCGGCCTGATCATCCTGGGTTTTCGAGCCGAAGAGGAACTGGATCTGCGCCCGCTCGGATCGACGGTGGACCGGGTGCTGGCCCATATCCCCTGCCCGATCTTGATCGCCAACCGGGAAAGGGGGGATTTACGCCGGATCCTGGTTTGTGACAGCGGTGTGGTTGAACCAACATTGTTCGAGCGTTTCACCGAGCGTTTGTGGCGTTTGGTGGGCCCCGAGGCGCAGGTTACCATCCTGCACGTCATGTCGCAAATGAGCGCCGGGCCGGGCGTGCGCGGCTGGCAGCTGCGCGCCGAAGCGGATGAGCTGATCGAGGCCCATACACCGGAAGGCGAGCTGTTGGAGCATGATATCGAAGAGCTGGAGGAGCATGACGTACAGCCGCGCGTGATCGTGCGCCACGGCTGGGTAGTGGACGAGATCGCCGACGAAGCCAGGCAGGGAGATTACGGTCTGGTGGTGATCGGCGCGCACCGGACCGAAGGCTGGCGGCGGTTTTTGTTGGACGACCTGGCGCGGCAGATCATCCTGCAATGCGACAGGCCCGTGCTGGTGGTTAAATAGCTGGTGGGTTGGTTTTTTTTTGTTCGGCGGAGACGCCCCGGGGGAAATTCTTTCAGGGCAGCGTTACACCTTCTGCATCGTAACCTAAATAGAACTCTACGTCCACCGGGCTGCCCGGATCGTATTCCAACACGACCCGGTCGTCGCGCACCCCGAAGATCTGCTTGAGGTAAGCGAGGGTGTAAGGGTTTCCGGTGTGGTCGATTACGGTGGTCGCAGCGTACGCTTCGTTGGCGGCGCCCACGCTGACCACGTTAGCCCCTTGGGCGCGCAGGGACTGGGCGCTGCGATCGGCCAGGTCGGCTGCACGGCTGCCGTTGTAGATCGCCAGCTGGGCGCCTTCAGCCGCCATGCGCGCCGGCGCCTCGCCGGGCGTGAGCGGACCGAGCGCGCCGCTGTCCCCGAAGATCTCGTCCCGCAGCAGGTAGACTTTGTCCGGGATGGGGATGTTGATGCTCAGGTTGTCAGGGGAACGGCCAAAGACGATGTACTGTTCGCCGATAACGCCTTGCCGGATGTTTTCCATGGGCACGTCTTTGGCGAGCAGCGCCAGCTGGATAGCGTCATCCAGAGAAAGGTTGGTGCGGATGCCGGAGGCCAGCTCCTGGTAAAGCGTAGGCGCCTTCTGGATCATCTTAGCCAGGCCGTCAGCGCTGAGCATGCGATCGCGGATCGCCAGGATCACTTGCTGCTGCCGCCGGGCGCGGTCGAAGTCGCCTTCCGCGGTTTTGCGGTTGCGGGCGTATGCCAGCGCCCACTCGCCAGGGAGCACCTGGACGCCGGGCTGCAAGTTCTTGATGGTCTGCTGACCGTCGCCAAGCAGGTCGATGGTGATCGGTTCAGGCACGTTGAGTTTCACACCGCCGATCTCGTCGATGAACCGCACGAAGGTGGCGAAGTCAAGTTGGGCGTAGTAATTGATCGGCACGCCCAGGAACTGCTCCACGGTTTTGACCGCCAGCC
>CAYNWK010000212.1:0-6719 GCA_964400875.1 uncultured Anaerolineaceae bacterium | reverse complement strand
AGGGGTTTGTTTGGGCGGGCGAAGCCTGCTCAAACATATCTACGTTCTCGAATAGAACTGGAGTTATCAAATGCATTTTAAATTAAAGAATCGTGCGTTATTGTGGTTTGCGCTGATCGTCCCGGCCCTGGCGCTGGCCTGCCAGGCGTTGACGCCCGGCGTACAGGCGCCTGCCTTGCAGGGTCCTGTGCAGACGGTGGTCGTCACCCAGCCGCCGCAGACATTATCCTTACCGCCGGACGTGCAGTCCGAGCAGGAGCTGCTGGTCAGTATGTACGCCCGAGCTAACCCCGCGGTGGTCAACATCACCACCTACGGGCAGCAAGGCGACCAGGTCATCGGCCTGGGAGAGGGCTCCGGTTTTGTGTACGATGCCGATGGGTATATCGTCACCAACGCGCACGTCGTGCAAGGCGCTGACCAGCTAGAAGTCACCTTTGCCGACGGGTTGATCCGCGCGGCCGATGTAATCGGCGCTGACCTGGACAGCGATCTGGCGGTGGTGAAAGTGGAAGAGCTGCCGGAAGGCGTCCAGCCCCTGACGCTGGGGAACATGGATGAGCTGGAGGTCGGGCAAACGGTGATCGCCATCGGCAACCCCTTCGGGCTCGAAGGGACCGTGACGCGCGGCATTATCAGTGCGCTGGGGCGCACCATCCCGGCGCTGTCGCAGTTCTCCATCCCTCAATCGATCCAGACGGACGCGGCGATCAACCCGGGCAACTCCGGCGGCCCGCTGCTCAACCTACGCGGCGAGGTGATCGGGGTCAACGCCCAGATCGAGACCGGCGGCACCAGCCGCAGCAACTCAGGTGTAGGCTTCGCCATTCCGGTTAGCATCATCGAGCGCGTTGTCCCCGCGTTGATCGAGCAGGGCCGCTACGAATGGTCCTGGCTGGGGGTGCGCGGCAACACGGTCTCGCCGACCCTGGTGCATGCCATGAACCTGCCGGTGGAGCGCGGGGCTTACCTTGGAGAGATCACAGCTGGCGGCCCGGCTGAAAAGGCTAATCTACGCGGCGCGGACGAACTCGACACGGTGGACGGTCGCCAGGTATCGGTCGGCGGCGACGTGGTCACGGCCATCGACGGACAGCCGGTGAACACCTTCGACGATCTGCTGTATTACATCGCCCTGGAAACCCGGCCCGGGCAACAAGTGGAGCTGACCATCCTGCGGGATGGGCAAAGCATGCCAGTCAACGTGACCCTGGAAGCCCGTCCGGATAGTTTATAGGGATTGCAGGATTGACGATCTATAAGTCGGCCCAACTTGTTGCTGAGTGGCAGTAAACGAAATCGCCTGGATTTTCCAGGCGATTTTTTATTTGGGCGGGTGATATCGTTGAGCGGGATCGGGTTAATCCGCGTTCGCCAGGTCGGTGAGCAGGGAGGGCAGTTCGCTGAGCGTTCCAATCGACGCGTCGGGGTTGATGGTATCGGCGTGGGCGCGGTTGGCGGCTGTGTCGGCGCGGCGAGTGATCCAGATGGCGAACATGCCGACATTTTGGGCCCCCAGGATATCGGCGCCGAGCGTGTCGCCGATCATGGCGACGCGGTCGGGCGGAAAATCCCATACCGCCAACATCTTCCTGAAGATGTGCGGGTGCGGTTTGCGGATGCCGGCTTCGGCGGAGGTGAGCACTCGATCGAAGAAAGACCTGAGCCTGGATTTGTCCACCAGGGACTGGACATCGGCATCGTCGGCGGCGTTCGAGAGCAGGCCCAGGCGATAGCCGCTTGCGCGCAAGGCCTCCAGCGTCGGCGCGGCATCCCCCTCGGCGTGCCAGTGATCCTGCGAGACCCGGTACATCGCTTTTAAACTCGACTCGATGACCTCATCAGGAACGTCGGGGTAGCCGTGATCGGCGAGCAGCGTGTGCAGCACGTAGGCCGTGGTGTACTCGATGAACTCGGAATCCCGCTCGGCGTGGTAGGCTTCCAGCCGGGCGCTGAACTGCTCCAGGAAGGAGTTTTCGTCCAGCTCCAGGCCGGAGGCCCGCAAAGAGGCAGCCAGTTCTGCGTTGGCCTGCCGGTATACTGCAGGCCAATCTCCCTCGAAATGGTAAAGCGTCCCCCCGCCATCGAAAACCAGCGCGTCGAAAACGGGCATCAATAGCCCCGTTGGGGGTCTACCTGGTTGTAGAGCGGCAGTCCGGCAAGGTAGCGGTGCAGGTTCTCGCTGAACATGGCGACGGCGCGCTCGTCGTATTCCGGCGTGTTGCCGGAAATATGCGGGGTGACGATCACGTTGGACAATTCCCACAGCGGGCTATCGTCCGGCAGCGGCTCTTCCGGAAAGACATCCAGGGCGGCGCCGGCCAGCCTGCGCTCGCGCAGCGCCTCGATCAGGGCCTGCTGATCGACGATCCCGCCGCGCGACATATCCAGCAGATACGCCCCGGGATGCAGGGCAGCTAACATCTGGGCGTCGATCAGGCCGCGGGTCTTTGGGGTCAACGGGACGGTTACCACCACGTAATCGCATTCTTTGAGCATGGAATGCAACGCCTGCGGCGGGTAGAGCCGGCGCACTAGCTCCCCGGTCGGGTCGCCCTGTCCCTTGGGAATATAGCCGCTGTCCTCCGGATGCATGGCGTCGCGCTTGGTCGCCAGGATGGTGGCGTCAAAATCGTGCAGCAGGCGGGCGATCTGGCGTCCGATGCTGCCGTAGCCGACGATGCCGACCGTGCTGGCGTTGAGCTCTTGCGGGCTGAAGCGCTGCCAGCGGTCTTTGGGCCAGTCTTTGCGGTTTTTGTGATCCATCAAGGCGGGCAGGTGATGGCCCAACGCCAGCAGCATAGTGAGGGCGTATTCGGCCATCTGCGGCGCGGCGGCTCCGCTGAGGGTGGTCGCCGTCAGGTCGGGTTTGCTCAAGATGGGGTGGTCAATGGCGTGGTCAACGCCGGCCCAATGGAACTGAATCCAGCGTAAATTAGGCGCCTGCTCTGCAGTCGGGAGCACTACGTTCGTATAGAGCACCTCGGTTTGCTTCCAGACATCCTCTGGGATATCCTCAGGCTGCTGGGCTTTGAACACGTTGACGTTCAGGCGCGGCGAGAGGCTGCTGAGCTGATCGATGAGGTCGTCGGAGAAAGGTAAGGTGATCAGGACTTGAATTTGTTTGCTCATGTTGGAAAATGTGGGATAAACGTGGGATATTGTGGGATAAATTTGGGATAACCAACGTCTCGCAGGGGCCAGGCGTCGCCTTGATTATACTCAGGAAAGGCCTTCCCCTTCCCCCAAATAACCCATCTCGGCCAGGGCGGCTAACACTTTGTTCCAGGCCCCGGGTTTGACGATAACTGCGGTGGGACCGAGCGGGTCGCCGAGGAAGCGGGCGGCGCGCGTGGCGCGCAGATCCTGCAAGATCTGCGGCGAGCTGACTCGCAGGACGAGCAGTTCGCCCACCTTAGCCTGGACGCCTTTCTCGGACCAGTTCTCCAGCGCTTTGACCAGGGAGGGGGGCACCGCCTGGGCGTAATGCCCCAGCAGACCGAGCAGATGCCCAGGCAGCAGCCCGGCATCCCGAGCGCGCGCCAGGGAGGCGGGGGTGAGGGTATAGGTATACGTCTCGGCTTCGGGTTTTTCCCAGCGACCGAACCGGGCGATCTGGTAGTGGGCAGCGCGGGGGGCCAGCCGCGGAACGCTCAGTCGGGCATCGGAACGCGCCACGACTGGACGATCACCCTCGGGAGCTGCCGGCGGGGCGCGCCCTTCGATCAGATCACCCCACCAGCGCGAAGTGCGGAAAGCGGCGACCGCGCCGGTCCCCGCCGGGCCAGCCAGGTCGATCAGGCCCAGCCAGTGCATCGGTCCAGCGATCACATAGCGGAGCAGCGCGCCGTCCACCGCCTCCCAGTTTTCAAAGCCGCGCAGGTATTCGCCGGTCTCCTCCGATCGGATGAACCAGGAATCATAATCTCCGGCGGGGCGCTGGAAATCGGGTTCCAGTGTATGGACCGCTTGAACGAAACCGTTCAGCCGCCACCATTTACCCCTGGGGATCGATGCCAGGAAGCGCAGCACGGCCCGGCGCGCCCGCAGCGGTTCGTGCTCCCATTCGCCCTCCAGCAGCAGGCCCGGAACGAGGTTCAACTCATCGAAGTCTGGGCTTTCCAGCCAGGCGCGCGCCAGCATGGCCAGGGCTTCCCCCCGATCGGCTTCCAGAAAGCGGCGGGCTGGCTCGGATTCCGGTGCGCCCGCCTCGGTCAGCAAGCCGGCGGCGGCGAGCAGCGCTTTCAGCGCCTGGGTGGAAAGCGGGAACGGTTCGATCCCTGCTGCGCCTTCGGCAAAAAAGTATCCTTGCGGGGCATAGATTTCCTCAGGCTGGTCAATCCGCAGTGCGGCGAGCAGGGTGCAGGCGTGGTCGAGGATGCGGTCATCAACCAGCAGTGGTCGGGCGACTTCGGCGGCGGAGGCGGCGCGGCCCAAAGGGCGGACGGCGGGCCGGGCTTTGAACGGCAGGTGGGGGATCAGATCGTCTGGAATGTAGGCGAACTCCTCCGGGCCGCTGGGCGAATCGAAAAAAGACCGGGCGACCAGGGCACGGTACCACAGCGCCTCGGCGGGGGAGACCGGCTGCTGGTAGGGTTTCTCGCGGTCGCGCCGTCCCGGGCCCATCTCGCGCACCTCGCCGTAGCGCCGGGCGAAGCGCACCCACGTCAGGCGGCCGTCATTCTTGAGCAGATCCTGCAGCGCGGCGCTGGCCTGGGAAGGCAGCGCTTCGATGACCTCGGCGACCAGCTCGGGATCGCGCAGCGCCGCCGCCAAGACAGGTGCAGCCTGGCGGACATCGCCGCCTTCGAGGTCCACACCCCACAACTGGGCAACGATGCGCAAAAACCCCAGATCGTATTGGTGAAGGCTTTTAATCAGATCAGGCATGCGAACTCGAAATCATCGGTTTCAATCCGATCAAGCAGGCGAACGGTGGGTTGGCTTGCGGGAGGTTCAGGTGAGCAGTTCGACCGCGCCGGGGAGGATCTCGACTTTCAACTCGCGCACGTCGGTGCCGAAACCGGCGAAGACTTCGCCGTCAGTGTGAATGTGCAATGGGCGGTCAGCATGCAGGGATAAGTCCCGGAACCGGCCCAGCGAGACGGCGGAGAAGCGCCCGTGCGTGCCGCGCATCACCTCCGGCACCAGGCGGATCATCATGGGGCGGGAGACATTTTCAATTGAGGCATAGTGCAGCCAGCCGTCGTCGATGCGCGCCTCCGGGGCGACCAGAAAAGCGCCGCCCTCGCGCGGGCCATTGCACAATACGATCATCAATAGCTCTTGCTCCCATTCCGCTTGATCGGTCTTGATCGACATGCGTGGGGCGTCGTGGTTGAGCAGGATGGTCTGGAAGACTGCGACCAGGTAAACCAGGAAACCGCGCAGCAGCGGGATCGTGCGCGAGCGCAGGTTAATGGTGGCGTCGAAACCGATGCCCAGGGTGTTGTCCCAGTATTCGCGGCGGCCGTGGCCGTCTTCGACCAGGGCGATGTCGATCGCCTTGGTCGAGCCGATCAGGGCGCGCTGCATGGCCAGCTCCGGTTGCCGCTCGATGCCAGCGTTGTGGGCGAAATCGTTGCCAGTGCCCACAGGAACGATGCCCAGCTTAGGGCGGCGTCCGGCGGGGACCTGCATCAACCCGTTGATCACCTCGTGCACCGTGCCATCACCACCGATGGCGATGATGCGCTCGTAGCCCTCTTCGGCGGCCTGATGAGCCAGTTCGGTGGCGTGAGTCGGGTAAACCGTCCCCGTCCAGTCGGCGCCGCCGTGCGCCTCGACCACGGGGCGCAGGTCGGAGGCCCGCCGCCAGGCGTTGCCTACATCGGCGTTGGGATTGATGATCAGCTTGGTGTGGTGGGGCGGCATGTTCACCTAATAGTGGGTTTTGAGCTGCGCTGCGGGCAAAACGATCTGGCCCTCTTCTTCGTCGCCGAGCAGCGCGACCTGCTCAGGGTTTAAGGCGGCGGTCCGGGCGGTATACGCGCAGACAAGGGCTTCCAGCTCTTCGACCGGGTAGAGGTCATCCAGGGGCAGGATGCCCTGGAGCAAGCGGTGGCGGGTGATCTCCTCGAAGATGCGCATCGGATTGGGCACACCCACGTGCTTGTCGAACAGCACCAGCTGGCGCTGCAAACGCCCTTCGAGGGAGTGCTTGGGGAAGGGAGTGTGCTCCAGCAGCACGGCGAAGCTGGCGTGCGGGTAGACTTCCATGCACTGGTGAGCGGCGTCATCATCTGGGTAGGTGCGGTATTGGAAAGCCTCAAGGCGCTTGAAGAGGGTGAAGCCCTGCTGCATCCAGTTGGGGCAGTCTTCAACCTCGGCCGGCGTTTGGGGGATGTACAGGTTGTGCTGGCGCAGCTGGTATTCGACCAGTCGGAAGTTAGTCCAGCGTCCCGGTCGGGGCGATGGGGTGAGATTCTCGCGCACCTCCGGCCGGTTGAGCACCCCCTGGTTGGGCCGGCGCGGGGCGCTGACCGCCACGACGGCGGCTCGCTGCCCGCCGACGAAGGCCAGGATTTCAGCCATGTCGCCTTGACCCAGGGCTAAGATCCGCAGGTCCGGATCGAGCGCGGCGTAGGTGAACGGGCGCTCTCCGGCGGTGGGGTCGATGCCAATGAAGGTGGTATGCGAGAAGAACATGGATGATTGGTCTTGGACGGCGACTGCTTACCAGTTTAGCGCAAAATCTTCGTGCGTGCAACAGGGAATCC
>CAYNWK010000211.1:0-6763 GCA_964400875.1 uncultured Anaerolineaceae bacterium | reverse complement strand
GTACAATTGGTCCAAATTCCCTGGTTCAAAAAGAAACCCCTTGAACGCTCGAAGGAGGCCAACAACCCATGTTGCGCGATATCCTCTCCGGCCCGCTCGACCGCCTGACCCGCTTTGCCGCTTCCCCCGAAGACTCCCAGGGCGAAGCCCTGCAAAAGTCCTCCCTGATCCTTGCCAGCCTGATGTTCATCCCGGCCGGGGTCATCTGGGGGGGCGTTTACCTGTTCTACGGCGAAGCCCAGGCTGGCCTGATCCCATTGGGCTACAGTCTGTTTTCCCTGGTCAGCCTGGTCTATCTCACCCTGACCCGGCGCTACGGCATCTATCGCGCCAGCCAGCTGGCTCTGATCCTGCTTTGCCCCTTCTTGCTGATGCTGGCCCTGGGCGGCTTCTTCAGCGGCTCGGCTGTGATCCTTTGGGCGGTGTTTTCGCCTTTCGGGGCCATCCTGTTCGCCGATCCGAGGCACGCGCAGCGCTGGTTGACGCTTTACCTTGGCTTGCTGGCGCTCAGCGGCTTCTTGCAGCCCGTTATCGCCAGCGCCAACAACCTGCCCGCCAACGTCGTGATCGCTTTCTTCGTCCTCAACCTGGGGACGGTCTCGGCGGCGGCTTTTGTCCTGATCCTGTACTTCGTGCGCGGCAAGAACGAGGCCCTGGACCTGCTGGCATTGGAGCGCGCCAAATCGGAGAAGCTGCTCCTGAACGTCCTGCCGGAGCAGATCGCCGCCGTGCTCAAGGAAAAGGAAGGCACTATCGCCGATTACTACGACTCCGCCAGCGTGCTCTTCGCCGACATCGTCGGATTCACGCCTCTGTCCACCGAGCTGTCGCCGCGGGAGATGGTCGAGCTGCTCAACGCCATCTTCTCGCACTTTGATGCGCTGGTGCGCAAGTACGGACTGGAAAAGATCCGTACCATCGGGGACAATTACATGGTGGCCGCCGGCGTGCCGGCGCCTCGCGCCGATCACGCCCAGGCCCTGGCGGCGATGGCGCTGGAAATGATGGCTTACGTCGAGCAGAACCCGGACTGCGTGAAACGGGGCATCCTCTTCCGCCTGGGGATCAACTCCGGGCCGCTGATCGCCGGGGTGCTGGGCACGCACAAATTCCACTACGACATCTGGGGCGACACCGTCAACACCGCCAGCCGCATGGAATCGACCGGCCTGCCCGGCAAGATCCAGGTCACCCGGGCGACCTACGCGCTGATCAAGGATGAGTTTCGCTGCACTCCGAGGGGCACAGTGGCGGTCAAGGGCAAGGGGGAGATGGAGACCTGGTTCCTGGATGGGAAAATCTAGGCTCTCACTCCTGCGCCTGCTCCAGCAGACTCCGCACCGCCTGCAGCTCCCCCTCGGACAGCGCCAGGTCGGCCAGCTGCCCGTCCTCGCCCTGGGCGATGCGCTGGCCCAACCCTGAGTGCAGCCACATCTTCAGGTCCTCCTCCAGCGGCGAGCCGATCAGGTCCTCGCGCACGATGCGCCCGTCGGCCATCACCAGCACCCGGTTGGTGCGCCGCGCCACCGCCGGGTCGTGGGTTACCAGGATGAAGGTCGTGCCCTGGCTGCGGTTGAGATCGCGCAGCAGCTCCAGCAGCGCCTGTCCGGCGGAGGTGTCCAGGCTGCCGGTCGGCTCGTCGGCCAGCACCAGGGGCGGGTTGTTGGCCAGCGCCCGAGCCACCGCGACACGCTGGCGCTGCCCGCCGGAGAGCTGGTTGGGCAGGTGGTTCATGCGGTCGCCCAGCTCGACGATCTCGAGCAGCTCCTTGGAGCGCTTGCGCCGTGCGCTCAGCGAGGCGTGCCCCATCATCGGCACTTCCACGTTTTCCCGCGCCGTCAGCGTGGGGATCAGGTTGTGCAGCTGAAAGATGAACCCCACCGTTTTGGCCCGGAACTCGTCCTTGTTGCGGATTTCGACCAGGTCGCGGCCCTCGATCAGCACCTGGCCCGAGGTGGGTACGTCGAGCGCGCCGATCATATTGAGCAGCGTGCTCTTACCGCTGCCGCTCGGCCCCATCACCGTGACCAGCTCGCCGGCCGCGATCTGCAAGTTGACCTCGTCCAGGGCGTGGATCGCCTCCCCATCGCCGTAAATACGGGTCAAATTGCGGGTCTCTACCAGATAAGGTTTGTCGCTCATACCAATACTCCTGTAAACCGTCCGCTCAGCGGTCCAACTCCACGTCCACGAAGGCGGTCATCCCCCAGAGCAGCTCTGGGGGGAGCTCGCTGAGCTCCAGCGTAACCGGGAAGTTGACCCCCGAACCCTCGGCGGACTTGGGTGAAATCTGCACCACCGTCCCCTCGATCGCCGCCTCCGGCAGCGCGTCGAACGTGATTGTGGCGATGTCGCCGAGGTTCAGCCGGGCGACGTCGATCTCGTTCAGGTCGGTGGTCTCGACCTGCAGCTTGCTCATATCAGCCAGCAGCAGGACCGTCTGGCCCGGGTTGACCCACTCGCTGGCGTGGATCGAGATCTGGCTCACCCGCCCGTTGAAAGGGGCGCGCAGCTCCAGGTCATCCAACGCCGCTTCGGCCGCGTCCAGCTGCGCCTGGGCGTTCGCCAGGCGGGCCTCGGCCAGCGCCACCTCGTCGGGGTCGGGACCGTTCTGGAGATTGGCGTAGTCCCGCTCGGCGGCGGCGATCTCCGCCTCCAGGCGGGCGACCTCGGCCTCGCTGGGGCCGTCCTGTACCCGCGCCCACTCGCGCTCGGCGCGGATCAGCTGCGCCTTGGCCGCGGCCAGGTCGGCTTCGGCTACGGCGATATCCACCTCGTTGGCGGTACCCTGCAGGGCGTTCAGCTTGCGCACCGCCGCGTCGTAGCTCTGCTGGGCCGCGGAAAAGCGCGCCAGCAGGTTGGCCCGGGTCAGGTTGTCCTCTGGTTTATCCGCATACTTTTCGTAATCCTCGCGCGCATCGTCCAGCACGTCTTTCGCCAGCACAACCTGCGCCTTGGCCGCGTCGATGTCCGCCTGGTCGGCGATGGAGCTCAAAATGCGTAAGTGCCGGTCTGCGGTGTCCACGGCTTTCTGCGCCTCCGCCAGTTGCTGCAGCGCCAAAGCCTCCTGGATCTCGGGGGTTTGCAGATCTTCCAGGGCTTGCTGAGCGTTTTCCAGCTCACCCAGCGCCTGGGCAGCCAGCAGGTCCACGTCCTCCGAGAGCGTTTGCAGGGCCTGCTCTGCGCTGGTCAGCTCCACCTGGGCCGCGGTCACCGCGGCCTGCAGCTGTTCTTTGCCCTGCAGGCGCACCAGCGCGTCGCCCGCGGAGACCGCCTGGTTATCGCTCACCAGCACCTGTTCCACTACACCGGCGGTGGGCAGGCTCAGCGCCGTCCAATCAACCGGCACCACCCGCCCGGTGGCGCTGATCACCGGGTTGAACGCCTCGTCAGCGCTTCCATCCGGGGTCGGCGTGGCTTCCTGGGCGCCGCTGCAGGCGCTCAGAACTATCAGGCTCAAGATCAAAATCATCAAAAGTGCTCGTGTGTTTCTCATCGTCGTGTACTCCAGCTTCGTTTAGCGCAGGTCGAGAACGCTGTTCCGCGCCTGCGCTCCTATCATTCGTAACGGATCGCTTCCACCGGCTGCAAGCGCGTGGCGCGGTAAGCCGGGTACAGCCCGCCCAATAAACCCAAAGACAGCGCCAGGGTGAAAGCCCGCAGGAAGATGGGCAGCGTCCACTGCGGTTCGAGGAGGCTGCCGTATTGCGGCACCAGGCTGAGCGAGAAGGCCAGCCCAAAAGCCACCACCATGCCCAGCGCGCCGCCGAACAGCCCCAGCAGCAGGCCTTCTTCCAGGATCAGCATTAACACTCGCCGCCGGCGCCAGCCCAGCGCCCGCAGCACCCCGATCTCGCGGGTGCGCTCCAGCACGGCCATCAGCATGGTGTTCATTACCCCCACGCTGCCCACGCCGATCGCCAGGATCGAGATCGCCGCCATGATCCCATCCATCGCCTGCATGTCGGGCATCTCCTCGGCGAAGTCGCCCGCCAGGCTGGCGTGGGCGTCCTGTATGCGCTCGTTGATCGTCTGGACCACCTCCGGTGCTTGCAGCGGGTTGGCCACTTTGACCAGGTACATGCTCACCTTGCGCGGCCGCCCGGTCAGGATCTGCGCGTCGCGCAGTGTGATCACCCCGCCCATCTCGTCGAAGCCTCCCCCGGCTTCGTAAATGCCTACCACTTTATAGCGGCTGCCCGTCACTTCGAAGGTGTCGCCCACCGAAACCTTCAAAGAATCCGCCAGCGAGCGCCCCAGCATGATTTGATGGTTCCCGCTCAGCGGCTTGCCTGCCACCACGTTGAACTGGTGGATGGCGAATTCGTTGGGGTTATAGCCGAACACGATGAAGATCGTCCCCGAATCGGGCAGGATCGTCCCCGAGAACGATAGGCCGCTGACCGCGCTTACCCCCGGCAGCACGCCGATCCGGTCGCCGGAGCGTTCGTCGATGGCGCTCAGCGAGGTGTCCGCCACCCCGGCCTGACGCACCATGACCTCGGCATCGGCGCTCAACCCGCCGATCACGTCGCCCATTCCGCCGATCAGGGCTTCCAGCGCCATGATCCCGCCAACGGTGATGCCGATCACGCCCAGGGTCAGCAGCGTGCGCGCCGTGCGCTGCCACAGGCCCTGGATCGCCATCCCGCCCAGCGGCAGCCGCCGCACGTGCTGTCCGGAGGCGCCGCCTTCGTAGCGCAGCGCTTCCACCGGCTGTAGCTTCGCCGCCCGCCACGCCGGGTAGAGCCCGCCGATCAGACCCAAGATGAGCACCATGATGAAAGCCTGCTCCAGCAGGGCCGGGCTGATATTGGCCGTGGAGGCTCCAAAGAAACCGGCGTAATCCGAGAACGTGGTCAGCGCCAGCCAGCCGGCCGCGATGCCCAAGACCCCGCCCAGCAAGCCCACTACCAGCGACTCGCCCAGGATCATCAGCAGGATCTGCCTGCGCCGCCAGCCCAGCGCCCGCAGCACGCCGATCTCGCGGGTGCGCTCCATCACGGCCATCAGCTGCGCGTTCATCATCCCTATCCCGCCGATGATGATCGCCAGCCCAGCGATGCCCCACACGTAAGCCTCGATCGCATTGCCCATGAGCTGCTTGTCGGCGTAGTCCTCCGTACTGCTCAGTTCCAGGTCCGGCCAGCGCCGTTCCACCCGGCGTTCCACCCGCTCGCGCAGCGCCGGGTCCTTCAGCTGCAGGTAATACAGGCTCACCTGGCGGGGTTTGCCCAGCACGATCTGGGCCTCCTCTACCGGGATCACCGCGCCGTTGTCCTCTAGCGTGTCGCCGGTCTCGTAGATGCCCACCACCCGGAACACGCTGTCAAAGATGCGCACCGTGTCGCCCAGGTCTTTCTTCAGCGCCTCGGACGCCGCCGACCCCAGGATCAGCGGTTTGCCCCGCGCCCGCTCCGCCTCGCGGTCGTCCAGCCCCACGCCCTCCACGATCTGGAAGCGTCCCAGCGCGAAGCTGTCCGCCGGGTAGCCGTACACGAAGAAGTACGGGTTGTTCTCCACCTGCACGAAGCCCTGCAGCATGCTGCTGACCGCGCTGACCTCGGACATGGCCGCCAGTTCGGGGCCGATCGTATCGTCCACCGAGCTCAACGAGACATCCAGCGAGTCCGGCTGGCTGAGCACCAGGTCGGCCTTGCTGCCCGTCAGAATCGAGTCGTAGCCCGACTTCAGCCCGTCGGCCAGCGCCCCCAGCGCGATCACCGCGGCCACGCCCACGCTGATCCCGATCACGGTCAGCAGGGTGCGCCCCTTGTGTCGTAGCAGGTTCTTGAAGATGATCATCTTTGGTTAACCAAATTAAAATATATTTTTAGTCTAGCCTAAATATTACCACAGATCTTACGAACCCAGCCTCCATCCGCGTTCGTCCACGACCCGTTATGCGGGATCTTTCACAAAAGTCAAGTTTACCACCTGCCGGAACCAGGCGCTTGTACACTTTCTTCGCTACGAGACTTTCCGGTGGCGAACTGCGTAACGCCTGTTCGTTATAAAACGCGCCGTCTCTTCAACAAGCTGCTTTTTTAATCTCAGGCGGGAGAACAGGCGCGACTTTAAGGCGATTTCACCGTATTAATGAATGCAATTCTACAAAATAAGGACACTTATCACTAGCCAGGACCGCCAAAGTTCGCTATAAATTGAACAATCCAGAAAATAGGACCCCGTCTGCCGAGGAACCTCCCCACCCCTTTCTCACTCAACCGAACACCCGACCGCAGAGCTCCGCTCTTCAGGAGGCGGTTATGACCGTAAACTTTTTGAAACGCAAGCCGAAGCCCGTCCAGACCGCCGCCGCGCCTGGCGGCAACGGCAAAAGCGCCCTGATCGATCTACGCCAGGTAGTCAAGACCTTCTCGACCGCCGCGGTGGATGTGACCGTGCTCAAGGGCATCGACGCGGCTATCCAGCCGGGCGAGTTCGTAGCGATTATCGGAAAATCGGGGAGCGGTAAGAGCACCCTGCTCAACATGGTCACCGGCATCGACCGGCCGACCTCTGGCGAGGTGTACGTTGGGGGCACGGCTGTGCACGCCATGAGCGAGAACCAGATGGCTGGCTGGCGCGGTCGCCATGTGGGCATTGTATTTCAGTTCTTCCAACTGCTGCCGATGCTCTCGCTGGCCGAAAACGTGATGCTGCCGATGGACTTCTGCAACCTGTACCGGGTGTGGGAACGGCGGGAGCGCGCCATGCAGCTACTGCGGCTGGTGGAGATGGAAGACCACGCCGACAAGCT
>CAYNWK010000210.1:0-6826 GCA_964400875.1 uncultured Anaerolineaceae bacterium | reverse complement strand
ACGCGCTGGGGCAGGTCACTATCGGGCCGCTGGTCGGCCTGGTCGGCAACCTCTTCTCCTTGCGCGCTGCCATCACGCTATCCGGGCTGCTACTCAGCCCGGCATCCTTGTTCTACGCCTACCTGCTGCGTTCCGGGCGGCTCATGGGGGCCAACGAAGGTCTCCCCGAAGGCGAGATGACGGGTGAAACAGTACAGCTGGAGCAGACCGGTTGATTTGCAATTCTCTCGAAAGACTTCTTGAGCGCATCCGCCAGGGTTCGCCGGGCGGTTATTCCGCCTGAGAGGGCCTGCCCTCCGCAGCGCGCACTCGCTCAGCAGCCTGGGGTGTGATCCACTCGTGCGCCGCGGCGTGTGCGGCCATCTCCGAGGTCGATTTTGTCAGGATAAGTTCGCTCCCGGCGAGGGCGACCTCCCTGGCTGCAGCTTCGATCGCCGCGATGCGCCGCGCCTGGCGGGTGACCTCCCGGATATAAATCGCCGGTATCCGCCCCGGATAAGCCTCGACCGCCGCCGCGTATACCTCCGGGTCCGACTGTCCGCTATCGCCGATCAGCAGGAAAGGCAGCTCCGGGTACAACTCCAGGACGGTCTCGATGGCCTGCAGTTTGTGCTTGTGATGATCGGTGGGCAGGAGCTCATCCTCGCGCAGCCCCCAATCACGCAAAAAAAGCATCGCCCCCGGCGGGATCTCGTTCAGGCGGAAAAACTCGTGGATCAGGTCGTAGAGGTTCCACGGACCGCTGGAGATATAAAACAGCGGGTTGATCATGCCATCGGGGCTCCCCACCAGCGCACGGTAGAAGCTTGACACCCCTTCGAAAGCCAGGCGGTCGTGCGCGCTCTGGGTAAACACTGCCCGGGCCATGCGCAGCGGTTTCTTCGCTTCGGTGACGAGGACCGTATCGTCCAGGTCGCTGAGGATTCCGAAGCGCGCTTGCGGCGGTGGGATGAAAACTTGCCCCTCGGCACGCGGCGTCGCTTCGCCGGGATGCAGCGGAGCGATCAGCTCAAACTCGACTGGGTAGAAACTTTTTCCAGGATCTAAAGCTTCCGCCAGCTCGATCCAGGCTTCGAAAAAACCCTCCTCATCGGCCTGGACTTCATGCTGCGCCTCTTGAAAATGCACAAGCAGTCGCGCGTAGGGAATCTCGTCGCTTTCGAAACGCTTGAAAGAATCTACCAGGTTGGTCCACAGGCTTTCTGCCTCGCCCGGCTTGGAGATGCCCTCGTCCTCCAGTACGCGCCCTTTGACGAAGACTCGCTCTCGTGTCCCAAAGCCCCCGTATGACAGGATCATGATCGGATCGTTCCAGCCTAATCGCTCAGCCCAGCGGTATTTCAGGGCATCCAGGGAATTCTCCAACCGATTCAACCATCGAATAAGCGCGCTACCCCTATCAGGCATCTTTCGGATTTACACCCCTTGATCTCTTTTGATTCTGGCGCCGTCGCTCGCGAAACTCATAGCAGGCCGATTATAACCATCCTTCCAGGCGGCTCCATCACGCTATTGTAGCTAAGCCGATCTCGAACTCAACTGCCTTGATCTCGCAAGAATTTCTCCACCGCGGCCATGTCCGGTATCCCGGCTCGGCCTCCTTTTTGGGTCGCCTTCAATCCGGCGGCTGCCGTGGCAAAACGGATCGCATTCTCAATGGTCTCCCCGAAGGTGATCGACGCCGCGTACGCCCCGTGAAACACGTCCCCGCAGCCGGTCGTATCGACCACAGGCACTTCGAAAGCCGGGAAATGCTCTACCGGCCCACCCGACTGCGAATACCAGCAGCCGCGCTCCCCGGCTGTGACTGCGGAGCAGGCGCGCCCACCCTCCCCCAGCGCTCGCGCTATCTCTGAAGGCTGCCGCTTGCCGGTCAGCCGCCTCCCCATCTTAACGTCGACGATCAGGTGTTCGATTCGCGCCAGCAAATCACGGGTACGGGGGTGTTCATCCCTTTCCAGATCCGCAACGACAGGGATTCCTGCTTCCGAAGCTAATACGGCGGCCCGCAGCGCTGCTTCGACCTGCGAATGATCGACGAAGAACGCTTTGCACCGCCGGATCAGCGCCGGCGTGACCGCAGCCACCGCTAGAGGGATGACTGCGCTGATATCGGAGAGCACGCTGCGCTTGCCGGTCGATAGATCGACCAGCACGATGGAGTAATGCGGCCCGGCGCCCGGTTGGACGATCACGGAGGAGGTATCGACGCCGGCCTCCTGCAGCGATTCCAGGGCGAAACGCGAGAGCTCGTCTTCCCCCAAGATCCCGCAATAGGCGGCGCGAGCACCCAGGCGCGCCGCGGTCGCCAGCGCGGTCCCGGTGAGCCCGCCGCCCTGGCGCTGGCGGGAACGCATGCGCTGCTTGCCGTCCGGCCGCGGGTGGCGGTCCAGGTAGACCAGGTCGTCCACTGCAACCGCGCCCAGGCCCAACACATCCCATTCAACCGGATACATACCTTACCCTGCCTTTTTGGAGAGTTTTTCGAGAGAGGGTGAAAACCATGCGGGGCGGAAAACCTGGTTTTCCGCCCCGCCATCGTTTCGCGTGATCGATCAGATTGTCAGTATTACTTGACCAGCACCGGCAGGTAAACATCCTGGGTCTCTATGATGACGCCTTCCGGATGCTCGTATGCGCCAGTGTCGCAGTAGGTCCCGTTGGGGCGTGCGCTGCCCGGCTGGTCGGTGTCCACGGCCGCCCCATTGGTGAACAGGGGATTCGTTCCACTGCTCAGGAATTTGCAGTAGAACGGCGGGATCTGGTCCTTCGCCGGGCTGCCGTTCAGCAGCGGGTAGTAGGCCGGGCTACCGGTCAAGGCTGCTACCTGCGGGTCGATCGGGGACCCCGATTCCGACGCGCCCGTGTTGGGCGTCGTGGTTCCGCTCGGGTCGCCGTACTGGTCGCCAGCTGTATTGGCAGAGAAGTTCGTGTCCCCAACGCTGCCGATCAGGTTGAAGCCGTCCGATGCCAGCTGCCCGAAGATGTCCGGGTTCTCCCCGCCCTGGTCGTTGTTTTGCCCAACCAGGCTGTTCTTTAACGTCACCGTCGCTCCTTCGTCCGCGTTGACCCCACCGCCATCTCCTGATGGGTCGCTGGCGTTGTCACCGTCGGCCGTGTTGCCTAAAATCGTCACGTTGGTCAAGTTGGTCACACCCGCCTGGCCGCTCACACCCCCGCCGTCCACAAAAGCGGTGTTGCCGTTGATGGTGCTGTTGGCCATATTTAAGGTAGCCTCGTTCAAGACGCCGCCTCCATCCCCAAAGTTCAGCGAGGTGGCCTGATTGCTGCTGATGTTGCTGTCCAGCACGTTCATGGTACCGCCGCTGGCAACTACGAAACCGCCGTTGCTCAGGCCGCCGCCGAAACCGGCGATGTTGCCGGTGATGCTGCTGTGGTCGATGTTGACCGTCCCGGCGAAGGCTGCCAGGCCTCCCCCGGCGGCGCTGGCGGTGTTGCTGGCGATCACGCTGTTGACGACGGTGACCGTCGGTTCGACATTGAAGTTGATGAAGACGCCGCCGCCGCTGCCGGAGACAAAGCCATTACGAATGGTCAGGCCTTTGAAGCTGACCGCAATGCCCCCAACCGCTACCTGGAAGACCCGGTCGATGCCGTTCTCCGCAGTCGTGCCGGCCTGTACGATGGTGCTGCCCGCGCCCTGCCCCTGGATGGTCAAGCCTGCACGGATATCGAGGTCGCCGGTGGCGTTGTTGTCCTCGTTGTTCCCAGTGATGGCCAAAGTGTAGGTCTGTGCGCCCAGCATGATCGTGTCCGCCCCGGAGCCTGCCTGGCATTCACCCGCCATGCCTCCGGAAGCGGTATCGGTGTTGGCCGCCGTGATCGCCTCGCGCAAGGTGCATTGGCCGTCGTTCGCGACTACGTCCGCCGTACTGTTTACGTTGATCGTCGCCGCCCGCGCCGGGCTGGGCGCCGCGGAAAACGCCACCACTGCCAGGGCGAAGGCTAACAGGACGCGTAAATAGGTTTTGCTCATCTCACTCTCCTTGGATATGTTTGGCTGCCACGCTCGCGACGCTTCTCACAAGAGTCGATTCCCCACCGGGAAGAACGCAGCCGATTCCACGCATCTGGGTTCCTATGATTTGCAGTCAACGTGCAAAACCCGCCCCACCACCCCAATCTTCCAGCCCAGTGTGAAATCCTTGGTTACGTTGAAAAAAGGAAAAGCCGGTCAGCGCTCATTGGCTAACCGGCGCCGATATTATTTTAGATCAAGATCGGCAGGGAGGCAAGCAATACTCTCGTTTTCCTCTCCTATCCTTACAAAGCGCCCCTCAACTCATCGCTGCACGCAAGGCGACGACAGCCGTCTCTTCGGAGTCGTGGACCTGCATCACCCGGTCGCGCAAGTTCTCCTTGAACACGGCTGCGCTGCGCTGGTCCAGAGGATATTCCGGCGTGATCTCGGCCTGTATCTCCGCCAGGCGCCCGTCGATCGCCCGCATCTCGTCCCGCGCCTCGTCCCCGCTCTCCAGGAAGCGCCGGTGCCGGCGTAAGATCAGTTCCCGGGTTTCTTTGAAGGGCGTGATCTCGTCGGGGAAGAGCGCCAGGCTTAGGGTGTCCCATGCCCGGCCGCTGGCGCGAAACGTATCTGCCGCTGCGCCCAGATCCGGGTTTTTCAGGATCCGGCTGGCCTCATCCAGGAAGCTCGCATACACGTCCCGCTCGGCTTGCCCATCTTTGCCAAAGGTATTGATGTCCTCGAAGGCGGACTTCAACCCGGCGTAGAGCTTCGGACCAGCAGGGAACCCTTTTTCCCAGCTCAGGCGGGCTTTCGGTTTGACCAACAGATCAGCCCACCATCGCAGGGCAGCAAGACCGAAGTTCTTCTTGGTCCCCTTCGGGGGCTTTTCGGTGTACAGCTTGATGCAGTCCCAGATGCCGGCCTTGACGGCTGTAGGGATTTTTTCGGGAAGTGGTGGGTCCATCGTCAAGATTTGGAATTTGTCCTTCTTCACCCGGGCGCGCGCCGCGGCCAGCTCCCGGGTCGTCACGCTCAGCGGCGCGCGGGCCCGGTCGGCGATCCAGGCCCGCTCGTTTTCCCGGTCGTAGCCGTAGACCAGGATGGGGAACATCGCCCACATGCCCTTGTCCTCCGGCAGCAGGTTGTAGGGAAGGGAGTACATGTCCGCCAGCACGATCGCCGGGACCCCGGAATCTAAAGTTTCTATTAGGTTCTGCACTCCCTTGTCGGCGCTGCCAGTGCGCAGCCGGTGCTGCACCACGCCCAGCCGGGAGAGCATGGTCTCCATCGGGTCGAAGGTGTTGCGCGTCAGGATGCGCGCCATGGGATCGTAGCCTTCGTACGCAAAAGAAAAGTATCCCATCACCGCTCCGCCGCTGACCCCCAGGAAAAAGGCCTCGGAATACGGCAGATCCGTGTACGGATCACACACGCCGCGATACGCCAGGAAATTGCGCACCGTCCCGGTTTCCCAATGCAGGCCTTCGAATTCCTCGTAGTCTTTTAAGACTGGCATGTCTGTCTCCATTCTGGATGGGTTTTTTGACGGGTGTAGCTCGTCAAAAAAAGTTGCCTCGTGAACCGCGTATCTCCTGAGATTATAGACAAACGTAAAGGAGTTTTACAAAAGGAGAGACATAGTATGCAAAATTCGCCTGCAGATCTTATTTACGTTTCCCGCCGCCGCCTTTCAAAACCGCCAGTGGAAAAATGACATCCGACACCTGACTCAACCGGGCAAATTTGAGATAATCCAAAGGACGATAACGCCAACATCCCCCCGAGGTAAACCTGTCCATGTCCAAGGAAGAAGCCCCCAGGTCCCGCCCATTAAACCCCGACATGCTCATCGATGACCTGTTCCCAGCGCGGTTCCTGCGCGTCGAACAGCTGCTTCGCTGGGGCCGCACGGAGATCGCCGTGGAAATCGCCCACCTGCAACAAGAAGAGGTCGAACCCCGGCCCGGACAGAAGGCGTTCAAGCCGGTGCTTTACTTCCGCACCAAGAACGGCGAGATCCACCCGCAGGGCTACCTGCTCTCCGCCAAGGCGGACGCCGAAGCGCTCAAATCCGCTACCGGCGCAGTCACCATCGGCGAGCTGACCGGCAAGCGCATCACCATCAAGCAGGACACCTGGCGGGGCAAAGCCGTCCTGCGCATCGACCCCAAACCCCCCGCCTGAAGCCTGCTGGCCTTACTTGACGTTTCCCGCCCTTGGGGTATAGCTGCTGGCGACCACTGAGTTGGCGATCAGCGTGTCCGCCTGCACTACGCCGCTGAACTGGGCGACCCCAGCGTTGACCTTGAGCATCCCGGCGTCGATCTCGACCACGGAAGCGCTGATGGTCACTTTGGATGCCGCTTGCACGCTGATCCCGGACGGTTCAAAGACGATCCGGTTCCCCCCGCTGTCTTCAATTTCCACAGAAGCAGCGCCGTCCTGCAAGATGAGGCGCTGCCCGCCGGGGGTTTCGATGCTGACGGCTTCCTGTTGAGCGGCGTCGTCCAGTGTGATGCGCAGTCCCTGGCGGGAGACCAGCGCTTTGCGGTTGTTCTCCCAAGGGACGTCCATCGCATCCGGCGGCGGGGCTGTCTCGCTCCACAGACTCCCCAGCACGTAGTGTTGGCGCGGGTCCCCTCCCGCAAAGCCAACCAATACTTCGTCGTCTACTTCGGGAATGAACCAGGCGCCGCGCTTGGCGCCCGCCATAAAAGTCGCCAGCCGCGCCCAGGCCTGGGTACCCTTCTCCACCCCTTCCGCGCTCCAAGGAACTTGAACCAGCAACCGTCCCAATCCTTGTGGGTCCACGTTGTCGATCACCCTGGCCGGGTAAAC
>CAYNWK010000209.1:3389-6910 GCA_964400875.1 uncultured Anaerolineaceae bacterium | reverse complement strand
CGACTAAGGCGATCTTCTGCCCGGGCTGGACCTCGGCGGAGAAATCTTTGATCACGATCTTATCCGGGGTGTATCCAAAGCGAACGTTTTGGAAGACCACGCGCCCTTCGACCACCTCCGGTTCGACGGGATTTTCAACCTCGGCGACCTGCTCCTCTTCGGCCAGGAATTCAAAGATGCGCTCGGCTGCGGCTGCGGTTTGCTGCAGGATGTTGGAGATATTGGCGATCTGCATGATCGGCTGCGTGAACGAACGCACGTACTGGATGAAGGCCTGGATATCCCCGACGGTGATAGCGTTGATGACGGCAAGATACCCGCCGGTGATAGCGATGGCCACGTAACCGAGGTTGCCGATGAAGTTCATCACCGGGAACATCAACCCAGATAAGAACTGCGATTTCCAGGCCGCATCGTACAGGGTATTGTTCAGCCCATCGAATTGGTCGATGCTCCTGGCTTCCCCGTTGAAAGCTTTCATCACCCGGTGACCGCCGAACATTTCCTCCACGTGCCCGTTCACGTGCCCCAGGTAATCTTGCTGCTGGGTGAAGAATTTTTGGGACTGGCGCACCACCAGGATGATGATCCCCATGGAGAGCGGGATGATCAGCAGCGCGATCAAGGTCATCTGCCAGCTGATGGTCAGCATCATGATCAGCACGCCGACCACCGTCACCGTGGAAGTGATGATCTGGGAGAGGCTCTGGTTTAGCGTCTGGTTGATGGTATCCACGTCGTTGGTGATGTGCGCCAGCACCTCACCCTGGCTGATCCGGTCGAAATACTTTAATGGAAGGTTGTTGATCTTCTTGGAGATATCCCGGCGGAAACGATAGGTGATATCGATGGCGATCCCTGACATGATCCAGCCCTGGATGAAGCTGAACAGCGAAGAAAGCAGGTACAGCGCCAGGGCCCATAACAGGACCCTGCCGATGTATGCGAAATCGATGCCTGCGCCGCGACCTGTAATCTGGCCCAGCACGCCCTCGAACAGCTTGGTGGTAGCCTGGCCCAGGATCTTGGGGCCGGCAATGGTGAACGCAGTAGAAACGATGGCAAAGGTGATCACGATCGCGATCTTGGTCCAGTAAGAACTAAGATACTGGATCAGCTTGACCATCGCGGCCTTGAAATCGCGAGGTTTTTCGCCCGCCATCATGGCCATTGGACCGCGGCGCCCCATGGGGCCGTGCCCTCTCATTGGGCTTGCCGCCGGTCTGCGATTTGAAGAAGAGTTCCGGCCATCCATGCTCATACCAGCTCCATTTGGCTCAACTGCGACAGGGCGGTTTCCTGATACGTCTTACAGGTTTCCATGAGTTCTTGATGTTTCCCTTTACCGACTATCCTGCCCTCGTCGAGGACGATGATCTGATCGGCGTTCTTGACGGTAGCCACACGCTGGGTGACGATCAGCACCGTGCTATCACCGGTTTTCTCCTTCAGCGCTCTGCGCAAGGCCGAGTCAGTCTTGAAATCCAGCGCCGAAAAGCTGTCGTCGAAGATATAGATCGGGGGTCGCTTGACAAGGGCGCGGGCGATCGCCAGGCGCTGCTTCTGGCCCCCTGACACGTTCGCTCCGCCTTGGGCGATCGTCGCCTCGAAACCTTCCGGCTTGGAAGTGATGAATTCGCTGGCCTGGGCGATCTCGGCGGCTTCTTCCAACGTTGCGAAGCTGGCCTCTTCGTCGGCGTAGCGCAAGTTGCTTTCGATGGTGCCTGAGAACAAGGTGCCTTTCTGGGGCACATATCCGATCTTGTCGCGCAGCTCGCCCTGACTGATTTCGCGGATATCAACGCCGTCCAGGCAGATTGCGCCTTCCGACACGTCGTAAAAACGCGGGATCAGATTGACGACGGACGATTTGCCGCTGCCAGTGGAGCCGATGAAAGCCGTGGTCTCTCCTGGGCGGGCGGTAAAGCTGATATTGTGCAGCACATCATCCAACGCTCCGGGGTAGCGGAAGCTCACGTCGTGAAACTCGATCTCTGGGACGAAGGGGGCTTCGAATCGTTTCGGTTCACCCGGATCGGTGATGCTGAGCTCCGTTTCCAGAACGTCTGCGACGCGCCCGGCTGCCACCGAGGCGCGCGGCAGGATGATGAACATCATCGACATCATCAGGAAAGCGAACACGATCTGCATGGCGTACTGCATGAAGGCGATCATGTCGCCTACCTGTATGTTCGCGGCGGCGACCTGGTGTGCCCCAATCCAGATGATCCCGACCGACAGCCCGTTCATCAGCAGCATCATGACCGGCATCATGGTGACCATCACCCGAGCGACGAAAAGGCTGGTGTCGGCCAGGTCGCGGTTGGCTTTGTCGAAGCGCTTTTCCTCGTCCTGCTCCTTGTTGAAGGCGCGGATCACCATCATGCCCGAGAGGTTTTCGCGCGTCACCAGGTTGAGCTTGTCGATCAGGGTCTGCATGATCCTGAACTTTGGCAGGGAGATCGAAAAGACGGTCAGGACCAGGCCGAGCAGGACAAGCACGGCTACCGCGATGATCCACCACATGTTAGCGCTCTTATCGATCGCCCGGATCACGGCGCCGACGCCGATGATCGGGGCGTAGAAGACCATGCGGATGATCATGAAAGTCACCATCTGGATCTGGGTGATATCGTTGGTTGAACGGGTGATCAGGGAAGCCGTCGAAAAACGATCGAATTCGGCGCTGGAGAAGCTCTCTACTTTTTTGAAGGCGTCCAGGCGGATATCGCGCGCTGCGCCGGCGGCGGTCTTCGAAGCCAGGTAGCCGACCGCGATGGTGCAGACGCCTCCCAGCAGCGAGATGAGCAGCATGATCCCGCCCGTTCGCAAAATGTAGTTGGTTTGAAGCCGGTTGGTGTTCACGCCCAGAGCCTGGTATTCAGCTCTTACCGCTCCCACGGCCATCTGGTTGACCATGCTTTCACCAAGGGCAGCGAAACGCTCCTGGATCGCCGCGGTGATGGACGAACGCTGGGCGGCAGGTATGCTCTCCAACAGCGCAAATAGATCCATACCGGGCGGAATCTGAGAGAGGTCGATCCCGAGACTCTGCGCCAGGGCCTGGGCTGCTTCCGGATTGGCGGTCATCTGTTCGATGCCGGAGACCGCCACAAAGGCTTTACCCATGATGGGATTCAGCGCGTCGATTTCGGCTCCGTCTACATCCTTCAGCACGTAGATCGGCTCGTTGGCCAGGGCAGGGTACTGCTCGAGATATTGGCTTGCTTGAGGCGAGTTGGGTTGGACCAGGGAATAATCGCCGAGGACGCGTGCTTGCTCGTCGCTGCTCATGAACAAGGTGAGCCTATCCATCTCGCTCTGGCGGATGGCGTCCGGAACGGCGTCCTCGACGCCGTTCTGTTGGATCCCGTTGTTGACGATCCTGGAGAGATAATCGGGCAGCGCCAGGTCGGCGTTAGCCTGTACAAACAACAAGACGATCGCCAGGAAAATCAACAGCAGGTAGGGTTTAAGATATCTTTTCAAACGCAGCATTTCGGAGGAACTCCTCTGCAAAT
>CAYNWK010000209.1:0-3289 GCA_964400875.1 uncultured Anaerolineaceae bacterium | reverse complement strand
TTCTCGGTCAGTTCGATGCGCTTGACGCGCCGGTCCTCGGCATCCTCTTCGCGCAGGACCAGCCCTTGCTGGACCAGGCGTTCCAGCATCTGGCTGGCGGCGGCGCTGGTCACCCCCAGGTGGTCGCCGATCTCGGTGACCCCGCAGCTGCCGATCCGGTGGACGTGAAAGAGCGCACTGAAATGGGACATCGAGAGCCCACTCTCCCGAGCCTGGAGCAGGAAATTCCGCATCCTATTCCGCATCAGGACTTCGAGCCATTCCTGCAGAGCGGCGACGAACGCATCCGTTGACATAGTTAACCTCGCTTAATAATTAAACGGGTTGAATTATAATGATATCTTAGGAATGTGTCAATAGGGAATTACAGAGGCGGGGTGAGGGAGCGCGCCTGGATAACGGTGTTGAGGCAGCGGCGTTAGGAGTTCGGTTTCACAACTTTCCCAGCGAGATGCGTAACTCCTAATGCGATTTCAGTCTGCAATAGTAGTCCAGATAGTCCTTCTGGATAGGGGATGGGGGTTCTCCGTTTTCTATGACTCTGAACCAGATTTCATTCTCCAGCCAAAAGCGATAGATGAATTCCGTGAAATTAGGCGAACACATCCACATCTCGGACTTAGTGAGATCCACCTCATCCTGTCGTCGTACGCCGGTGTCAAACTGTAGGCCGTAGATTTCACTGGATACCGTGATGCAGTGGTCTCCAGACTGGCTGGCAAATAAATACCACTGTAGAGAACACTGCTGGTCAGACAGAAAGTTCAGCAGCACTCCTTCAACGGGTTTGGTGACGCGGACGATAAATTCATTGAGTTGTAAGAAACAGGCGGTGCAAGATCGAATGCGTTCGTGGAGGGCGACGGCTTGCATGAACTCGACGAAGTCTGGGGGAAGTGCAACCTGAGCCTGGTCAACAATCTCAGGTAACCGTGATATATCTGCTCTGCTGCCATCCGCATAACCGTTGGCGGCCAGCGACCATTGTTCGTGTCTCGGTTCTGACCAAAGCCAGGTGAATTTTGAATCTTTGGGAGGTGCAATTGGCGGCAAATCTTCGTATTTGAACAAGGAATAGGTTGCTGGGTCGTGTGGGTGGTCGCGGAAACCCGGAAGGGAGAAGGACCACCAGCCGGTATTGAGGTCATTTGGCCAGATCGTCATGAACTCACCTTATGTACAATCGCTGAGGCCTGAAAATGGCACTCAAGGATTATATCCCCACAATTAGCAAAATCGCACAGCTGGTACTGGGCGATCTTGTTCCCCAATTAGCCTTGCCTAAGGCATAACCAAGTTCATAATTCAGGGACGGCAAGATAAGTTTTGCCGTCCCTGATGATGTCGAGCCAGTTGCTTGGAATTACGGGTAGGACAGAAAACAAGAAGTTTAATAGGCTGCTACTCCGGCAACGCCTGCGGGCACGTCAACCGTCCCCAGCAAGCTCAGGCTGCCATCCGAGTTGAACTGGAAGATGGTTATATTATTCGCTCCGGCGGCCAGGGTGTAGAGGAAAGATCCGTTGTTGCTGAAAGCCATATCCAGCGGGGTGCTTCCGGCGCCGGTCAACCCGGCGGTCGCGTCGAGCAGTTCCAGGGCGCCGTTCCCGCGGATCCGGTAGCTGGAGATCGATCCGCTGCCGGCATTGGTGGTGTAGGCATATCTTCCGTTCTTTGAGATGGCGATCCAGCAGGCCGCCGCCTGCCCATTGACGACTGCCGAACTGATCACCTCGAATTGGTCTCCCGCGATCTTGTAGGAGGAAACCGATCCGGCAGCTTCCGAAACGATGGCATGGTTATGGCGGTCGAAGGCGAAGCCGAAGGGCGTTCCCCCCTCGGAGGGGTGGGTAACCGGTGGGCCGGCCAGGCCATGTTCGACCCGGTAGGTGTCCAGAAGGTTAGTGGATTTTTCGGTCACGACCAAGGCGCTGCCGTCCGAGTTGAAGGCAACCTGGGCCAGTCCGGGGGGTGCGCCGATCCCGCCGTTGCTGACGGGCTGGGTGGAGCCGGCCAGGGGCGTCAGCGAGCCGCGCTTACCGATGCTAAACCCGCTGATGTTCCCGCTGCCCCCGGCATTGAGCACATAAAGCAAGTCTTTGTGCACGGTCAGGCTGACCGGAAGTTCGCCGCCCGAGTCAACCACATCCACCAACTTCAAGCCGTCCCTGCGAACCGCGAAAGCCGAGATCTCGTTGCTGCCCGCATTGACGGCAAACAGCCAGCGGTTGTTCTCGGTGAGCACCAGGGCTGTTTGCGACCCCAGCCCTGCGCCGCTGCCCAGACCGCCGGTGGGGTAGGCACCATCGAGGGCCAGCGATCCGTCCGACGAGCGGTTGTAGAGCAGCACTGCATTGCCCGAGGCCGCATTGGTCAGCGTGAAAACTGCGCCATTGGCATTGCCTGAAGCGGCTGCGGCCGGGGAGGTGAGGCTTACCATTAATGAGAGTAATACCACGGCGATCATCGAAACTCTCACCGCGATGGTTTTGAATACCTTCAAGCTTGACATTCTATATCTCCTTGGATAGTCAATCGAATTGCCATACACATTCTGGCGCGACTTGACTATTGTCGCTTGAAGAACTTAAGAATTGATTACCAATACATTGTTCGTTTCTTACAGTTGAAAGAGGCTGGTTCGGCGGGACGCGCCCGCCGAACCAGCCTCAGCCCCCCTAGACTCCTTCCTGTCCTTATCTTTGATTCTTAATCTCAGCTTAGCTGAACAAAGCCGTGAACAAACCCCACCTGGCTAGCAGGCCACAAAAAATGATGGCAGACAGGGTTGTTATGGAGAACGCGAACCTCCCAATCAAAGTCCAGTATCTACGTTTCCAGGCTAACGCCGTTATCCCAACCAGAGCAAATGTCATCAATCCGATCTGGAGGACGATGAAGAAAAGCCACCAAATTAGATATGCGCTGTATACGATCGATAAATCAAGAGACCAGCGACGACCGGCCAGATGCGGACACTTCCAAGGCGGTCTCTTCATTACCCTGGTGCGTGATGGTAAAACCATCGAACCAGTCAGACCATTTTTCGTCCAGGATCCCTGTTATGTTGATTTGGTATATTTCCGTTTTCTCGAATGATTGCTCTTCGCCCATTAATTTTCGAGAACCTCCTTTTCTGTTTCCATCTTATAGAAAATTTCGGGAGCGATCATCCCCTACTAGAGGATTTGCACTGGGGGATATTGTTTTAAACGGAATATCCTCCACGAGTGTGTGGAGGATCGCTGCGACAACAGCAATTTCTTTACAGTAGTTTCAATTCTTTGGC
>CAYNWK010000208.1:0-7015 GCA_964400875.1 uncultured Anaerolineaceae bacterium | reverse complement strand
CACGTCCAGGTTGCCGAGGTCCGGCTTGTGGTTCAGGTAGCGGGCGGCCTGGTCCAGCCCTTCCCCCCAGCCGATCTGCAACGTCGCCAAGGCCCGCTGTCCACCGCCCAGCAGCGGGTTGTAGTAGCTCAGGTAATACGGGTGAGTGGGCAGCGCGACCAGCGCCTGGAGGACGAAAATAGAGGCGATCAGCAAGGGATAAACACACCGACCCGCTGCTAGCCGGTCAGCTAACCCCCTCATAAACCCATACCAGCCCAACGCAGCGACTAAGTCCAACGCCGGGAAGGCAGGCAGCAGGTAGCGGTCGAATTTCTTCCCGCCCAGGGTCAACACGAAGAAGAACACCCCAGCGAGCAGCAGCAGCCCGCCCGCCGTGCGGAGGAGTTCCCGTTCCTCCAGCCACTCGCGCCGGGCAAAGTAGATCAGGGCGAATAACCCGAGCCCGATCAAAACCATCGGCGTGCTGCGCCACAGATAGTTTACAGGATAGAAATCCAGGCGTTCGGCCCCGATCTTGCCGTCCAGGTAGACCTCCCCGGCGTAAAAGACGGCGTCCCCATGCCCCTCCTCGAAGTAGCCGGTCGCCGTGCCGAAAACCCGGGAGAGGGAACCGAACGGATCGACCCACATGGCTGGCCACAGGACGCTGAAGACCAGCACGGCCGCGACCAACCAGATCGCCCCGGCGCTTATCCATCTCCGAACCGCCGCGAACCAGGCCGAGCGAACTCCGCTGGTTGACTCACCCAGATCGGCCAGCGCTAACAAGCCCACGACTGGCAGCAAGAACAAACCCGGCGACTTGGTCAGCCAGCTCAAGCCCGCCGCGACAGCCGAGACCAGCAGATCCAGACGACGCCTTGCGCTGATATACCTAAGAAACGCCAGCAGGGAAAACAGCACCAGGCTGCTCAGCAGCCCATCCAGGTGCAGCAAGCGGGTGTGTGCGATGTCGAAAGGGTCCAGGGCGATCAGGACAAAACCCAACAGCGACGGGACCGTCCCGAGCAGCCGGCGGGCGTAAAGGTAAGCCAGTGCCAGGATCACCGTGTTGCCCACCACCATGACCATCCGCCCGGCTGCCAGCAAGTCCAGCGCCGAAACGCCCTGATCGTTGTTCTGGAAATAGCGTTCCAGGGTCCCGAAATCCAGCTGCCCTAACCCGGAGCCGCGGTATTGCGGGTACCGCCACAGGAAACCGGCCGTCCCGGCCCATAGGGTGGTCACGCCTGGGTGTTCGCGCTGGAAGGTGCCAGCGAAATCGAGCTGGCCCAGGGCAAAATAGAAGTTTGCCGAGCGCGCCAACCAGAGGCGCTCGTCGGGGGTGGCGAAACGATCCAGGTCCAAGCTACGCGGCAGCCCGATCGCGAGGAGGACGAGGCAGAAAAGCAGTATCTCCCCAAGAACGTGCCGCCGGCTCCGGGAAATCGGCCGATTTGCGGGCGGGCTACCGGGTTTCGCAGCGTTTAACATTGACTTTCCAAAACTTGCGGGGTGCCCCGCCAATCCCCGCTTAATAACCCTTTTCGGTCAGATCGGCGATGATCTCCGGGTTCACCACGTAGATCTCGGCCTGCGGCTCCCCTTTGTCTTCATAGCGATACACGGGATCGTATAACTCGGTCAGGGCTTGCATGCGCGGGTTCAACGCTACCAGGAAGCTCTGAGCGTTGTTGATGGAAATGTAATAGCGGGTGGAAACTAATGGAGAATCTTCCTCCTCCACCAGGTGCACATAGAAACGGGCGATGGTACGGCGTTCGTTGGTGGAATACGAACCCACCGGGTTCTCGGAGGTGAATGCCTCGATCGCCTCCCAATTGCGGTAATAAGGGAAACCGAACACGGCTAAGTGATACGTCCTATGCAGTTCGCTGCTGGGCTTGTAAAAAGTCCAGGCGAAAAAGCGCTCGTTTTCCCAGGGATATTCCACCGAATGATCGACGTAGATGGCGTAGCTCTCCGCAAAGATGAAGCTGAACACGGTGAACACCCCGAGCAGGTTGACAGCCCGGCCCGGGTTCGCACCCAAAACCTGCCGCAGCAGGTACTCGATGGCAAACACACCATATCCGAGCAAGATAAACCCGGGGATCAGGTAAGTGTAGATATGGGTGCCCGGGTTGTAGACGATCAGTTCCATGAAGATCACCGGCAGGGCGATCCAGATGAGCAGAAACAGGATGTTCAGGAAGGTCTTGCTTCCTAAGCTTTCCGGGAGCCGCGCCTTCAGCCCCTCGGTCCCAAAACGATGGACCAGGAAAGTCATGCCTAAAAACAGCAGCCCGAGCGCCAGCAAGATTGTATAAATGTCGAAGACGTAGATCGGCTGGTAGAGCGTGAAGAGCAGCCGCGAGCTGTATAGCTTGCCGGATTCCTCCTCGCTGATGCGCGCCGACCAGTAACTGACCGTGGATTGGGACAGTTTCAAGGCGAAGGGAATGTAAAACACTGCCAGGGCCGCCGCCGAGATCAGACCGGAAGCGATAAAATGCTGGATCTTCCCGGCGAAGGCTGGTTTTTCCGTCCGAAACCACTGGTAGAGCAGGTAAAACACGAACGGCGCAATAAAAAGGCCATCGTAATGGGTCAGGATGGCAACCGTCCAGGAGAACAAGCTGTAATAGATTCCTTTGACCCGGTAACGTTCATCCTGCACCGCTTTGGAGAGAAAGTAGAGCGTCAGCACCATGAAGAGCATGCCAACCGGCTGGTACTGCACGATCCGGGAAAGCCCCACGATGAAGCCGTTGGTGGCGAAAAAAAAGCTGGCGTAGAAAGCCACCCGCTTGCCGAAATGCAGTTCGACCAGCTTATAAAAGAACAGCACCGCCAGGAATCCGGCAACAGCAAAGGGCAGGCGCATCAGGAACTGGCTCTCGAAGTGCGGGTCAAACAGCGCCAGCAACCCGGTGATGATGAACTGCACCGGCCCTTTGCGCTGATCGAGGAGGAAATCCCACTGCGTCTGGCCTGGAGCGGGGATGAACAACGCCTTGATCTCGTCGCCCTGGTAATCCGAGTACCCCAGGTTGACTATGCGAAGGAATAAAGCGATCGCCAGGATCAATAAGAATGACCAATTGCTTTTGAGATAATTCTTCATGACAATTTCAGTTCTCGGTGGGAGCAGTAAAGAGCACGGCTGCCATTCCGGCTACTGCATGCTGCGCAGGTCACTGAGATCGTAGATGCGCGCGTATTCGATGCCGTCAACCCAGATAGTTTTTTCGGGCTCCAGGGGCGCCAGCTCATTGAGCAGCCGTTCGGGGATGCCGCGCTGCCATTGGTGGATGTAGATCACGGCGTAATCGGCGCTGATCACGTTGATGTATTTACTTTCGACCAGCTCCTCGGTAGCGTTGATCGTCTCCACCCGTCCGTCGAAGAAATAAGAGAAGCTGCCCTGCCCGTACCAAGAGGCGACGATCAGCTGGTCTGCGTTGGGCTTGGCTTGCAGGTATTGGGCGGCTTTCTCAAGTCCCTCGCCCCAGCCGATCAACATCACCTCAGGCGCCTTCTTTGCCCCTCCCATCAGCGGGTTGTAATAGCTGAAGTAATAGGGGAAAGTAGGCAGCGTGACAAGCATTTGCACGGCGACTACTCCGAGAAGGATAGCCGGGACCACGTAGCGCGATACGAGCTGGGACCCCCTTTCTACCAGCCAGCTCGCCAGCCCAACCCAGCCGATAGCCGCCATGATATCCAGCATGGGATAAACCGGTATGGCGTAGCGGTCGAATTTTTTTCCACCCAGATTCATGACCAGCAAGAAGATGACCACGAAGATGCTCATGCCCAGCAGGGTGAAGCCGGTTTCCGCGCGTTTCAAATAGTTCCGCCTGACGATCAGGGCCACTAGCAGCAAAGCCAGGCCGACCAGGATAACTGGCGTGCTGCGCCACAAAATGGTCAGCGGGTAAAAATAAAACACGTCCGCGCCGATCTTGCCGTCCTCGAATATCCTGCCGTTGAAGAATACCGGGCTGCTGTGCCCTTCTCCGGCGTAGCGGTTCGCCATGGAGAAGACCTTGCGCACGGAAGTGCGCGGGTTGATCCACATGGCGGGCCACAGGGTGAAGAAAACCAGCGCGCCTAGGACCCCTACCGTGATCGAAGGCCAGGTGTATCGCCAGACCAGGCGGAGCCAGTCGCGGTCCGCGCGCGCAGACCACTTTCGCCACAGCTCGTACAAGACCAGCAAGCCGAAGATGGGCAGCAGGAACAACCCCGGCGATTTGGTCAACCAGCTCAACCCGGAGCACAGGCCGGCGACCAGCAAATCGAGCAAACGCCAGCCGCGCAGGTAACTCAGGAAGGCCAGCAGCGCGGTCAGCATCAGGCTGCTCAGGGTGCCGTCCAGGTGCAGCACGCGCGTCAGGGCAATGTGAAAGGGATCGAAGGCGATCAGCAGGAAACCCAGCACGGCCGGGATGAAGCCGATCAATCGCCGGGCGTACAGGTAAGCGACCGCCAGGGCAAAGGTGTTGCCGAGCACGATGAACAGCCTGCCGCCGGCCAGGATGTCCATCGGCGAGACCGGCTTGTCGCTCAGGTACTTCTCCAGGACAAAGTAGCCGATCTGGCCCAACCCGGTGCCGCGATACTCCGGATAACGCAGCAGGAAGCCCGCAGTCCCGGCCCACATCGCCATGACGCCAGGATGCTGGCGCTGGTAAGTGTGGGCAAAGTCGCCGTGGGTCAAGGCGTAATAAAAATTCGCCGAGCGGGTCAACCAGAGCTGCTCGTCAGTAGTGGCGAATTCATCCAGCCTGAAAACGCGCGGCAGCAAGATCGCCAGGACGATAACCAGGAGGGCCAAGATTTCTATCCATTTCTTTCCCGGCTGGTACATCCACTTTGCTGGGGGCGGAATATTACCGTTTTTCTCTTCCATGAACCATGACCTTGAATTGGCGGGATGCCCTGCCTAGTGAGGTCCGCTCCATTCCCGAAATTGTTAGCAGCTACTCGATTTTTTTCACGACCGCAAAAATTGAGCCCTCGCGGCCTACTTCCAGCACGATGGGCGAGTCTTTGAAGAACTTAATATCCTTGTCGTTGCGCGTCGGCAAGAGAGCGTAATCGTAAAACGCTTCGTCGAGCGGTTCGCTGCGGATCGGGCGGTAGACCTCGATATCCGGGCGAACGTATTCACGGGCGATCTGGGCGGCGCCCTCCACGTAGACCTTGGCGTTCTCCGGGGCTATCTGGTTGAGTTCGTTCACCGCTTCCCGGTAAGAAGTCACCCAGTAATCCAGCTCGTAGCGCCGGTAGACGCCGCCGACCCCGCCGACGAATTGATTGTAGTACACGTACTGGTACGGGTGCAGCCGTACGCCCCAATAAACGCCCGGCAGCAGCAGGATAATCAGGATCGCCAGCGAAAGCGCCGGCCTGCGAATCCAGTGGAACAGCGCCTCCAGCGCCAGCCCGGCGAAGACGAACAGCGGCGGGAGGATGAACAAGAAATGCCGGAAATTATCGTAAATCGACGGGCGCAGCAGGATGATCAGCCCGAAGGGTAGAAAAAACCAGACTCCCAACAAAGCTAAAAAGAGCCGCTCGCCCGGGCGTCGCCAAAACCGGTAGAGCGCTACGAGCAAACCCCCAAGAAACAAGAGCACCGCCGGCTCAGTAAACTGGATGGCGATCAGCGCCGGCAGGTAGCTGCGGGGCAGTTCGTATGGGAAGTAGTCCAGGCCGTTAAACCGCACCTTTTGAGTCCAGGGGAAATCGGCTGCCACGCGCAAATTCTCCCAGAAGGCGCTGATCGGGGAGCCCCAAAGTTCGGGCCAGGAGATGTAAACGACCACGGCCGCCAGAGCGAAGTAAACCAGCAGCGCAGGGACGGCTTTGCGTCCGGCTTTGAACAGGAAATAGAGCGCGACCAGAAAGCCCGCCGCTGGTCCTAACACCCGGATCGAGGTGGTCAGCCCCAGCAGCAGGGCCGCCAGGAGCAAGCTGTTTCTGGGCCCGCTGGATTGGAAGATCGCCGCATACGGTCTTAACCGCAGCGCCGGTTTCAACCAGTAACGCCCGAACCAGGCGATCGCTTCGGGAAAGTAGCGGCGCGTCAGAACAACGAGAAAGCCCAACGCCGCCAGAACGTAAGCAATCACCAGGTAGGGATAAAAAGCCAGCGTTTTGTGCACGTAGTCTCCGGCAGGCACGGCGCGCGCATTTTCGGCGAAGCGGGCAAAAAGCCTCCCAATCCACGTATTTGGATCGGCTGAGTAAGCCCAGAGGACCTGGTCGGCGATCAAGTTTTTGGGATAAGCGCTGAAAACGGTCAAGCCGATAAAAATTAGCAAACCGCCAGCGACGAACAGGAGAAGAAAAGTTTGCACGCGCCGGGATAATGACCGCCATTCAGCCCGCCATAATTCCCAGCCAATGATCCCGTCCCCCTCCTGCAAAGGATAGGGGTTCAGCTCACCCTGCGGGTAGTCCCGGAGGAAAGCGTCCACCATGGCCAAGCCCAGGGCGATTGCCCCCATGAAAAAGGTCATAAAAGGAAGGTCTTTGGGGTTGATGAAGGCGTGCCCCCAGATCAGCGGCTGGGTCGAGGTGAGCAGCACGGCCCCGGCGGCGACCCATTTACTCATCAGCCGCAGACATAGCATGTAGAGGAAGATCAACCCGAATTGGAAGGTCAGGAAGTGCATGAAATGGAAGCCCTCCATTTCATACAGGTCCGGACGTAGGATCTGCAGCGCGTCCGCGCCGATCTTGGCCAACATCACGTACGCCGGCCCTTTATCATCGCTGGTCAGGTTCGGGTCCGGATCTCCGCCTCCCAGGTAGGCGGAAATGGAATCGGCGCCGTAGCGGTAGCGGCGCCGTTCATCCCAGGATTCGCCGTAATCGCGAAAAATAAAGATGCCGATCAGCAGGTTCACGATGACGATCAGCATCACCGGGAAATACGTATGCGAAACCAGGCGCCGAATCAAATTGGATTCGTCCTGCTTCATCGATTCTCGGTCTGTTTCTTTTAAATAGCCAGCAA
>CAYNWK010000207.1:1491-7131 GCA_964400875.1 uncultured Anaerolineaceae bacterium | reverse complement strand
GTCTGACCTAATCCGTCGACGCCCAACCATCGAACGAAACCGGCCATGCCAATCGCGGCCCAGATCAAGTGCAAAACGATGATCAAGGATTGGATCCACGCCAGGGCGCTGACGCCGCCGAGGGCGGCAGCCAGAAAGTAAAGCCAGTTTGGCGGGTAGAATAACGCGCTTTGATAGTTCGCGATCAGGGGCGCGCCCATGCCAAGCAGCGGGTTCCACAAGGGAAGATCCCCTTGCCGGAGAGTCTCCCAGGCCCAAAATCTCCAGGGCACGAATTGAAGCAAAGGCGTCCCCCAAAAGATCGCTTTGCCGGTGAGGAATACCGGAGCCAGCAACAGGATGGGTGCAAGTATGAGAAGGATCGTTAACCGAGACGGTCTGTGCATCTTTAAAACCTGGGCAAAGCCAGATTGTATCAGGGGTTGGGTCGAACGTTTAGAGTAACTTCAGGCTGGGACGGCCGCCGGGTACCACACATAAAAAGTGCTACCCTGATTGATCGAGCTATCCACCCAGATCGATCCACCTTGAGCTTCTACCGCCAGTTTGCAATATCGCAGACCCAGGCCCGTTCCTGGCCTGCGGCTTAACTGCTTCGTAACCGGTTTGAACTTCTTAAACAGCTGCTCTTGCTCTTGTTTAGGAATACCCGGCCCGCTGTCGCTCACCCCGATTAATACTCCCACCCGGTCGTTCAACCGGTGCTGGCTGGCGCCAAAGTGGATGCAGCCACCATCGGGGGTGTATTTATAGGCATTATCGAGCAAATTGTCCAGGATGCGTCCAAAGTGGCTTGGATCGATGTAAAGCCGGGGTAAGGGTTCATCCAAATCGACGGCGTACCTGATGTTAGCCACCCTTACTTGCGGTTCGAGCTGCAGGGAAGCATCGAGCAGCAAGGGTCTTATTGCAATCAGCTCGAGGTTCAAAGGCATACGCCCACCTTCAAACTGGTGGATTTCGAGCAGCCCTTCGATCAGCGCGAGCACTTTTTCGCTGCTCTTTTGGGCCAGCCCGATCATTTTAACGCTGTTGGAATCAGTAGAGTTTGCCAGGGATTCTTGGATCAACTCAATGCTACCTTGCAGCGTAGTTATCGGGGCGCGCAGGTCGTGAACCAGCATGTGCATCATCTCATCACGCAAGCGTTCAACCTCACGTTCCTCAGCCAAATCGCGAAAAACCAATAACCATCCGGTGTTCTCACCATTCCAGTCTAAAACCGGCGTCATCGTTCGTTCGACTTCTCTCTGTGGGGGTCCGACCAGCCTCACCCTTGCTTTGACCTGGGCGTCCAATCCGTTATTGAGCAGCTGGCAATCTTCAAGAAAGGTATACCTGGTATAGCCGATGCGTTCCAGAATAGTGTGTTGGTCGTCTTCAAGCCGAGAGTTCAGAAAGCGATCCTTGCACTCAAAACTGGAGAGGCCTAGGAATTCAATCAGGGTGGGGTTGGCCGTCAATATTTGTCCCGATAGGTCTACCAGTAGCACGCCTTCTCCAACAGTATTCAGGATCGAATCCAACTCCTGGACGCGCCGGGCAAGCGTCTCATCCGTGCGGGCGTACAGCCTTGCGTTCTGGATTGCCATCGTCGCCTGAGATGCGATGATGGCTAGGAACTCTTGATGGGATTGATCGTAGATGCCCTCTGCGGAGGCGCTCCCGGTCAAAATCAACCCCAGTCGTTCTTCTCCAGCCACCAACGGGAAGGAGAGCCACGACCGGGAACCCAAAAAGGTTGCTGGTTCACCCACGAATAGTTCCTGAGCGGGTTCGGTTGGGTGTAAATTACCTCCCGGGTAATTCAAGAGCTGCTCGGTATACTCGCGTTCACCAGGTCCGAGTTCCAAGCTTACGCGTTCCCCTGAAGCGAAAATCAAGGGAAATGACAACCGTTCATTTTGAGGATTTTTGAGGGCCACCACGAAGGTGTCAGCAGGCATTAGACTCGATACCTGGGTGTAGATCGCATCCAACACGTCCTCTAAGTCGAGGCTTGCGCTAAACGCCTGGCCCACGGCTTGCAGGCTGCCCAGCTCTTTGACCCGCCGTTCCAGCCTCTGCTGCGCAAACGCCAAGCTGCGGGTGATCAGGGAAGAGATCACGATCGCGATGGCAAAGAGCAGAAACGCCAGAGAGCCTAATTGCGTATAGATCAGGGCCGCCAGGGGGGCAAATACGAGTGGATAGGATTCGAAAATTATCAGTCGTGGAAGCGACTCTTGAAACAAGGATAACTTCAGCGGGTCAACAGCGGCGAAATAGAGACCGATTAAAAAATACGTGAACCCCAGGTAAACAAACCCTAACATAACCAGGGAGAAAAAATCTCGCGGCTGGATAATGACTAAAGGGGTGTTCCCATCGGCTAACCTGTAAGCTGTATCGGCTGCCAGCAGCGCCAAGGTGTGTACGCCCGCGTTCAAACCTGTCAGGCTGATTTGGCTGATCAAGCTGTTGAAGTTCGAGCTGCTGCGCTCAATTTGAGCCAACCTACGGGTGAAACCGTGAAGGCAAGCGCCTAAAAACACGATCCAAGCTGCCGGTAACGGGCCTAATACCAGATAAGCTGCCACAGTGACCATCGGAGTCAAGGAAGCAAAACCAACCCCCAGCGGCACACCGTAGGTCATTGAGAACACGATCAATAAACCAAACATCACACCAGGGAAATAGACCTCCCTGGAGATCGGTCGATCGATCGTTAAAAAAATCAGCGCCGCCAGGACGGAGGATCCGGTGAAAAGGGCGATGATTAGATGACGGTATCTCCGCATAGGAATAGTATATCTGGCAAAGATTGCAATTTGGTTTTCAAGAATGCTAAATTCTCCTAATAATTATGAAAGAAAGGAGTCCGGGTTTCAAAACCTGATCGCTGATTTGATTACCTGGTGGTAAAATCCGCCCATTGCCGGAAAGTCTTTATGTTGCCAACTTCCTCCCTTGTTGCCGTCTTTCTCTTTTCGTTCGCCGTTGCCGTCGGAGCCGTAGTCTCGCCCGGTCCGGTCTCCGCCGCCATCGTCAGCCAAGCTCCTCGCAGTGGTTGGCTGATCGGGCCTTTCGTTGCTACCGGTCATTCGTTTCTAGAGCTGCTGATCGTCCTTCTGATCGCCTTCGGCCTGTCCAGTGGATTGGCCAATCCGGCGATACAGGTCTGGATCGCTATTCTGGGCGGAATCCTGTTGTTGTGGATGGGTGGAAAGATGATTTGGGATACCTGGCGGGGGAAGTTACGCCTGCCGGATCCAGAGATAGGCCATCCCCCGATGGGCCGCGGGCAGATGTTTTCGCTTGGGGTCGCTGCCACGATCAGCAACCCATTCTGGTACGCCTGGTGGGTGACCGTTGCCGCTGGGTACCTGGCTCAAGCTCGGGACCTGGGACTGGCGGCTGTACTCGCCTTTTATGTTGGTCATATCTCCGCTGATTACGCCTGGGATACGGTCTTGTCGGCTGTCGTGGGCGGCGGCAGTCGATGGCTTACCAACCGGCTTTACCGGGGAATGCTCCTGGTGTGTGGCGGTTTTATGGGTTATTTGGGTGTCGTTTTTCTGCTGCAGGGGCTGACCCGCTTCTCGCCTGGCTAGTCGATTCCAATCACCCGGTATACCTGGAAGCCGCCGACATCAACAGCCAGCGAAAGAAAGCTCTCCTGACCGGGCCGCCATTTGCCCAGCTTCCGTTCTTCAGGTCCCCAAAAAACAAACGCAACGTTGAACTCGGCTAGAAACGCGCGGCGTGCCTGCGGCGACATCGGCCCGTAGAATTCAGCCACACGTGGACGCAGCAGCTCCAGGCCCACGCTTTCCGGACCGTGCCCGATCACAACCCTAACCGGCGCATAAGCTGGCAATGCATTACCCGTATCGAAACCGGAAAGAACCACGTCTCCCGGAACCTCATATTCCGACAGTAATTCGAAAGCCACAACTTGATCCCGGGGTAAGAAAAGCGGTTGGTGTGGCGATAAGGCGCTGCCGATCCCGCCAGCTACCAACAGCAAAGTAGAAGGGAACAGGAGGATCAATGGCAACGCCGCCGCTCCTAGAGGAGCTGCGCCAGTTCGAGAGGTTCGTTGGTCGTAGTCAACAGGGACGAAAACAGCCCTCCGGGATGGCCGCGAGCCTGTCCTTCGTTCTAAGTAAACCATCACTAATACAACCAGTGCTACCCAGCCGCCTTCGGGGAGACGGCGCTGCAGATTGAAGGGCGCGTAAGCGAGCAGGGGCAAGATGATGACCCAAGTCACCGGCAACAGTCTACCCCAGCGATCCCCATTTCTCAGTAAGACAAGCGCGCCCAGGATAGAGAAGGGGATTAACAGTCCGTAGGCGAGCAGGTAATGTGCCGGGTGAGGCGAGGGGATCAGGTTCTGTTCGGTCCAGCTCCGGGTAAAGGGGTTCAGGTTGAATGCCACAAAGGTATATAAGACGATCGGCGCCGAGACTCCAACCGCGAGAGAAGCCCACTTAAAGGAACGCCCAATTTCCCACCCTCCCTTCCAGCGCGCCTCTTGCCGCCGAACCCGGTGGTAAATCAGCTCTCCCGCCCAATGCGCCCCGACGACAGTCCACGCGACCACCACAGTGAGCGGCTGGAAGACGCCCATGAGCAGCCACAACAACCCGGCGTAGATCGCGTTCGTATACGCGCCTTCTCCCGGGGTCAGGTAAGCACGCAATCCCCACAACAGCAGAGCGCGCGCCATGGCCAGGTGGGGTAAACCGTACAAAGCCAGGAAGCCGAAAGTCTCCGGTGAATAGAATTCCAGCGGCAAGGAACCCAACCAAGTTTGTCTGCCCAGCAACAAGACGATCCAGCCTAACCCGCCTCCGAGCGTAGCGAGCACAGTCCCGCATCGACGCCAAAGTATGCTGCGCAGGTAAATTGCTAAAAAATCATAGGTAGCCACTATCGCCAGCACACCGGCGGCGAAACGGAATAGATGAAATAAAGCTACCAGTTGCTCGTGCTGGCCCGGAGGGGCGCTCAATTTGCCCAGCAGCAAGTACGGAGCGAATGCGAAGACGCCGCTTTGGGGCATTGCAGTATAAGGCGTGCGAAAAATCCACGCTCCGGCCGCGCCCGAGAGCATCTTGGCGATGTAGGAGTTCCCATCCTCCACTCCAAAAATGAACCCCGAAAACGCCCAATTCTCCCCCTGCGCAGCGTAGCCCAGCATATAAGGGACGGTAGTCAGGACCATCACCACGACGGCGTACTTCCAAGCCCAACGGCGTTCCGATTTTTCTATCATTGTTTGAAAGGAAACGCTTGAATAACGAGGATGATCAGCCCGAGCAGGAACAGGCCAAACCCAAGGTACAAGCTGGTTGGTCGGAAGCGCATGTCGATCTCGTGCAAGCCCGGCGCCAATTCAATCCCGCGCAGCAATTCCTCCGCGGGATAGATTGCGCCTCTCTGACCGTCTACCCACACATCCCAACCTGGATAATATATTTCCGAGACGACCAGCGTTCCCGGACCCGTCGCGCTGATCACGAGTCGGTTCGGTGTTTTGATCCGGATAGTTGCTTCGCCGCTTATCTTTCCAGGTACATCGCCCCCCTCGACCCATGCGCGGGGGTATGCGTCCAGGTTTTCATATAATCGCGTCCGTCCAAAGCGAGTGCG
>CAYNWK010000207.1:0-1391 GCA_964400875.1 uncultured Anaerolineaceae bacterium | reverse complement strand
GACAAATACTGGGCCAGGTCTTCTCCCTGGGATAAAACCTGCTCAACCGGTCTAGGCGAGAAACTCGCTGCATTTACCATCGACCAATCCAGCAACCCAATCACCAGGGCGCCGGCATACCAAATTCGAGGAGAAATCACAAAACGCGGACGGCTTAAAATCCAGAGTGAAGTGACCGAGATGAATATCCAGCCCCAGATGAAATTCGCTGGCGGGCTTCCCGTGAAAAGCCAGATCCCAAGGGTTAAAAAACTGACAAATCCAACCAGGGCGAGCAGCACAAGGTTTGCAGATCGTTTATGGTTCGGTAAGAAGCCCGCAAGAATCCGATCGAGGCCTATCGCCGCCAAGATCACCAGGCTCATCCCGCTAAGGAAAAGCGCTCGCGGCGGCACTCGCAAAAGGCTTAAGCCGGGCAGGCGATATATATTGTTAATCGGGGGCAGTTCGGGGCCCAGGGAATAGGCGAGAGAAAGCAAACATACACCGGACCAAAAGACCCGTCTGCCGCGTCCCGCCGGTCCAATCAAGGCAATCAATGCCAGGAGCAGCACGACCGCACCTGGATAAAGCATCCACTCGTGAAAACCACCCGGATCGGGGATCATTAACCCCAAAAGCCTGGAAATGGGCATCGAATATGCGAGCGTCTCTCCAGGCGACAAATTCGCCCGTGTCGAGTACTGCGTATATTCCCAGAGCGGTACGGCCAGCGGCGCGCAGAGCAAACCGGCCAAGAACGTCTGCCCGGCCAGGCGTTTTGCAAATTCTAGTCCCCGCACAGGCTCCCGAAAAGCCCATAAGTGGCTATGCGCAATCTCGTAAAAAATCCATAACAGCCAGGCAAACAAGAACCAGCGCACGTCTGCTAGGAAGATAAGCGCCAGCAACGTCCCGGGGGAAGCGAGTTTCCACCAGCGAGATTTATTTGCGAACCCTTTCGAAGCATAGAGCAGCCAGGGCGTCCATGAGACCGCATAAAGCAGCGTAAGATGACCCGCGCCGTAATGAGCGTAGAATTTCGGCAGCGCCGCGAAGGCTACCCCACCGAACAACGCCGCACGGTTGGATAAGCCTTCGCTTTTCAACAGCGCATACAGGCCCAGCCCGCCAAACAGGAGATGCACCGCGACCATCAAGTTGAATCCCAAGGGCAGCGGGATCAGTAATGCCAGCCATCCCGGTGGATACCAAAGCCCGGATAACGGGTTCGCGAAGAACGGGTAACCGCTCAGGATTGTATCGGACCAGTACGGGATGCGCAGCGTTTCGACGAACGAATGTTTGAGGAATTCAGCGTTTGGGTAATGGGTGATCGCCAGATCGGAGAATTCGGCGGTCTCACTTGGGTAAGGAAATGCCCCCAGCGAAGGCAGTAATACCAGCAGAGG
>CAYNWK010000206.1:0-7216 GCA_964400875.1 uncultured Anaerolineaceae bacterium | reverse complement strand
GGGAGTATTACGGGCGGATTGTATCGCATGTCAAGCTTTTATGTCCGGATCTCAGTATACTCACCTTGCCAAAGAAAGGTGCGTCGTTTATAATTTCACTCTCGCGGGGCGTAGCTCAGTCCGGCTAGAGTGCACGGTTCGGGTCCGTGAGGTCGCCGGTTCAAATCCGGCCGCCCCGACAGAATACGCCGCATGGTTTTCCACCAACCATGCGGTTTTGTCATTTAAGCGATCGGTTATCAGGTTCCATGCCTCGCTGAAATGCAGCGATATGAGTGAAAGAGTCTGCCAGCGCCGCGTAGACCTGATTATAAAGGACATACAGCTGGTCGTAGGTTCCCAGATCGACTTCGACCGGGGAAACCCGCCGGCGTATCCCGATCAGCCGGTCGATATCGGCATAACCCCCCAGTGTCCCGTCAGCCATCATCGCCCAGAAAGCCGTACCGAGGCTGGCAGGCTCTTCCACCGCTGGCAAGTCGATGGTTCTGCCCAACACGCTGGACAAGATCTGCACCCACAGGCTAGACTCGACGAACCCGCCGGAAGCGCGTATCTCGCGCAGCTCGCCGGAGAGGTCGAGGAGCATCTCGTTTAAGCTGCGCATCCGGAAAGCGACGCCTTCCATCACCGCCCGGGTCAAGTGCCTCAGGTCATGCTCCAAGGAAAGCCCGAAGAATACCCCGCGGGCATCCAGGTTCCAGTTGGGGCTGCGCTCCCCGGCTAAATAAGGCAGGAACAGCAGCCCACCTGCTCCGGGTTCCGCGCCCTCCGCCAGCTGCTCGAATCGTTCATAGGGGATATGGCTATCCGCAGTGGCCTGATTTATTACCTTGCGCAGCCAGCTCAACGTGATCCCGCCGTTGTTGATCGCCCCACCGACCAGCCAGTGCCCAGAATCCACGGGGTAGCACCAGCTGTGGGCATGCTCATCCAGCAGGGGTTGTTCCACCAGGACACGCAGCGCCCCGCTTGTGCCGATGTTGCAAGTCGCCCGCCAGGGGAATACCGACCCGCACCCCAGGCTCGAATTGACCGCGTCCGATGCGCCCAGAACCAGCGGAGTGCCTGCCGGGAGGCCCATGCGGTCGGCATGCTCCGCTTTCAGCTTGCCTAATACCTGGCGGGGGTCGGCCAGCTCGGGTAGCTGGGCTGGTTTTACCCCGGCCAGATCGAGCGCCAGATCATCCCAATCCAGGGAGGTTGCGTTGAGCAGCCCGCTCCCCGCGGCAAGGTTGTAATCGCTGATTTGCCTCCCGCACAAGCGAGCCAGGATGTATTCCTTCACGCTGGCGAAGCGAGCCGCTTTTGCGAACACCTCCGGCCGCTGCTCGCGCAGCCAGATGATCTTATACAGCGGGTACATCCCGTGGACGGGACAGCCGGTTCGCCTGTAAAGCGCTTCAGAGTTGGGCCTGGATTTGATGCGCTGAGCCTGTTCTACCGCACGCCCGTCCGCCCAGGTGATCACCCCGGTGAGCGGTCGATCGTTTTCGTCCAGCGCAACCAGGCTGTGCAGGGCGCTGCCGATGCTGATCCCGCCCGCTTCGCCAGGTAGCTCGCCGGCCTGTTCCAGCGCAGCCCTTACGCTGGCGATCATGGCCTGGAATATCGATTCGGGGTCTTGCTCCTGCCATTTTCCGTGGGAGCTTTGGCTGGCGTATTCATGAGAGCCTAGACCGAGCAGGCGCGCGCCCTGGTCGACGAGCACACATTTGCAGCTGCCGGTGCCTACGTCAACGCCCATATACCAGGATTCCACGCGTTCAGCCCCCATGCTCAGCCCACCGGGGATGATCGGTCGCTTCCGGGTTGACCAGATGCTCCGGACGCTCCCCACGCAGCGCCGCCAGGCAGCTCTCCAGCGACATGATCCCCATTTGATCCATCGCCTGGTCCGTATGCGCGCCGCTGTGCGGTGTGAAGATCACGTTCGGAAAAAGAGCCATAGGGTGTTCCGCGCCGGGCGGCTCGGGGTCGAAACAATCGAGCGCTGCGCCGCCGATCCAGTTGTTCCGCAAAGCCCTCACCAGGGCAGCTTCGTCCACCAGCTCACCCCGGGCGGTGTTGATCAGCAAGGCACCAGGCTTCATCTGCTTCAGGAAGGTTGCATCGACCATGCGACGCGTCTCCGGACCTGCGGGCAAGTGAAGGGACACAAAATCCGCTCTTGATAACAATTCATCGAGAGATACGAGGGTAACGCTTTGTTGTCGCGCGCTTTGCTGGTCAACGTTTGGATCGTTCGCCAGCAGCGTGCAGCCAAACCCAGCTAACCGGGCGGCGACCTGACTGCCGATCGCTCCCAGACCGATCAATCCGGCGGTCTTGCCGTACAAGCCGATCCCGGTGATACGCGGCCAGCCTCCCTGGCGGGTTGCCTGGTTAGCCGGGCAGAGCTGCCGGGATAAGGATAAGATCAACCCGATGGTCAGTTCAGCAACAGCGATGGCATTCGCCCCCGGCGTGTTCGTCACCAGGATGCCCCGCCGTGTAGCCGCTGCCAGGTCGATGCGGTCGGCGCCTACCCCGTAGCGGGCGATGACTCGCAAACGCTCGGCAGCCTCGATCACCTCCGTGTCGATCTCGTCAAGGCCAGCGATGTAGCCGTCCGCCTCGCAGATCAACGGGACCAGTTCAGCCGACCGCATCGGGCGGTCGAATGGGTTGTACACGACCTCCCTTACTGCGCTTTCCAAACGCGCTTTAAGGGATGGGTTCTGCTTGCCGAAAGACGTGGGGGTTACGAGGACGCGGGCATCCTGAGGAACGCAAGCATCCAGCGTCCGGGTGGTTTCAGGCGTCATAACTTCCGGAGGTTACTTTCCCTCCCGAGCCGACCCAATCGGTGTGAAAGAACTCACCGCGCGGCCGGTCCACTCGCTCGTAAGTATGCGCGCCGAAATAATCCCGCTGTGCCTGGATTAAGTTTGCCGGCAGGCGTTCGTGGCGGTAGCCATCGTAGAAAGCCAGCGCGCTGGACATTGCCGGCGCGGGCAGGCCGTGTCGGATAGCTGCTGCGACCACCCGGCGCCAGGAAGCTTGGGCTCCGTCGACCTCGCCTCGAAAGTAAGGGCTCAGCAAAAGGTTGGATAATTCGGCGTCCTGATCGTAAGCCTCTTTGATCTTGCCCAGGAAAGCCGACCGGATGATGCACCCGCCGCGCCACATCAGGGCGATGTCGCCGTAGTTGAGCGCCCAGCCGTATTCCTCCGCTGCGGCCTGCATGAGCATGAAACCCTGGGCATAGGAAACGATCTTGGCGGCATATAAAGCCTGGCGAACGTCGTCTACGAATTCCTCTGCCTTCAGATCGGTTTTCGTATCGGGCCCTTTCAGGATCGGCGCTGCTTGCATCCGCTGCTCTTTTAGCGCCGAGAGGTTGCGCGCAAAGACCGCTTCGCCGATTAGCGTTAACGGCGTGCCCATATCCAGCGCCGAGGCCACAGTCCAACGACCAGTGCCTTTTTGCCCCGCTGAATCCAGGATCTTTTCCAGGAGAGGGCTGCCGTCCTCATCCGCAAATCCCATGATCTCGCCGGTGATCTCGATCAGATAAGAATCCAGTTTCCCCTGGTTCCATGCTTCAAAGGTTTGCTGCAGCTGCGTGTAGTTCATCCCCAAACCCGAGTGCATGAAGTGGTAGGCCTCGCTGATCAACTGCATATCCCCGTACTCGATGCCGTTGTGGACCATTTTGACGTAGTGCCCAGCCCCGTCCCTCCCCACCCAATCACAGCACGGCGTACCGTCTTCAACTTTGGCGGCGATACTTTGAAAGATCGCTTTCACGTGCGGCCAGGCCTGAGGAGAACCCCCAGGCATGATCGAGGGTCCGTGGCGGGCGCCTTCCTCCCCGCCGGAAACTCCCGTACCGATGAACAGTTTGCCGTGCGACTCGACGTAAGCCGTACGGCGGATGGTGTCCTGGAAGTTCGAGTTGCCGCCATCGATAAGAATATCGCCATCGTCCAGCAAAGGCAGCAGCTTTTCGATAAAATCGTCAACCGGCTTCCCGGCCTTAATCATCAACATCACCCGCCGGGGCGGTTTGAGCGCCTCGACCAGCTCTTCCAAGCTGTGTGTCCCGACCACCAGGGTGTCCTTGGCGCTCGAGGCGAGGAAATCGTCTACTTTGGATGTCGTGCGGTTGAAGACCGCCACGCGGTAACCGTGATCGTTCATATTCAGGACCAGGTTCTGGCCCATCACAGCCAAACCGATCAGGCCGATATCACATTTCTCCATGATTTGCTCCAATTTATGATGGGTTTAAACGGTAGAGGGTCTCCCCGGCTCTCGGTACAACCAGGATACCTTCGCTTTCCCGGTCCTCCCAGGCTCGAGGGTCGATTTCTTCCGGATCCCTGTAACCGAGGTTGACCTGCTCGCAGCGCTCGGACGGGATGCCGGTAGCCAGCGTAACCCGGATGCGCGGCTTCTCGATGCCCTCTTCGTAGCTGCCGATCCCCCGCAGATGGGTAGAATGAGCCAGGACGCCCCAGGGATAATGCTTGTATCGTGCCCAATGCTTGAGAAAGTAATCCCGGACGTGATAACCAATCTTGTCGATGAATTTACCGTGCGTGTAGGATATCTCGGTGAGATGCGGAGCGTAAATGATCACTTCGCCGTCGTCGGCGACGACAGGTTCCACTTTGTACATCCCTTTTGCCGCGGTCCACAGGTCATCGTACAGCTCGGGCATCACCGAGAGCACTTGCTTATAAGGATGCTCCACGTAGCGAATGTGCAGTTGAGCGGATAAGTCCGCCGCCGCTGACCATGCCTCGAGCGGGTCCCCGATGTATAAGCCATGTAAACCCTCGTGATCCACGACCATGCACAGGCAGATCTTCTCTCCGGGGATCATCCCGGCAGCCCGGTCGATCGCCCTACGCACCGGCGTGTACTTTGTCCCGATGATCGCATAGCTGGTGACCAACGCCCCCAGCCAGTGAGTGTAGTTGATCACTTCCGGTCCGCTGATACCGGGGAAGAAATACTTGTTCCCTCCCGAAAACCCTGCTACCTCGTGAGGAAACACCGGGCCGCAGGCTAGCACCAGGTCGTATTCCAAGACCTTGCGGTTGATGCGCACGGGTACGTTGACCGAGAGGAGTCCACCGCTCAACTCGCGTGTCTCCTCAACCGAGATCTCTCCAACGGTCGCCCAGGTTTCCGCCAGGTCCCACCGGTGATTGAACAGGTTGACCTTTTTATAACGCGCTGCCAGCTCCTCTGCCGTTACTCCTACCAGGCGGCGTAAAGCCTCCGCGCTCATGCAGGGGTGAGTGCCGAGCGCTACAAGGTAATCCAGGGCGGATACTTTGGCGCCCAGGACCTGGTAGAGTTGGCGGAAGAGCATCGGGATCGGCGCAGTGCGGGTGCTGTCTGGGATGATCACCAGCACGCGCTTGCCGTTAAGCATCCTCGAAGCGAAGGCCTGGCGTAGTAGTTCCCCAACCTGCTCTTCACTTAACTGGCAATTCGGACCGCCTGTACCGATCATATTCTCCCTGTTCTTCCTCAAGTTTCACCCAGCATCTTGGACGAGATTTTTGATTTATCCGAGGAATCTGCGGGTTATCCGCGTCCTGCGCGTTCCTATTCATCCTCAGTATCATAAGCGCCGTGGTCTCGAAAATTATCCTGTTTCGATGATACTCATACTCCGCTGAAAGCCGAAAAGCCGCCATCAACAGGTATGACCACCCCGGTGACGAAACGGGAAGCCGGGGACAGCAGCCACAAAACCGTGCCCAACAAATCCTCCGGCTCGCCGAACCTGCCCATCGGTGTATGTTCGAGGATCGTCTGACCCCGCGGTGTCAGCTGCCCGCGGCCTTGATCATACAACAAGTAGTGGTTTTGCTGGGTGTGGAAGAAACCCGGCGCGATCGCGTTCACGCGTATGCGCGGTGAGTAATTTTGTACCATATGTACGGCCAGCCAGCGAGTAAAATTGCTCACCCCGGCCTTCGCCGCAGAATATGCCGGTACGCGGGTCAGCGGGCGGTAGGCGTTCATCGAAGAAATGTTTAAGATGGCTCCTTCGCTTTGTTCCACCATTTGCCGCCCGAACACCTGGCTGGGCAGGATGGTCCCCATTAAGTTGAGATCCAGGACTGCCTGTAAGGATTCGGTCGGCAGGTCGAAGAAGGACAAATCCGAGCTGGTTGTGGCTGTGATGTGGTTTCCACCGGCTGCGTTGATCAGCCCGTCTACCCGGCCAAATTCTCGGATGGTGATTTCCCGCGCCTTGACGAGCGTACCCTTGTCGAGCACATCGGCGTAGACCACCAAAGAGCAGCCCGGATAGCATCCCAGCCTGTCCATCAATCGGTCGGCGCGCCCCGGATCGCGGTCCAGGATCACCACGCTCGCGCCGCAGCCCACCAGCGCGCAGGCCATTTCTCCCCCCAGCACCCCCGCGCCTCCAGAGATTACCACTACGCGCCCGCTAAAGTCGTACAGTTGGGTAACTTCGTTCAGATCCATCAGTGCACCGACTCGCTCATGCCAGTCTCCTGGTTACCGCAGCTCTCCACAGGATCCGGAAGGACCCGCCCGATCTCACCTAAGCGATACCCAAATCCTGCCCCCTGGATTGTGGATAAATCCAACCGTCCCGCCCGCCTCCGGTAAATTCCACGATGTACGGCTTCTTCCGGACGGGAGGCCGCCGGGTAGAACTGCATCGCGTTGGTCTCGACGCCCATGATCGTACCAGCGTGTGCGGCAAGCAGCACGTGCGGGATCTGCGACAGCATCGGGTTGGTCAAATCCTGCACCATAACGGTCATCCCGTGCGCCTTAGCCCAGCACAGGCTAAGCAGCGCTCCGGTTTGCGTCTTGCAGGTCTTGAGCGCCACGCCCGTCCAGCCTAACTCCCGGCCGAGACGCACCAACTCCCAGTCGTGGGCGCTCTCGTCCATGAACAAAGGTTTGCGTGCCGATACGCTGTGAACGGCTATGCGAAACCTCTCTAAATTATACGGAAAGGGCTGCTCGACATACAGTATCATCCCGTAGATCCGGGGGTGGTCCGCCATTAAACGATCCAGGATGGCGTTGACGTACGCCGGATCGGTCACGGTGCAGTTAAAATCCGCGGTCAGCCAATCCACGCCGTGCTCAGCGCCGATCCGCCCGACCCCAATGATCCGCCGGTAATCCCAATCCGTATCATTACCCCGCAGCTTGATCTTCAAAC
>CAYNWK010000205.1:0-7352 GCA_964400875.1 uncultured Anaerolineaceae bacterium | reverse complement strand
TTTGCCGCTGCGATCTTGCTGTTTTATATCGGCTTTTATGCGGTCCTGGAATGAGGCAGCTTGGTTTGGCTGCTATTGTATAATCTGTCCTTAGGAGGTTGCGCTATGTATTCAAAAATCCTGGTCCCGCTGGACGGCTCCAAGCGGGCCGAGCGAATTTTGTCCCACGTCGAGGCCATGGCTCTCTCGTTCAAAGCCGAGCTCTTGCTTCTACAGGTCGTCGAACCCCAAATTGCCTACGTGAGCTCTCACGGGTATCACGCCGAAGTGGACGTCGAACAACTGGAGCGTGAGGGTATTAAAAAGGAGGCTCAAACCTACCTGAACGCTTTGGAAGGGGAGTTCCGCGCCAAAGGCGTACAGGTACGTAAGATCCTGGAAGAGGGACCGGTGGTCCGCGGCATTATCGACGTGGCCGAACGAGAAGAAGTTGACCTGATCGCTATGGCAAGCCACGGCCGTTCGGGGCTGGCGCGGGTATTTTACGGCAGCGTGGCGGCCGGTGTGCTCCATCAAGTGGATCGCCCGCTGCTGCTGGTTCGATCGATCTCATAAAATCTACGGAATCATCGGAAATCATCCTGGCAGGTAAATTTTTGAGGTTCTGAGGAGCTTAGCCCGTCGAAACCTCATAATAAACCTGCTCCAGGAAATCCCGAGGACCAAAACAACAACCATTTCAAAGGAGAATCGCAATGTTGGTTAAAGAGCGCATGACTCGGCCGGTCATCACGGTCTATCCGGACACGCTGGTTCCGGAGGCGATCCGCATGATGCGCGAAGAGAACGTACGCCGCTTCCCGGTGGTTGACAGGCGAGGCAAGCTGATGGGAATCGTTTCAGAACGGGACTTGCTCCATGCCCAGCCCTCCGACGCCACCACGCTCAGTATCTGGGAGATCAACTACCTGCTCGGCAAGATCACCGTTTCTAAGGTGATGACGCGCCGGGTGATCGCCATCCGCGAGGATACGCCCATAGAGGAAGCTGCACGCATTATGGCCGATCACAAGATCGGCGGCCTGCCGGTGCTGCGTGAAGGGCAGGTGGTCGGAATCATCACCGAAACGGATTTGTTTAAGATTTTCCTGGAGCTGCTCGGCGCGCGCGAGCCCGGGGTGCGCATCAACACGCTGGTGCCCAACAAACCGGGCGTGCTGGCCGCGCTCACAAAGACGATTTACGAGCAGGGGGGCAATATCATCGCCCTGGGAACTTTCCTGGGCGAAAGCAGCGAAGACCGCGAGATCACCCTCAAGGTCGAAGGGGTCGATAAAACGGCCCTGGTCGAAGCGCTGGAGCCGCTGGTCGAACGCATCAAGGATGTGCGCGAAGGCGCTCCCGCCGAGGCCGTCTTCGTCGGCGACGGGTAAGTCTGAACCCACCAAGTGGAGTTCCAGAAAAACCCAAAGGCTCGGGCTGAACGTTCAGCCCGAGCCTTTGTGATGCTCACCGGCGGTATTTCTTCAGGCCCATCCAACTGACGCGGGCGTTGCTACGGGATCGAAGCTTTGAGCACTCCCCGGGATGAGGTGGCGTAGTAGACGTGATCCGGGTCGGATGGGTCGAAGCCGATCGCCTGCACTTTCAGCCCATCCAGGTCATACGGGCCCGCAATCCAGGTCTGCCCGCCGTCTGTAGAGAGGAAAGCCCCATCGTACGTTCCGGCGAAAATGACTTTTGGCCTGGTTGGGTGGGCGGCGATCGCATTAATCGCCGATCCCGGCAGCCCGCTTTGCGTCCAGGAGCTTCCGGTGAGCCGGTAAACCCCGTTGCTCGTCGCTGCAAACAGGACCGGCGTGTTGGCTGCCGAAAAATCGAGCGAGTTGACCTGAACGCTGGGAATGGGTGAATCCGCCCAGCTGACGCCGCCGTTCATGCTGAACTTGACCACTCCGCTGGCGCTGGTGGCGGCATAAATCAGGTTCGGATCGCTTGGACTGACCGCCAGGCCGCCCACGGAGAGAGAGGCCAGTCCGGCCGAGCTCCAGGTTATACCGCCGTCGCTGCTGCGGTACACACCTCTCCCCGAAGTGCCCAGGTAAGCCACCTGGGGATTGGAGGGGGCGAATTGCATGGTCAGCAGCGCGGCGTACAGCTGATCGACCCCGGTCGCGCGGGACGGCGCCAGCAGTTCGGGCTCGGCGTCAGGCAGCATGGCCTCCAGTCCGGGGCCTGCCTCCAGCGGCAGTGCGGGGGAGTAGTCCGGCGCCAGGTTCGTCGGCCCGGGCAGATTCGTCCCAACATGTACCCAACAACCAGAGCCGCTCAGGTCGCAGCGGAACAGGCCGGCGCTCTCGGTCAGCGCGTAGAGGATATTGGCTTTATCCGGAGGCATCGCCAGGCTGCGGATCAGCCGTTCCGGCAGGTTGCCGGTGAGGTCGGACCACGTGGCGCCGCCGTCGATCGAGCGTGAGACGCCGCCATCGGCCTGGCTGGCGAAGTAATCCTCCGCGTTAACCGGGGAAACCAGGAAAGCCGTCGCCGAGGTAGCCCGGACCCCGGTCTGGCTTTGCTCCCAGCTCGATCCGTGGTCCACGCTTTTGTACAGCCCGTTGCTCATCGTCCCGCTGTAGATCTCGAGGCTGTTAAACGGGTTGAAGCCAACCGCGTAAATGTCGAATTTCTGCAGCCCTGAATCGGACCATTTGCCGGCGGCGTTCGTGGATTTCATGATCCCTTTTTTAAAGGTCGCCGCTAGTAGCACGTTGGGATTGAACGGGTCTATGGCGACGCGGTAGATCTTGGCGTCGCCCAGGCCGTCGCCTTTCAAAACCCAGGCGCCCCCGCCGTTGGTCGATTTATAGACCCCGGTGTTGTGCCAGACGCCAAAGTAGAGGGTCACCGGGCTGCTGGTGGTCGGGTCGATCACGATCGTGCGCCCCGACAGGTCGTCGATCCCGGTGCTGACCGCCTTCCAGGTATCTCCGGAATCCGTGCTGCGGTAAGGACCGTGCTCGTGCGTGGCAGCGAAGATCGCGTTGGTGGAGTTCGGGTTGATGGCGATCTGGTAAGCCCAGTCCTGGGCGTTTTTGCCGCCGACGTCGGTCAGGACCTCCCCCCAGCTGGCGCCCCCGTTGGTGCTCTTGTAAATCACCCCGTTCCATGGCGGGCCGCCGTTGTTCGATTTCCCGCGCGTGCCGATAAAGATCCTGTCCGAGTCCTGGGGTTCGATGGCGATGGTGTAAACGACCAATTCTTCCTGAAGTCCCTGACTGGCGCTGAACCAGTTCGCTCCCCCGTCGATCGATTTGTACAACCGGTCTTTATAAGTCCCGGCGTACAGCACCGATGAGTTGGTCGGGTCTACGGCCACCGCGCTGATCAACAGGTTGCCCAAACCCGTGTTTACTGCGTCCCAGTTTGCCCCGCCGTTGACCGTCTTGAACAGCCCGCCGCCCCAGGTGGCGGCGTAGGCGGTGTTGGGGCTGTTGGGATCGACCGCCAGGTCCATGACCGTGCCGCCGTCCGGGCCGATCCAGACCGGTGGAATCGAATTGTATACGGTGGGCAAATAAAAAAGGTGTTCGCTTCCGGCCTGGGGCTCGCCGTCTTGCGCCCGGCTTCCGGTTGCGATCACCATAAGCGCCAACAGAATAAAGAGAGGGGAGAGGCGGGTGAGCGGCTTGGACATGCTTTTTTTCCTTGCAGGAGGCTCCGGTGTGCTCCTTCGCTGAAAGATGAACTGCACGGGGTAGTATACAGTACAACCTTAATCGCTACAAGGTTTAATCACCGCTTAATCTTAAGACTTAAGGCTTACGCCCTTAGGGAAGCAAGGGGGGTGTTTGGGCGGGCGCAGCCCACCCAAACACCCCCCTCTTGGGAAACTGCGTAACTCCTAAATGATTTCGGATTGGAGTCTGCTGAGCTCCATAGTCTCCAGCTGCGCAGCCATCTCTTTAACCATCTCGAAGCTGGACAGTTTCTTCTCGATCTTGCGCACGACGGGCAGGTAAGCTTTGGTGACCGGGTGAGGGGCGATGATCGCGCAGCAGTCCTTATACCGGGCGGTCGCTTGCCGGAGCATGCCCAGGGCCTTGACCTGGTCGATGACTTCCCGCTTGTCCATGCCGATCAGAGGGCGGAAAATTGGCATGGAGACCGCATCATCGACGGCGACGATGTTCTCCATCGTCTGGGAGGCCACCTGACCCAGGCTATCCCCCAATACCAGGGCATGGTAACCAAGGCGGCGTGCCAGTTTGGCGGCTACCCGCACCATTGCCCGGCGGAAAAGCACCAGTTCGTAGCCCCGGTCGTCCTTTTCCAAACCCAGCGCAGCGCGCTCGAAGGGCAGGTAGCTGCATAGATACAACTTATCCGACAGGGTGTAAGCGGCCAGCCGGTTGGTCAAGTCCGGAATCTTCGATTCGAGAACCCGGCTCTGGTCGGGAAAGATGTGAAAATGCAGGAAATCGACCTGCGCGCCGCGCTTGGCCACCAGGTAGGAGGCCAGGATGGAATCGATGCCTCCCGAGATCAGGGAGAGCGCTTTCCCGGAGGTGCCCACCGGAAGGCCGCCCGGTCCGGGGAATTTCTCGGTATACAGGTAGCTGCCTTCCGTGGAGATCGATACGTACAATACCTGTTGCGGCTCGCCCAGGTTCACCGGGGCTCCGATAGCCTGGATTACGGCGTTGCCCAGGGCGCGCTCGACGTCCACCGAGGTGAACGGCAGCGATTTATCCGAGCGCTGCGCCCGCACGGCAAAACTTTTCTGCGGGTCGAACACCTCCCGGGCGATGCTTTCACCAGTCGCGAGGATGTCGGTCATCAGGCTGGCGCAGGTGCGCGCCGGGGCGTACCAGGCCACGCCAAACACGCGCGCCATGCTCCGCAAAGCTACCACCATTTCCCCCTCATCCGGGCAAACGGCGTACTGGGTGTGGAACTTTTGGACTTTCTCGGGGGGGAACCCCAGGATCTCCTGGATGTTGTCCTGCAGTTGGGCTTCGAAGATCGGCCGGTTGTCCCCTTTCAAGGCGATCTCGGCGTAGCGGACGAGGATGACTTCGGACATGGTAACTGATTATAATGGGTCTTTGGGGTTTGTTTCCCCGGTTAAAGCCCGACCAACCCCCACTTTCCGGGGGAACCGCGTAACTCCAAAAACTACTTAAAGGAAGGATATGCTGATGAAGATCACAGTTCTAGGTACGGGCCATATCGGCAGCACTCTAGGCCGCAAATGGGCTGAAGCCGGTCACGAGGTATCTTTCGGCTCGCGCGAACCCGGCGCGGACAAAGTCAGATCCATGCTGGATTCCATCCAGGGCCAGGCTGCTGCCGAAATGCACGCTGAAGCCCTGGCGTCCGGTGAAGTCGTGCTCGTCGCCATTCCCCACCGGACGGTAGGGGAGTTTGCCGAGGAACACAGCGCCGCCCTCGATGGGAAGATCCTGATCGACGCGACCAACGATTTCGGAGCCGAGGTGATCAACAACGTGGCTGTTCTGCAGGCGCAGGCCCCTGACGCGCAGATCTACCGGGCGTTCAACTCATTAGGGTGGGAGGTCTTCGCCGAGCCCCAGTTCGACGAGATCCAGGCGGACCACTTCTACTGCGGCCCGCCGGGAGATGCGCAGGATGCGGTTGAGACGCTGATCGTGGACGCTGGCCTGTGGCCGATTTACGTGGGCGACCTGGGCGTTGTTTCCCTGGTCGATAATCTGGGGTCGATTTGGGTGCAGCTGGCCGTGCGCAGGGGGCTGGGCCGGCATACCGCCTTCAAATTCCTCACCTGAACTTGCTCTCGGGGGTTCATTGCTTTCCCTGGATCTCCTGGTGAAGCGGCACGCGTTCCAGGAATGACCGGCGCAGCTGGGGGTCGCTGATGCGCCCGGCGCGCGCTTGCAGGTTGGCCTGCGCCTGCGCCAGAATTCCACCGGCGCGCGGGTCCCGGTTAGCCTCCAGCACTCTCCAGCAGGTTGCGAGGATTTCCAGCGGGGTCTCAACCTCGGCCGCGGCGCTAGCAGCATCAAATGCTTCGAGGATCGGCTCGACGTGTTCAAGAGCGCGTGCCAAACCCTTGGGCGTTTTGCTCGCCAGCGCCAAGCGGGCTAAACCCGCCAAAGCCTGCCAGCGCCCATTTTTGTCATCCAATTCGTCCCAGATAGCCAAAGCGCGTTGGTAAGCCTCGGCTGCGGCTTGAGATTCGCCCAACCCGGCTAACGCTTCGCCACGCCCTTGAAGAGCAATACCCTGACCGATGCGGTCGCCTACCTCTTCAGTGATCGCCAGCGCTTGATCGGCCAGTTCTTTTGCTTTTTGATAATCACCCTGGTTCTGAGCGATCTTTCCCAGGTTTCCCAGGATGATACCCTCGCCCATGCGGAAGCCCGTTTCCCGCACGATCTCCAGAGCCTGAGCGGCGAATTCCTGCGCTTGCGGGTATTCGCCGATCGCAGCGTGCGTCTCGCCCAGGTTTGCCAGGGAGATGCCTTCCCCGTTGCGATCCCCGATAGCCCGGGAGGTCGCCAGAGAGCTTTGTGAATAGCCGATCGCCTGCCCGTAATCTCCCTGCAGCTGGGCGATCTCGCCCAGGTTGTTCAACGTCATGCTCACTCCCAAACGGTCGCCGATGGTGCCCGCGATGGACTGGCTTTGCTTGTAATAATCAACCGCAGTTTGGTAGTCCCCGCGTTCTTTGGCGACAGCGCCCAGGTTATTGAGCACCGATCGCTCCAACCGCCGATCGCCGAGTTCGCGCGCCAGGCGCAGAGCTTTCTGTTGGTGTTCGACAGCTTTCGGGTAATCCACCTGGCTTACGTAAATGCTGCCCAGCCGCTCCAGCGCGGTGACCTCACCGCGCTTGTAACCAATTTGCTGGGCCATTTCCAAGGCGCGGGACAGCTCCAGCCAGGAAGTCTCGATCTCACCCAACCAGTGAGAGGCCCGTCCCAGGATGAGGTAGCCATCGATCCAGATCCGAGTCGCTTTCTCATCCTCCTGCAAGCTGGCTTCGCTCAGCCGCACTGCGGAACCTGCCGCCTGGCGGGCTAACCTGTACTCGCCGGTTTTCAGCGCTAACAAACCGCGCTGCAGGGCGACTTCGGCGCGCCGGTTGTCGTCGTCCAACTGCTCGACCAATTCATCCAAGGTTTGTAGATCCTGCTCCTGGGCCTGGCGGTCGCCGAGCAAGTCGTTGGCCTCTTCGCGGGCGAACAGGAGGTCGTAACGCTCGGCGAGCTCTTTTTCCGAGGTCAATTCCAACGCACGGGTGAAGAAGCGCACCGATTCGGCGTTGGCGTAGCGCACGGCAGCCTGTTCCCCGGCCTGCCGGTACCAACTCGCCGCCAGGTCACGTTCACCTGCCCGGTCGTGGTGTTCGCCGATCAGGGCGGCGTACT
>CAYNWK010000204.1:0-7369 GCA_964400875.1 uncultured Anaerolineaceae bacterium | reverse complement strand
GCGCTCCTCGAACTCGCCGCGGTACTTGGCCCCGGCGACCAGGGCGCTCATATCCAGCTGCACCAGGCGCTTGCGCTTGAGGCCTTCGGGCACGTCGCCGTTGACGATGCGCTGGGCCAGGCCCTCGACGATGGCGGTCTTGCCGACGCCGGGTTCGCCGATCAGGGCAGGGTTGTTCTTGGTGCGCCGGGAAAGGATCTGGATGACCCGGCGGATCTCGTCGTCGCGGCCGATGACCGGGTCCATCTTGCCCTGGCGTGCCAGTGCGGTCAGATCGCGGCCGTAGCGCTCGAGCGACTGGTAGGTCGATTCGGGCGTCGGTGTGGTGACGCGCTGCGAACCGCGCACGCCGGCCAGCGCCTTGAGGATGGCGTCTTTGTCCAGGCCGTATTGGGAGAGCCGCTTGGCTTCGCTGCTCTCGGTCAGGCCGAGCAAGATGTGCTCGGTCGAGACGTAATCGTCCTGCATGCCCTTGGCGTAGCGCTCAGCGGCGTTAAAGACGTCGCTGGCCTGGCGGGACAGGCCGACCTCGCCACCCGCGCCGTAGACCTTGGGGCGGCTGTCCAGGTCATTGACCAGGTCCTGACGCAGGGCCGCCACGCTCCCGGCAACCCGGGTGACGATGGCCGGGACGACGCCTTCATCCTGGCGGAGCAAAGCTGCCAGGATATGGGCCGGTTCGATGGTCTGGTGGTTCAGTTCGCCCGCCAGACGCTGAGCGTCCAGGATGGCTTCCTGTGATTTTTGTGTGTATTTATCCAAATTCATAATTCAATTCTCCTAAAGGACAGTTCCCGACCAGAGGGGATAAGGGAGAGGGAATAAAGATCGAAATGCAGTCCGAATCGAGGTTAAACGGGAGCTGCCCGGTTTCATACCGGTTAAATTATAGGCTGTGAAGATATGAATCAGGTATGCGCGGCGTTAGAGGAAGATAGGAGGCGGGGTCAGACGAGCTCGCGGCTGGAACGGTAAGAACGGGCCAGGTCCGGGGGGGCCCGCCCGCAGTACAGGTAGCGGAATACCAGGCTGAGGTTGAGCCAGGTCTGGCGCCAAGAGCCGACCTCCCGGAAGCGGCGGCTGGAGGAGGAGACGCGCAGGGGCAGGCGCGCCAGGCGGCCCACCCGGCCCAGCCGGCGGGCCAGCTCGAGGTCCTCCATCAGGGGGATCTCGGGGAAGCCGCCCACCCGGAAGAAAGCCTCCCGGCGGGCGAACTGGGCCTGGTCGCCGGACATCAGCCGCCAGTCGGCGTGCAGGAAGAGCAGGGCCTCCCCGCGGCTGGCGCGCGCCCCGCAGTTCAGCTGCACGGCGCGGCCGCGCGGCGCAGCCAGCAGGCGGGCATCGCCGGGGATGAGGCGCGGCGTGCCGTCGGTGCTGCCGCCGTCAACGACGATGAGCTCGACTTCAGCATGCGAGCAACCCGATCGGGCGGAGGCCAGGGATTCGAGGATGTATCCGGCCTCGTTGAGAACCGGGACGATCACGGAAATCAGCATGAGCAAAAGCTGTCTGAAGAATCGTCAAGGGCAGGAGAGCGTTCCTCAGCCAAGCTTGATTCTATCCCATCACGGTTGGAAAGCCAACGCCTCACTCAACGCTCCAGGATCCGGTCGACGGCGGCCATCTGCTCGGGACCAAGCGGCCCGCGGTCGAGCGTCCCGGCGTTCTCCTCGACCTGGCGAACGGTCTTAAAGCCGGGGATAGGGATGGTAAGCGGGCTGCTCGCCAGGTTCCAACCCAGCGCGCCCTGGGCGAGTGTGCGCCCATCCTGGGTCAGGGCGGCGCGCAGGGCCTCCACCTGCTGAACTCGCTGGGCGACGACGCCGGTGGAGAAATCCCAGGCATAGCGCTCGTCTTGCTCGTCGGTAATGTCCGATGCGAGGGTGAACTTGCCGGTCAGCAGGCCGGCGCTGAGCGGGCTCTTGTTGATGCTGGCTAAATCGTGCTCCCGGCAAACGGAAAGCATCTCGGGGGCATCGTGAAAGACGTTCAGGCGGTGCTGGACCGCAGTGCAGCGCTCCCCGCGGGCAAACCGACGCGCCTGCCCGGGATCGTCGGTGCTCCAGCCGTACCAGCGGATCTTACCCTCCGCGACCAGCCCTTCGAGTACTTCGAGCAGATCGTCGACCCGCTCGAGGGCGTAGCCGCCGCGGTGCAGCTGGTACAGGTCGATGGTTTCGACCCCCAGGCGGCGCAGGCTGGCCTCGCAAGCCTGGCGCACGAAGGCGGGAGTGAGGGCATCGTCGGCGTTGTCAAAATGAGTGCGGGTATCCTCGTCGAAGACCGAGCCGAACTTGGTGGCGATCACGGCCTGAGCCCGGCGGCCGGACAGGGCGCGCCCCAGGACCCGCTCGCTGTGACCGGCGCCGTAATTATCCGCCGTGTCGAAAAAGTTGACCCCCAGGTCGAGCGCCCGGTGGATCGCCCGGATGGACTCGGCGTCGTCCACCCGGCCCCAGCCCATCGGGCTGCGTGACTCGCCGTCGGTGCGCTCGAAGGGCCCGCCGATGGCCCAGCAGCCCATGCCCACGGCGCTGACCTGAATACCGCTCCTGCCCAGCCGGCGTGCTATCATGACTCAACTCCTCAACAAACGACGTGACAACTTTTCAGTTTACCTTATTAATTTCCGCCAGGATGCGATCGATCTCGGCGACCCGCTCCGCCTCCAGCGGCCCGAATTCGGCTGCGGCGACGTTCTCCTCCACCTGGCAGCGGGTCTTGAAACCCGGGATGGGGATGGCGCGGGGATGGCGCGCCCAGATCCAGGCTAAGGCGCCCTGGGCGGGAGTGCGCCCACCGCTGGCGAGCGCCTCCCGGACGGCGGCGAACTGCTCCAGGAGCGCAGCAAAGCGGCCTGACCTGAAATCCCAACCGTGGCGGAGGTCATCCTCGGGGAAAGTCGCCCCGGAGTCGAACTTACCGGTCAGGATGCCCATCGCCAGCGGGCCGCGGTTCACACTGGCCAGGTCGTGCGCTTCACAAACGGCCAACAAGGAGGCGATGCGCTCATCGGGGGAGAAGACGTTGAGGGTATGCTGGACCGCGGCGCAGTGCGGGCCGGCGGCGAAGGCGGCCGCGCGCTCGGGGTCGTCCGTGCTCCAGCCATACCAGCGGATCTTGCCAGCCTCGACCAGCGCTTCCAGGGCCTCCAGGATCCTGGGGACGTCCTCCAAAGGCCAGTCAGATTCGTGAAACTGGAACAAGTCGATGGTTTCCACGCCCAGACGGCGCAGGCTGTCCTCGCAAGTGCGGCGGATGTAAGCGGGATCGGCCGACCGATCGACGATCAGGCGCTGCTCTTCATCGATCACCTTGCCAAACTTGGTAGCGATCACGACACCCGCCCGGCGACCCTGCAGCGCCCGTCCAAGCACGCGCTCGCTGTGACCGCAGCCGTACGCGTTGGCGGTATCGAAGAAATTCACCCCGAGAGCGAGCGCCCGGTGGATGGCGCGGATAGACTCGGCGTCGTCCACCTGGCCCCAGCCGGTCGAGTTCGTTTCGGGATACCGGAGGTCGTGCATGGGACCGCCGATGGCCCAGCAGCCCATCCCCAGCGCGCTGACCTTTAAATCGCTGCGCCCCAGCCTGCGTTCCAACATCGCCCGCTCCTCTCCCAAGCCGTTAGACAATAATCAAATAATTTAGATAATTGTCTAATATCCTAACTTAATGAGGCGCTCCCGTCAAGGGCCCTTGAGAAGGAGGGTGTACGCAAATGTTGTAAGCTGCGCCTGCACGACAGCGAAGCGAAACTATCCACATGACCAGGATGAAACTCTCCAAGAGATGTAGAGAGATTTTCCTCAAGGATGCTACAAATAAGTAATGGAAACGGAAGATTTTGCTGGAGGATGTGCTGGTAGGGGTGAATATCACCCTTGCCGGTGAAAATAGGCGCTGACGACTGCTTTTCCGAACACTCTCCCAATTAAGAAGCTCAAAGGAATCATGGTCATGGGTACCGAAATTTTGCTCATCGCTTTTATCACCCAGGCGGCCTTCACCGGCTACTGCCTGGCTACACGATCAAACCAGGAAATGATTAGAAGCTACCTGCGGATCGGCGGGCTGCTCGTATTCGGCCTTGCCACGCTGGCCTCCTTCGTCCAGTGGAGCTTCCGCTGGTACCTGCTGGCCGCGCTGCTGCTCGTTTGGGCGGCGCTCGGCGCCTGGTCGCTGGCGCGGAAACCCGTTGAGGAACAACCCTACCGGGTCCTCCCCGCCATTACCCGCGGCATCTTGATGTTGCTGCTGATCGGCATCGCCGTCACGCCAGCCCTGATCTTCCCCCAGCATCAGCCGCCCAAGGTGACCGGAAAACACGCGGTGACCACTGTCCTGTTTACCTACACGAACGAAAATCAGATCGAAACGTTTACCAAAAACGGCGAAAAGAGGCAGGTCAACGTGGAATTCTGGTATCCGGGGGATTCAACCACCGGCGAAAAATACCCCCTGGTCGTTTTTTCCCACGGCTCGATGGGGATGAAAACCAGCAACACCTCGACCTTCCAGGAACTGGCGAGCAACGGCTACGTGGTCTGCGCGATCGACCATCCTTACCTGGCCCTTTTCACCCGCGGCAGCGATGGGCGCATGATCATTCAGGCTCCGTCCTTTCGGCAGGAATTCTTCGACGTCAACAACGGTAAGTACGATGAGGCCACTGAACTCCAACTCGAGCACAAATGGATGGCCGTTGAAACCAGCGACATTAATTTCGTCCTGGATACGATCCTGGGTTCAGCCCAGGACCCCGGCTCGGCCGTTGTTTATCAGCTGGTCGATGGGGAGAGGATCGGCTTGATGAGACACTCCCTGGGCGGAGAGGCCAGCGCCCAGGTCGCGCGGGAGCGCGCCGCCAGCGGGCAGAACGATATCGACGCGGTGGTCAACCTGGACGCCGACCTGTCCGGTGAATACGTAAACGTGGTAGACGGCAAGGGCGTGCTGAACGATAGCCCGTATCCCGTCCCGATCCTGACCATTCTATCGGATGAGTTAGCGCGGCGGATCGACGCCATTCCGAATGCAAGCGAGGTCGTAGCAGTCAGGCACGTAGCTGCGACCGCTCCTCAAGCATACGAAATCCATCTTGCAGGGACAAACCACCTGAGCTTCACCGATCTACCGCTGAGTTCGCCGCTGCTTGCCTATGTGTTGAACGGCTCGGTCCATTCCCTCGCCGGATCGGATGCGGACCCACTGGCCACCATCGAGCAGCTGAACGCGACCGTCTTGCAATTCTTTAACGCCTATTTGAAGGCAGAGGGCAGTTTTACTGCTGCAAGACAATAAAGGAGGTCCGCCGGTTTGCTGGGCGTCTTCGTTATCCTGGACCTGGGGATTACCGAATCCAACACGCTAGCACTGGTCACCCTCGCACAAAGCATCACAACAGCCACGACCGAGGCGCAACAGATGGCATACACGGGTGCCGCTAATTGGGGGCTGGCGACCTTGCCGCTCGCAACCTTCTTCAGCTGGATCGGTCCTTCCATCGGTTTTCTGATCACGTCAATCGTCATGCGAAAGTCGATTTTCGGGAAGAGCACGGCCTTCCTCGGCATATTCGTCTACAGCGTGGCCATTCTCGCCAGTTTCTATTTCCTGGTCCCAGTTCCGGCGCTGAGCATCACCCTGACCCCCATCCTGTGGCTTTACGGGCTCTGGTTGATCAAAGCGGGACGTGGGCTCTTCAAGCTGGGTACGCTACCCGTCACGGGATAGGTGCATACCAAGCTGAGCAAAGATGCCTCGGGTTTATTAAGGAATAAAGGGGGTATTTGGGCGGGCTCCGCCCGCCCAAATACCCCCACTTTCCCGACGAACTGCGTAACTCCTATCTGATTTGCAACCCGAGGATTTAATCAGCGGATAAGTAAAGGCAGGTACAGGGGCATAAAACCAAACTCGAAAGCGCCGATATCGCAAACCGCCTGGCCGTCCCCGTCGCCGTCCGCCGGACGGGGGGAACCGCGCTGGTCCATGGATGGGCAGTTAGCGTTATCCCCGGCGTCGATGGCCGGGCTGTCGGCAAGCAGGGCATGGGTCTGGGAATCGCCGCCGTTATCGGCCAGCTGGTCGATGGACGGCGGCGTATTCGACATGTCCGTCGGCTGACCGAGAGCACAAGTGCCGCCATCCTCCAGGTTATGTCCGAGCGAGTTCATGGCCCCCAGGCAATTACCGCCACTGTTAAGGGCGATCAGCGAGTTGAGCGTGTTGACCGAGCTGGCGTTGAATACCCCGGCTCCGTTGGCGCTGGCGTTGCCGGTGATGGTGGCATTGACCAGATCGATCGCTTCGAAATTGGCGATGCCGCCGCCCATGCCCTTCGCGTCGTTGCCGCTGATGGTGGCGTTGGTAATCGAGATGAAGCCCGTGTTGTAGATCCCGCCGCCCTCACCCCCGGTCAGATTGGCGACGACCGCAATGTCTGTAAGGGAGAAAACACCGCTGGCGCCGATCCACAGGCCCCCGCCGGCCGCCACAGCCGTATTGCTGATCACGCTGCTGCCTTCCAAGAGCGCCTGACCGCTGCTCACCGCGAGCGCGCCGCCATAGCCCTTATAGGAAGGGTCGATAGAGGCCGTGTTGCTGATGAACAGATTCCGCTTGAGGACCACCTGTCCCACGCCCGTGCCGGAGATTTCAATCCCGCCGCCGTAGGCCAGCGTACCGCTGACAACATTGCTGGCGATCAGATTGTTCATCAGGGCAGCCTGGGTGTTCTCCAACTGCACACCGCCGCCATGGGCCTCTTGCCCAAGGCCGACAGATTGATTGTTCGTGATCTGGTTGCCCTGCAAGACGGGCGCGCCATGCTGGACCCAGACCCCGCCCCCCAGCAGGAAGGCGGTATTATCCGTGATGGTGTTGCTGATCACGAGGGCGTTGCTATCGACGACACTCAACCCCCCGCCGTGGTTGCTCCCCAGGTCGGCCCGCCCACCGGTGATCTCAAAGCCGTCCAGCGTGGGGGCCACCAGGCCCGTATCCCCCGCTTCACCGTGGATGAAGACCACCGAGACCGTTTCATCGGCAGGCAGGATGGTGCTGGAGAACTTGTCCAGGTCGCGCAGGGAAAAGGTCTCGTCCCAGCCGCCCTGCAGGGTCACCGTCTGGCTGATCAGCACATTCTCCTTGTAGACGCCGGCAGCGACCAGGATAGTGTCCCCCGGCTGGGCAAGGTCGAGGGCGTCCTGGATAGCATCCTCACAGCCGTCCCCGCCGCCGGGCTTGACGCAGAAAACCGCCGCCTGAGGGCGCAGGGGCGCGGCCCGCACGAACGCGACCCAGAGCGCCAGGGCTGAAGCCGCAACGAGCACGGGAAGCAGCAGCCGGAAGGTTCGATCAATCA
>CAYNWK010000203.1:0-7404 GCA_964400875.1 uncultured Anaerolineaceae bacterium | reverse complement strand
TTTTTCAGCGGTAGTCAGGGATCAAATTGACTTGAACGACCTGACCGTTGAGCTGCTGAACAGCGTCAAGGATACGGTACAGCCGGAACACATTTCCTTATGGGTTAAGGAAAAAGGAAGTCCCGGTAAGTTGAGTTGAAAAGACGATTACGCTGAGCCGGACTGCCTTTCCCACTGCGCCTTGATCGCCAGCATTTCGCCTACGTGGCGGGTGAGATCGTAAAGCGGGTGTTTCACCCAGAAAAAGTTGGTCTGCTTGCCTTCGAAACCCGGCGCAAATTGCCCTAGTTCTTCCTCCGGCGTCTCTTTCAGGTAGGCTTGCAAGACCCCCACCACTTCATCGTAATACCCGCCCAGGTGCGCTTTGCTCATCGGCGGGATCTCGGCGACTTCCTCCATGGAATACCCTTGAATCGTGCCCCATCCGTTGACTCCCAAACCGTATGGGTCGTAGCCGGTCTTCTCGATCCAACCGTTCCGCTTCCAGATCTCCATCTCCCCGGGTAGATCGTCGATGTGCCGGGTTTTGAAAACGTCGAAGACCCGGGTTGCGTGCCAGATGGTGACGGCGATGTTGTTCGCGCCGGGGTCAGGCTGCCAATACAGGCACTCCAGGGGACTGTCATCCAGCAGCTGGTGAACGCGCCGGTTGTTATCGGCGAATAAATCGAGCAGCACAGCTTTGCTTTCCATCGGAAATCTCCAGCACTATGTGATCGCGAATATCGTCCGAGCTGACCAGCCAGCCGCAGGCTATTTGGCGAGGTGGTCGCTGAAATAACCCTGCCAGGGGCCCGCGCCGCGAATGAAGGGTTGCATTAAAGCCCGTTCGGCCTGCACGGTGTGCATCAGGTCGTGACCGGCCCATTCGTGCAGCAGCTCGCTCATCGTCACTTCGCCCAGCTCGGCGTGGAGCGCCTTGCGCCCCATGTCCTGCGGGGTGACTTGCTGGAGCGTTTTGAGGCTCTCGGCGCGCAGTTGTTGAAATTCTCGCGCCATCTCCTGCCCCGATCGCGTCTCGGCAAGCAGGGTACCCTCGCTGTCGGGGTCGAAAGCCGGGAAGTCCTGGCCCGCTAAAATGTGCTTCACCCGCACGGGGAAGACCCAGCGCTCGGTGTCCAGCAAATGCTGCAGGCAATCCAGCGCCGACCATTCCCCCTCTTTCGGGGGTTGAACGAGCATCTCAGGAGGCAAATTCTCTGCCATGCTCAACCAGCGTTCGGGCGTCGTCTCCAGCACCTTTCCTATCCAACCCAGTACGGTGTTCATCGGCTTTATCTCCTTCATGGTGTTACAGCTGCCGGACCCAGCGGGCGCGCGGCAGGCGTTCGAAACCTTCTCGTCTATAAAGATTCTCGGCGATTATGCTGAAAAAGTGTTCATCAACGCTGACTTGAGGTGTCTTATCCGCGAAAATCGGAGGGCAGTTTCTCTAGACGCCCGTCCTGGAGCTGGACGCTGCCCGTTTCCAGCAGCTCCTTCAACTTCTCCAGGTTCTCCTTCACCGCCCCTTTGACCCTGCCGGCAGCCAGGCGCTCTAAAATTTCTGGCCTGCCGGTATCCAGCTCCCATTCGTCGAGGATGCGGGTGCCGTTCCCCGTTGGCTCGAACGTAAAGCGCATTTCGAACGCAGGTTGGGAAGGCGGAAGCGTCTTCACGACGACCTTTTCGTTCGGTTCGTATTCGATCACCCGGTAATCCTGGACGTCCGACTTACGCACCTGGTGATAGGTCGCGCCCAGGCCGGTGTGGTCCGGTGTTGTCTTGGTCACATTTCGGACGTAATAATTCCACTTGGGGACGTTCTCGAAATCTGCGACAAATGCGAACACCTCCTCCACCGGGCGGTCGATGACGATGGCGTTCTCAAAAGTAATCATGGTTCTTTCCCTTCCAAAAGATAGCCGGCTTGCCTCCATGCCATGATACCACCTTCCAGGCTGTAGGCCTCGAACCCCCGGGCGCGCAGCAGCCGCGTCCCCGGCCTGCTGCGATGCCCGCTCAAACAAAGCAGCACCACCGGTCGCTGCGGGTCGAGGTCCAGGCGATCGATCGCCCCGGGCAGCTCGGTCACCGGCGCATGCTGAGCCCCGTTAAGGCTGCCCTGGCCGAATTCCAGACCGGTGCGTGAATCGACCAGCTGCACCGGGCGGCCCTCCTCCAGCCAGCGGTGCAGCTGTTCCGTCGTGATCTCTGGGACGCCGCCGAAAGGCAGCCACCAAAGGAAGTTCAGTTTCAAACCGTGTTTTTGGCGGAGACGTATTCTCCGCTGGCGCGCAGCTCGCGCCGGCTGTCCCCCAAATCCGTGTAGAGGTAATATTTCAGCTCGATCGGTATGATCTGGTCTAACATGCCTTGCGCCGGGCAGTAGCGCTCGGCCGAGAGCTCGATGGAACGCAAGACAGCCTTTTCGTCCAGGTCCTCCCCGCTCAGGTGGTACTCGATCACCGCCCTCGTGAACACCTTGGGATGCGCCTCAGCCCGGTCGGCGTGCACGCGCACTTCAAACCCGGTCACATTTTGCCGTTTCTTCCTCAGGATCGAGATCACGTCCATGGCCGTGCAGCCTGCCAGGCCGATGGCGAACAGCTCCATGGGGCGCAATCCGCTGTCGTCGCCGCCTACGCTGGCATCGGAATCCAGAACCAGCTCATGACCGGAATCGGCGGTCCCGGTAAAGGTCATCCGCTGTTGCCAGGTTACTTTGGCGTCCATCATTCCTCCAAGTAAGGGGTTACGTACTGCTCTAACGCCGCCGGGGAGATCGCCCCCGTCCAACCCAGCACCACCGTCCCGCCCGGGTCAATCAAGTACGAACTGGGCAGCGCATTGTTGAAAAAACCGCGCAGCGCCTGTCCTTCGGCGTCCAACCAGACAGGGAAGCTCAACCCGTATTCCTCGATAAACTCGGTCACCTGGTCGGCTGGTTCGCCGGCCTCGATGCCGACCAGGGAGAAGTTCTGGTCACGGTGCTTGCGGTAATAGGCTTCCAGGGTAGGCATCTCTTCGCGGCACGGCGGGCACCACGTAGCCCAGTTGTTCACCAGGACGAACTTGCCGCGCAAATCCTCCAGTGAAACCGTATTGCCCTCCAGGTCCTCCAGGAGCAGCTGCGGAGCCGTGAAGTTTACTTCAGCTGGGATCGGGGAATTTACCGGCGGCTTGAGCGCTTCAGCCTCCGGGGGGGCCATCAGGACGAAGGCCACGACGCCCAGAACGATCAACCCCAGGCCGATCAGCGCCAGGCCGATGTAGCCGTTTCCCCGGCGGGATCGTCCCGTTCGTGAGGTTTTTCGAGGAGTAGCGGTCATGCAAGCTCCTGCCTGCTCGTTCAGCGATGCGCGTGCACCCGGCGCATATCGCTGGTGAGTTCGCCGCTCAGGTAAGCCCGCACGGCGGACTCGATCGGGCCGCCGGTCAGGAAGATTTCCAGCCCGGCAGCCTGCGCCTTCTGGTAAGCGGGCTGGCCCATCCCGCCGACCAGCAGCGCCTGGCAATCACCTATCGGGGCGAACATGTCCCCATGGGCGTGTGGTTGATGGTGTCCGTGCTCGTGGTCGTGCTCCTCGCCGCCGTGGTGGGGCTTTTCACGCTTCTCAACCGACGAGATTTCGCCATCTGTTATGCTGTAGACCATGTATTGGGGCGCGCGCCCGAAGTGGCTGCTCAGCGTCTCGCCATTCTCGGTCGCCGCCGCGATTTTGATCGCCGCGCTCTGGTTCATCAGGCTTCCACCGCCTCTACGGGGTTCGCCGCCCGCATGATCTCGGCGAGCAAACGGTCCTCCGGCATGGCGCCTACCACCGTCCCGGCGCCGGCGTTGATCGTCGTTTGCGGTACGCCGCTCACGTTGAAACGGCTGGAAAGCTCCGGGAATTCCATCGCCTCGACCATCTCTGCCTCGACCAGCGGGCTCTCCATCGCCATCTGGTGAGCCAGCACTACGGCTTGCGGGCAGTACGGGCACGTGGGTGTGACGAAGACCTGCAGGTGGACCGGGCCTTCGAGCTTCTTGAGCAGCTCGCGCGTGCCTGTTTTCAGACCGGAATCGCGCTTGGATACCAGCACAAGGTCGTGAATCAGGGAGCTGAACTCGTGTCCCGAAGGGATCCCGGCGTAGCGCACGCCATAATCCAGCAGCGCTCCGCCGTCTTTCCCCAACAGGACCAGCCCGGGGGCCTTGTCTACTTTATAGCGTCCGGCCAGCTCGGCGTCCGTGTCCAGATCGTATGTGGAAACCGATAACTTATCCGACAGGTCGGCGACTTCCTCGACCAGATGGCGGGTGTCCTCGCAGTAGTCGCAGCTGTCCTCCTGCCCGAAGAAGAGCACTTCCACGGGATTTTTCAGCTCGGCAAAGACATCCCGTACTTGTTCTTTTACCGCATCGTTCAATAAATTTGCCATCTTATTAATTTTTTGCTCCTCCGCAAACTGCGTAGAAATAAAGTTTATCAGGTAAAACATCCACCCAGGGTGTAGCCGCAGCTCGGGCAGCTCAGGTTGAGCAGCCCATCATAATCCAGGCGGTCCGCGCGGCAGGCGGGGCAAACCACCCCAGGCCGCCATTCGACCCGCTCAGGCGATGCGTCTCGCTCTCGATCGGGTGTTTCTTCGCCCGGCGCTTCAAGCTGCAGGTGAAACTCGGTGAGCTCGGTGGACATGACATCCCTTTAGATGCCGTGGAGCGGAAAAGGTTACACACGCGCCGGTCAGGACAAAAACTCGTCCAGGTCCAGGCGGCGGTATAGGCGGTCTCGCACGTCATCCGGCAAGGCCGGCGGGGGCGCGGTGGTTCGGTATAAGGAGACCGTCTTCCGCAGTGTGTCCACGACGATCTGGCAGTCCTGGCAGCCAGCCATGTGCCGCTCGATTTCCTGGCACAGCTCAGGTCGCAGCGTGCCATCGACGTACTCGGACAAGGATGCCAGCATGTCGCGGCAGTTCTTATGCTCTTTCATCTGCCTCTCCAATCACCATTTCGCCAAAGTATGCGCTCAGCTCTTCCCTCAGCTGCAGCCGGGCGCGCGACAGGCGGGTCTTCACCGCAGCCTCGCTGAGTCCCAAGATCTCGGCAGTCTCCCGGGTAGACAGCCCTTCGATATCGCGCAGCAAAAAGACCACCCGTAAACTCTCCGTCAAGGTCTCGATCGCCTGGTCCAGATGCCAGCGCCCCTCCTCGGTCATCAGTTCTTTTTCCGGAACGCAGCACCAATCAACGATTTGCATGGGTTCTGGCAGAGCCTCATCCTGCGGATAGGGTTCTTCGACCGAGATCACCTGGGGACGTTTCCGGCGCAGGGACATCAGCGCTTCGTTGGTAGCGATGCGGTACAGCCAGGTGGACAGGCTGGAACGGCCGTCGAAACCCTCCAGGTGCCGGTATGCCTTGATGAAAGTTTCTTGCAGGATGTCCTCGGCGTCCTGGGTGTTTCCCAGCATCTTCAACCCCAGGCGGTAGATCAGGCCAGAGTATTCGTCCACCAGTCGGGCGAATTCTTCCCGATCCCCGGCGCGCAAAGCTTGCAAGGAGAACTCGGCATGTTGACCATTACCGCTCATTAGATGCACCCTGAAGGTGAAAGGTTACGAGTTGATACGACATATTTCTCCATAGTGAGATTCCGGACGCATTTATTTTATCCGGGCGACCTGCGCTGCCTGGGGGAAAGCCTCGATCGAACGCTGGACGAAGGCATCGGTGATCTCGTAGATGCGCCGGCGCACGATATTGTTGGCGATCTGCTCGAGCAGCGCATCGGGCACCAGGCTTAACCCGAAAGGTTTGGGGATAATAGCTTTCAACGCCAGGCGGTATTCCACGCGCGTGCGCTCGCCCAGATCCCGGAAAATGGAGTCGCTGGAATAGTATGCCATCGCTTCTAAGGAATGGGTTCCAACGCTGGGCTGAATGGGGTTTTTGCTTTCAAAAGGTCGCACCCGGATAGCGTGATTGCTCCGGTCAAAACCGGCTTTGATATCGCAAGTCAGGCTCACGTGGTAAAGCCCTAGCTCCGTCGCCTGGTAAGCCAGGCGGTATTCTTTTTCGGAGAACCTATCCGCGATGGAGATGTAATCCAGCAAGGTCAACACCCGGCTCAGGTCGGCGTAGAAAGCGTAAGCTGTCGGTCGGTCAGCGGGGAAGACGTAGGTGCGTTGGGCTGAGCCTTGTAAGGTAATCATGGATGAGGCCGGTGAAGCGCTGTTTGGAGAGGGCCGTCTATTCCTCCGTCTCGGTTTCTTGCAAGGAGGCCAGTTTGGTGGTCAGCGTCTCGATCTGCTCGATCAGCCGGTCCATGTCCTCTCGAGTGGGGACGCCGCGCTCGGCTAGCACTTTTTCCAGCGTCTTATCACCGATTTGTTCCGCCTCCCGGGATCCAAGTTTGATCACCAGCAGTTTATCGCGCAGACGGATGCCCTCCTCTTCTGCCAGTTCTCCCCGGTTGATCAGCTCCTGGATGCGCCGCTCGATCTCGCTGTCCGCCTGGCGGAAGAACTCTATCGGAGAAGAGAGCGTGCGCCGCAGGGAGGACAGCCGGTCGCCCCCCGCCTGGACGAGCTCGGTCAGGACGGAGCGCGGCAGGAATCCACCGGGCTTCTTCTCCTGTTCGAAGATAATCTGGGAGAGGGTCACTGCCGTCAGATCTTCCCCGCTGGCGTTGTCGATCACCTGCACCTCGACCCCCTCGCGGATCAGATCGGCGATGCCCTCCAGGGTGATGTATTGTTTCTCCTCCGTATCGTATAGTTTGCGATTCGGGTAGCGCTTGATAACCCGCATGTTTTGCTCCTCTCCGGGAGGATCTACTGGTAAATACCTGCCGTTCTTTCAAGATCTGCCAGAATTATACGCAATGCCAGGAAATCTCGTCAATCCATGACAAAAAGGGAGAGGCGTATGGTTGCCCTCTCCCTCTTGCAGTATACAGCTGGTTGGTGCCGAGGCAGCTTACTCTTTTGCCTTCTTCAGCTCGTCCACTTTCTTCGACAGCACGGTGATCTTGTCGCCCAGGGCCTTGATGTCGGCTTTGGTGGGGACGTTCATGCGGTCCAGGATCTCTTCGACGGTCTTGCTGAGCTGCTCTTCGGCCTCTTCGGTGCCCTTCTTGCGGCGTTCTTGCATCTCTTTGATCAGCTTGCGGCCGTCTTTCTCAGCGATCTCACCTCGCTCGACCAGCCGCTGGACGAAATCTTCGATCTCATCCTGCGCCAGCGCGACAGCGCCGATGCTGGCCAGCAAGACTTTGCGGGCTGCTTCGAACAGAGGACGTTCCTTGCCGTTGACGGCTTCTTCGGCTTTTGTTTTGGTGACCATGGTTAACCTCCAGGTTTTTTGGTAAGCCAGAATATTTACGACGCACTGCGTCATACATATTTATAACACAGTGCGTCATGAGAGTCAAG
>CAYNWK010000202.1:0-7464 GCA_964400875.1 uncultured Anaerolineaceae bacterium | reverse complement strand
TGAACACAACTTTACTACAGGTTGCCCTTTTTTACTCATTTTGGCGAAGGTATTGTAGCAAAGGAATAACTTTCGTTTCCACCAACCGCTATATGTAATTCCAATATTATGAGACGTTATGACACAAGAAATGGTCAGTTATCCTTATTAATCTAGCCTTATGAACCGCGATTTTCATTACCAACAAATTCTGGAAAGACTTAACGGAAAACTTGACCCCGATCTTTTTGAGGCATGCGCGGCAGACTTATTGAGAGAAATTTATCCGACGCTTGTACCGCTAACCGGCGGTGATGATGCGGGGATGGACGGAGCAGTAGCAGATGGCGAGGACGAGCCTTTTCCCTTAGTAACGACAACAAGAAAAGATGTCATCGGTAACCTTACAAAAAACCTTAAGTCTTACCTCGGCTCGAAAAGAAAGCGGCGTAAGGTAATACTGGCAACTTCTCAATACCTGACACCCAGAAAAACTCAGAACCTATATGATCGAGCAGCCGAGTATGGATTTACGATGGTAAATGTATATCATCGCTATCCAATGGCTAACCTTCTCTATCACAAGCCCCATTGGTGTAAAGAACTGCTTAACTTAGATGGTAAGCCATCAGCTTTATCCCGTGTTCCGATGAAAACTCGACCATACATTAACCAAGCACTGATAGGGCGTGAGAAAGACCTGAAATGGTTAATGGAAACTTTTGGAGATAGATTGATAGTGGGACATCCTGGTTCGGGGAAAACGTATTTGCTACGGGCGTACGTGGAGTCTGGAGATGCGCTTTTTATCATCAGTGAGGATATTGGCGAGATAGTAAATGCATACCGATCGCAGCAACCTTCCGTAATAGTTTTAGACGATGCCCAACTTCAATTGACCCTCATTTCTAAACTAAGGCATTTTCGAGATGAAACAGGTGCCTCGTTCTCAATATTAGCAAGTTCTTGGTTTGCTGACCGTGAGAGTGTTGCAGATGCAATGCTACTGGCAGATAATCAAATTCACCGGATCGATCTGCTCAGTCGTGATGAAATAGTGTCAGTGATCAGGGACGCTGGGATTGCTGGACCGAATGATCTAATTCGTGAGATAGTGGATCAGGTTGGAGGTCGACCCGGGTTGGCTGCGACTTTGGTAAATCTCTGTTTGCAAGGGGATGTAAGAAAGGTAGTATTGGGTGAAGCCCTTAGTAGTTCAGTCCGTAGATTCTTTGAACGAAGGTTAGGGAAACAGGCACTCGAAATGCTGGCAGCATTTTCTGTTGGTGGTGCCGCAGGAATGCCTTTGGAAGAAGTGGCGAAGTATTTTGATGTAAGCTTGTTGGATGTAAAGATTGCAACAGTTGAGCTTTCAGCAGGGGGAATTATATGGGAAACCTATCAGGGAACGCTGGCAGTATACCCAATTACGTTGCGCCATGTGCTTATTAGGGATATATTTTTCTCTGGCGCTTACTCGTTGCCCATTCATCCCTTATTACAAGTTGTTTTAGATCTGAGCGAAGCAGCCCATACGATCGTAGGAGCTTATGTACGCGGAGCAAGGATAGATTGGGATAGTCTAATCAAAATCATTGAACAGGCAAATTCGACCAGCGTATGGGAACATTTTAGTTGGAAAGGGGTAAAAGAGTCTTCTTGGGTGTTGGAGAACCATCCTGAATTAACCTTAGACCTTGCACATCCCGCACTTGAACATGTTCCTGAACTAGCTGTTCCAAGATTATTGAGATTAGCAGTGGGAGATAATCGGCCGTTAAATTCAACTCCAGAACACCCTTTGCGCATACTCGGTGATTGGGTGAAATCTGTAATGCCCGGCCATGAAAAAACAGTTAATAACCGGAAGATTTTGGCAAAATCTACCCGGGATTGGATTAGCCAGGGGCAGGATATTGAAATTGGTCTAGCGGGCATAGCCTCGGCTATTTCGCCGGTTTGTGGCGATTTGATCACCGATCCTGGAGCAGGAAATACTGTCACGATTCGTCAAACTTATCTGCTTTCTGATGAAATGGCAGATGTTCAAATGCTCTGGCCGGATTTAGTAGAGATCCTGAAAGAACGAAACATATCAAACTGGAGATCACTGAAAGATATTGTTCAGGGCTGGGCGTTTCCACAAATATTGGAAGTGAAAATCTCTAACGAAACACGGGACCAAATGCGCTCTTTTGCAATCCAGATGTTAGAGGATATTGTTAAACTTGCTAAAGATAAGCAAGGGGTACTTCATTGGGTCAAACAGATATGCTTGGATGCCGGATTAGATATGAGTGTACCGGTTCGAATGGAGCCTGAATTCGAGACTTTATATCCTATCGAGCATAGAAGTAGATATCGTGAAGTTGAAGCAGCACAAAAGAAATCTGTACGGGAATTGGCGCAAACTTGGAGCAAGTATCCACCTCGAGAGATTGCCAAGAATATTGCACGAATTGAGAAGGAAGCGAGTTTATCGGATTTGAGATGGCCGCGCTGGACGACTTACTTATGCGTGATTCTATCAGAATCTGCCGATGAGCCAATTGAGTGGGCAAAAATATTCATTAACGAAAACCTCTCCGGTGACTTGATTTCACCATTTCTAAAAAAATCTGCTGACATTGATAGTCCTGGTTGGTCCGATTTGGTTTTGAATAGTATTCATAATCCGGACATCAAATATGCGGCGATTGAAGTTGCTCTAATCACTCAATACACCACCAAGGAGTTACTTCAAGAGGTGCTTAATAACCTGGATGGAATGGATCAATTAATTAGATTACTTTGTAGGGGGGGTCAGTTGCCAAAGGAAACGGTTCGAAAGCTTCTTCAACATAAAGATCCTCTAATCAGATCATCAGCAGCAATAGGTGAATGGTATGCAGATCCAAAAGCAGAAGTCAGGAAAACATTAATACAAGAGTGGAATGAAGCTGCAGTTAGGTCTCGCGATGAATATTTTGTTTCCCTAGTTGTTGAGAATAATCCTGACCTCGCTTACAAATGGCTGGAAGGTTTTTTAGAAGGCAAAGCAAAAGATTCATATCGTTATACTGACCGTTTTAATCAAGTTATTAGAACCGCGGCAAATGCGCTGGGTTATGAAGAAAAGATACGTTTACTCCAACAAACTCCAGATATTGGACATATGGAGAATTAGTTTACTGCTTGGTGGGAAATGATTTGGAAGTATATCGAGTGTTGCTGGAAAGTGAGGGCCTCAAAAAGTTCCACCTAATTCCACTTAACTGGGAAAAGTCAGAAACATGGATCGGAAAAGCGAAAATGGCGTTGGATTGGGGTTATTTGCCAAGAGATATAGCTCGTGCCTCGTATGGTTTTCCAATCAGTGGAGTGTCATGGGTTGGAAATGAGTCAGATATGAGACGTGAGTGGGTGGAACGATTTGATGGTTTATGTTCCCATGAAGATGAGCGGATACGGGAGGTTGGTTTGATAGGTAAAGAAGAGGCAAAAATAAAAATGGAGGAAGCTCTAAGACGTGAACGAGCCGAAGAAGTATTTGGATTTAAAAGAAGCAGAACGCTTGGGCGAATGAGATAATGCCAGCAGAATGTGAGTCCACGCGATAATAACGATCTGACTATAACCACGGCATAGAGAGTTGATTCTTCTCACAACGGGGTGTTTTGCAAATATACCGGTAAAATTCTCTTCATCCGAATTGACAACTCACTCTGTAAAGGTCCCATAATAAAGCCCAACTGGAAGTAGAAAATCTAAGGTCGTTTGGGGGAAAATCGATAAGGTGGCGCGTTTACATGGCTACTGTATACCGAAAAAAATGGCATGGTTTTCCAAGTTTCGTGCTGTAATAATCAAGTCGGTTTGCCATTCCCCGCCAAATCGTATACCCTAGCTCCATCCAGCGCCCATTCCACCCATCACCTCCCCGGACCCATGGACGAAACCGGCAACCAAACCAAAATCGAGCGAGCTGCCGAAATCCTGGCGCAGCGCCCTTACTGCGCGGCTCTCACCGGCGCGGGGCTGTCAACGCGATCCGGCTTGCCGGACTTCCGGAGTCCGGGCAAGGGATTGTGGGTGCAGATGGAAAAAATGCCTCCCGGCACCGCCGAGCTGATGACCCTGCAAGGCTTCAAGGAGAACCCCGAAGCTTTTTACAGGCACTTCCGTCCGTACCTCGAAATGATCCTGTCCGCAAAGCCAAACCCGGCGCATACCGCCCTGGCGGAGCTGGAGGCCGGCGGGTATCTACAAGCGATCCTCACGATGAACGGGGATATGCTGCACCAGAAGGCCGGTTCGCGAAAAGGGGCGATGCTTCTTGCAGGGGCATCAAGAACCCGGTTGCGCGACCTTATGGAAGCACAGGGTAACCTTGTTTGCCAACCCAATATACACCACGTCACAAGATATTATCTGTTTCCCTGGCAATTTCCTCTTTCTAACATTTATATTACATTCTTAAGATGGGATTCTAACAACCTTCGATTATGCTTAAGATAGAAGAAACCCCAGACAAAATAGAGGAGAAAAAAATATGCTTACTCGATACGATCCTTTCCGCGAAATGTTATCCATGCGGAACACGATGGAGCGTCTGCTCGACAGCGCGGTGACCGGTACTTCGACCTTGCAGCCGGCAACCTTGGGCTTGGCCCTCGACGTCGCCGAGAGCGATAACGAATACGTGGTGAAGGCCTCCCTGCCAGGGATCGACCTGAATGACCTGGAGATCACCTACTCCAACAACACCCTGACAATTAAGGGAGAGGTCCGGGAGGCGCAAGAACTAGAAGAAGCGCGCTACCACCTGCGTGAGCGCGGCTACGGTTCCTTCGCTCGCAGCATCACCCTCCCCGCCGGGGTCGAGTCCGATAAGATCGAGGCCAATTACGACGCCGGTGTGCTCACACTCCGCCTGCCGAAGGCCGAGGAAATCAAGCCAAAGAAAATCGCCATCAAAGCTGGCGACGTCCACAAGATGATCGATGCTGGAGTGATCAGCAAGAACTAAATTTACGGGTGAATCCTTGTTCGATGTACCCCCGGCTCTAACGCCGGGGGTCTTTTGTTTGGGGGATAGGGGCGGGTCTCCCCTCGCAAATTCGAATCTTTCCGGCGCGGGCTTATCTACGCGATCCGGCTTGCCGGACTTCCGGAGTCCCGGCGAGGGGTTGTGGGCGCAGATGAAAAAAATCCCTCCCGGCACCGCCGAGCTGATGACCCTGCAAGGCTTCAAGGATAACCCCGGAGCATTCTACAGCCGCTTCCGTCCATACCTCGAAATGGTCCTGTCCGCAAAGCCAAACCCGGCGCATGTGGCCCTGGCGGAGCTGGAGGACGATGGATACCTGCAAGCCATCATCACGATGAATGGGGATATGCTGCACCAGAAGGCCGGTTCCCGAAAGGTGATCGAAATGCACGGCAGCCTCGAAAGGGCGTTTTGTATGCGCTGCTACCAGCCTGATGAAGGCGCGGATCACTGGCGGCGGTACCTCGAGGATGGCAAAATCCCCCAATGCGGCCGCTGCGGCGGGGTGATGAAGCCGGAAGTGATCCTGCCCGGCGAGCAGTTACCGGCGCAGATGGTGAGGCAGTAAGTCCCCGAAGGAGGACTTCGTAGTTTTTAAGCCGCGAATTGATCTGCCATGTCGATGATTTATTATTTGTATTTCAGCCCAATTTAGCAAAGCAACTACTCAAACGATCAAATGAAGCGGAGATGCAGGCGATCCTCATCTTCACTCAACTGTAGCTTGTACGCTCAATTTGATCCATCCATACATTGGTGACGTACTCAAGGAAGAGCATCACCAGGATGATATTCTTATATTCGGAAGGATCGATCATGCCGCGGAAAGTGTCACAGGCTAACCAGGAGATGCTAAAGAATATATTCTGGTTGGGGATTGGGATGGGCTTACTGGTTGATCTCGTTTTAGCATACCCCAATCTTTTACCAGCTGATAATGCTCGATGGAGAACAAACACAATGATTTGGTGGTGTAGATTATGACCTTATTTTTGCGCAACCGCAGCGCAATTCTATTCGATAACGCAAGGGCAGGCGGTTTCTAATCAGAATTAGCTGCCCAAACAGAACCTTTCCAAACAAATCAACAGGTCTTGCGAAAATTGCTTTTGACTTAGCAGCTCGATTTTGACGATACTTCCATTGCGGAAAGTCAGATTTCCTGGAATCCGCAGCAAATCGCGGATGATGCGCTTAGGGCCATAGTTTTCAAAGCGACTGTCGATCAAAGCGCGGTGCTGGAAGTCAGCCAGCAAATTGTGCGCTAAATCGGTCAGCAGAACGTATCCTTTCTGCGCCAGGAAGCCTTGTTTTCGTCGGGCAGTTAAGTTGAGACCACTCTTGTCATTGCGGAATTGTTCGACTTCTGCCCCGCCACGCTGGTCGTAATAGGCCAGGAACAACCCTTTGGAAGGCAATGAGAGCGTCGAAACGTAATAACTATGCAGGAAACAGCCCTCCTTGAGCCGTCTTTTGACGAAAACGTGCACCGGACGACCGTAATCGACGGGAGCAGTCACTTCACCAAGCCAGTAGTTGTCGTAGACATCCCAGCGGTGCACCTGTCTGGCAAGCGCTTCTGCTCTGCGATTGGAAAGACCTTTGGCCATTGTCTGGTAGCCGCGAGCCAGTAACCATCTGAGTTGTTCATCGCTTCCGGCCCCGCCATCCATGCGCCAAACCGTACGCTGACGTTGCTGGGGAGCTAACTCTAAAGCTTTTTCGGCTGCTAACACGGCCGGTTGAAAGCATTGCACGGTATGCCGATTGCCCGGATACAACTCCGACCAGATGCTCTCACTGTATTTGACACTACTGACTCGGGCTAATTGCCGTCCGGAGATGTTTTTTTACCGCTGAAATAGCCTTTTTGGCTGGCTTCAGCCCGTGGTGAGCAAGGCAGACCGGATAGATCGAAGTCTAGCAGCAGAAAGGCACGCCAATCATGCTGCTGGGTAAGGCTTGTGGAACGCCAGATTTCGGTTGTTGCCGTGCCAAGTTGCTCGATATTCATTAGAGTTAGCGCATCCAGGGTTCTCGAGAGGGTTGATTGATCCGCAAACCGCTCGCAGCCCCAGATCGCTGCCAGGTCGGCTTCGCCATCCAACTCGCTGTTGAAAGCAGTCAGGGTCTCACAGCCCGCTAAGATGCTCACCAAGATCTGTTTGAGCTTGCTCACCGGTGAAAAATCACGCGTTTTCATCTGCAAAGTCACTTTTTCAAGCGGTGCAAGCATCTGATTTTGTTGGTAATGTGCCAAAAGTGCGGCCAGTGGCGCATATTGCGTATTGAAAGGACCGTCAGTGAGATCAAATTCGATATTCATCCGGAAACTCCTACCTGGGCTAAGTCTAATGAAGTTTCCAGAGGATACCCAATTTCAGCTAATTCAGGCCATTTTTCACGAATAGAAATGCCGCCTGGTTGCACTAACGAATAGAAACCTGCTATGGTTG
>CAYNWK010000201.1:0-7470 GCA_964400875.1 uncultured Anaerolineaceae bacterium | reverse complement strand
CACCTGGAAAGGCTGGTGCCCGAAGCGCGCCTGACCGTGGCGCACGGGCAGATGCCCGAAGACAAGCTTTCCGAACGGATGGAACAGTTTGCAGCCGGTGAAGTGGATGTGCTTTTGAGCACTTCGATCATCGAATCGGGTCTGGACATCCCCAATGCCAACACGCTTATCGTCGATCGCGCCGACACTTTCGGTTTGGCGCAGCTCTACCAGCTGCGCGGCCGGGTTGGGCGCGGCGCCCAGAGAGCATACGCTTATTTCTTCAAGCACCGCCAGAAGAAGCCGACCATAGAAGCCAGCCAACGGCTGGAAACCATCGCCGAAAACACCCAGCTGGGCGCGGGTTTCTCCATCGCCATGCGCGATATGGAAATTCGCGGCATGGGCGACATACTGGGCACGCGCCAGCACGGTCACGTCGCGGCAGTGGGCTTTCACCTGTACACCCGTTTGCTGGCCGATGTGGTCACGCGCCTGCGCGCCGATCGGGGCTTGCCGCCGGATGCGACCGCGACTGCCCTGGGCATCAACCGCCCGTTGGTCACCGTCGACCTGCCGCTGAACGTGCATATCCCACCAGATTACGTTCCGGACAAGAATATGCGCTTGCGGCTTTACCGGCGCATTGCCAACCTGACTTCCATCGCGGAGGTGGGTGCGCTGCTGGAAGAATTCGAGGACCGCTTTGGAGAGCCCCCTGCGGCGATCAATAATTTGCTCTTCCAATTGAAGGTCAAACTGCTCGCCGAACAGGCGGCGATTAGCTCGATCAACACCGAGGCGGAACAGATCGCCATTCGCTTTCGAGAGGGCGCGCCCCTACCCGATCTTCCGGAGTTTGGCCGGCAGGTGCGCGCCGGTAAAACGGCTCTGTGGATGCCGTACACCAACCTGCCTGACTGGCAAAGCACCTTGCTGGAAGTTCTCGAGGCTTTAGCGCAGGAAGCAGATTATCTGGCTCCTGTCGCCAGGGGTCCGGAACGACAGGTCTCGGTCTGAAGTAAAAAGATTGCCGGCGCCTGCATATTCTGCCTTCATTGAACTCTAATCTCGTCAACTTTGACATCTAAAACGGCGCGCGGTATAATCAAATTTCGCGGTTGGTAGATTGAGGAGGGCAATCCTCAACTATCCCACCTCAAGCGACATCACTCCCGCCTTACCAGCGGTTGAAACTGAACTCGGCTTACGTAAAACGGTGGATCGAATGGGCTGGCGTTGACCCTTCAAACACGCCCATCCTACCTGCCAATTGCGTAATGCCGCACGAGTCTATTTTGGAGAGAGCGCTATGGAAACAGAAACCTTAGCAGCCCCTGAAGAAATCAACGATATCTCCGATGTAAAACGAAAAATGCGCTTCACAGGCACGGTGGTCAAGACCACGTTGGCCGGCGCAATCGTAGATATTGGCTTGGATACGCCAGGGGTTGTCCACATATCTCAGTTGAAGAAAGATTCTGTCAACCGGGTTGAAGACGTCGTTGAGCCCGGACAAAACGTGGAAGTCTGGATACGCCGCGTTGACCCAAAGAAAAATCGTATCGAGTTGACCATGGTCGAACCGCTGGCCATGGAATGGCGCGATATGAACAAGGGTATGGTCGTGAAAGGCACCGTCGTGCGCCTGGAGAAATTCGGCGCATTTGTCGAGATCGGCGCAGAGCGGCCCGGTCTGGTACATATCAGCGAGATGACCCACGACTACATTCACAGTCCCAATGAAGTGGTCAAAGTCGGTGACGAGATCGAAGTCAAGATCCTGGGCGTCAATCGGCGAAAAAAACAGATTCGCCTGAGCATGAAAGCCCTGGAAGAAAAACCAGCCAAGGTCGCCCAGAACGTCCAAAAAGCCGCCTCAGAACCCAGCGAGAAAAATGAGCCCGTGCCAACCGCAATGGAGCTCGCCTTGCGTGAAGCGATGGAGCGCGCTAAGACTCGCGAAGAGGAAGAAGTCACCCAAAGCAAGCCGAAATCCCCGCCCAAGAACGCGGAGATGGAAGATATCCTCAAGCGCACGTTGAAGCACAAAGTTAAAACTGGCTCGAACTAGCCCCTGAATTCGTCGCTTTGTAACCAGCAACGCTCCACTAAAGCCAGGGGGCGTTGTTTTCGTTAATTGGATCAAGCTGAGTTATGTTTGTGAGGCAGCGATATCTTCAAGGCTGGGACCCTGGGCATTTGCGATTATCGATAGTACTTTTATGCCTCAGGGTATAATCGGGGCGAAGATCCGAAGAAGCGTTGCGATGCAAGCCTTGTTACTATCCCGACAAACCGACGAGAGCGCCGTCTTGCGCCTGATCTTGCAGCGCGCCGGCTTCAACGTGCACGCCGTGCCCAATCTAGACTATGCGGTGGAGATCTGGACCGACCGCCCCTCCGAACTGGTGGTGGTCACCTTGCTCGAAGATTTGAGCAAAGCCTTGGTGCAGGTACGTAAAATTCGCGCTAACGTCGCCGTGCCGGTCGTCGCCATCACCGACCCGAAATCCGAGGATTTTTACGTGCAAGTTCTGGAAGCCGGCGCTGACCTGGTGGTCGTGCGGCCCTACGGGGTGCGCTTTCTACTGGCGCAGATACGGGCGTTCACCCGCCGGGTAGCCGGCGTACCCTTCTTCAGCATCCCCAAGCTTGAGCAGATCGGCATCGCTATCGATCCCTCTACCCGCACCGTTCAAGTCGAGGAGGGGTCTCCTGTCCGCCTGACTAACCTGGAATTTCGCCTGCTCTACACCCTGATGACCCACGCCGGGCAGATCATCCCCACCGAGAACATCGTCGAACACGTCTGGGGGTACAGCGGCGAGGGCAGCAAGGACCTGGTGCGCGGCCTGGTTCAACGCCTGCGCGCCAAAATCGAGCCCGACTCTCACGATCCAACTTACATCCTCACCGAACCCGGGATCGGCTACTACTTCCAACAACCTGAAGACGCTCGCTGAAAAGCGACCTGTCTAAATTCCATCCCACCAGCTTGTTTTAATACGCCTTTTGGACATTTTTTCCATCTAATTGGGACGGAAAAAGTTTACATTTATGTAAGGCAGCTAATCGTTGGCGGAATAAAATATTTATGGGAGTCCGAAATGAAAACTAAAAATCGTTTTCTCTTGCTGCTGCTGGCACTCATGCTCGTCACAGCCGCCACCGGCGGCGCCTGGCGCTTGGGTTACGCCTCGAATGAAAACAATTCTGCGGTCTATGACATCATCGCCGGCACTCCCGCCGACCTGTGGCTGGGCAACGATGGCATCTATATGCCCAGCTCGGCATATACCGGTAAAGTGCTGCTCTACCGTCCTAACGAGGAAGTATTGAAGACTGTCCGGCCTCTGCTCAGGAAGGATGAGATCGGCAAAGCCGGTCGTTTCCTGGAAGTAGACGTGATCGACTCGGATGGCTCGAACGCCAGACTGCTGCGCGGCTTCGTGTACGCCTACTTTAATCTCAACGCCATCGAGAACGACCTTTGGGATGAGGGCAAACTGGCGATTTACTACTATGACGCGGGCAAGCTGAGCTGGACGGAATGCATCGCCAATACGTTCGTTGAGAAGGGTAAACACGGCCGCACAGCCTGCCTGGCGATCCAGTCCGGCCTGTACGCCCTGGTCGAGCTGGCGGACTGAGGGCAACCGCGCTTTCAGCCTGCTGGGCTGTATGTGAATCTTCGGAGGACGCGCACACCGAACCCGCTCGCTTGTGAAGCCAAACTACAGGTTGAGGAAGGATTAGTCGAACAGCAATATGACTGTCAATGGAGCTAATACCGCCGCAGAAGGTGATGTCGCTTACGATGAACAGCCTTCCATGCTCCCGGAGGAGCTGGTGGAGAGCTATTACCGCTGGTACCTGAGCGCTCCAGGTCAACCCGGAGCGCGGAAAGCGCTCAGGAAACGGCGTTTGTTGAGTCCCGACTTCATTCGTAAGCTGCAGGCGCAGCTCCAGACCAAAGAGACGCAGTTTGACCTACTTTTTTGCAGCCAGCAGCTCCCAGAGAGCGTCAGCGTGCAGGAAGTCTTGATCGAAGGCGACCGGGCCGAGATACTTCTGCGCACCGACCAGGACCAACTATTGCGCATTCTGTTACAATCCCATAAGAGCGACTGGCGGATCGTAGACGTGATCTGCCAGCAAGAAGAGAGCTGAGGGAAACGCTCCATCGCTTTCACCATCGTCTACTTCCCAAAAACTTCTCCCTCACAGTTTCGGTCTCCATGCCGAAAACCATATTCAGGAGGTTAGTTCATGTCCAAAACCATAAAGATAATCATTGCCCTAGTTTTATCCCTGGCGGTCTTCTCCGTGGTGCTGGCGCAGGCAGGTACACTGCTCTACATGCCTTACGTCGCTCACACCGTACCAACCGAGACCCCAACGCCGACCGTCACGCCCACCGCAACGAAAGCGCCGGGCGTTATCATCGTCGAGATCGTCGGGAAACCGAGCGGGTCCCCGCTGGATGAATACGTATTGATCGAAAACAACAGCGGCGACAGCGTCAACATGACCGACTGGGTCTTGCGCGACGACGGCACAGGAAGCGACGCCCACGTCTACACCTTCCCCAGCTTCACCCTTGGCGACGACAAGACCGTCAAGGTGTGGACCAAGTCAGGTAATGATGGCAGCGGCAACCTGTATTGGGACCTGACCGAAGAGGTGTGGAATGACGGCGGCGACGTGGCATACCTGCGGGATGACGACGGCAAGTTGATCGATTCGAAGGTTTTCGATCCCAACGCGCCCACCCCCACCAAGACACTCACACCCACAGCCGGCACGGCCACGCCTACCAAAACGGTGACCACCACACCCTCCGCCGATGTGTTCATCAGCGACATCACAGGAGAGCTGGATCTTGCGGGCGAGTACGTACTCGTCAAGAACAACGAGAACTCGAGCGTCACGCTGACAAACTGGAGCATCAAGTCTACGGGGCCCAAATACACCTTCCCGACTTTCACCCTGGGTTCCAAGAAAACTGTCAAAGTATGGTCCAAAGTTGGAACCAATGACAGCGAGAATCTGTATTGGGGGCGCACGGAAGAGGTTTGGATCGACGGCGGCGACTGCGGATACCTGCGCGATGATGACGACAAGCTGGTCGATGAGTATTGCTACGGCACAAAGCTCCTGTCGTTGATCGACTTGCTGCTGCCGTGAATTGAATGAAGTCGGGAGAACTGGACGTGTTGCCCCGAGCTCCCGATCCGCTTACACCTCTTTAGACCACCGTCTCAGGAGGGCAAACCTAATCATGAACCTCCCCGTCCGGACCTGGGCTTGCAATTTCCTGCTTTGGATTTTGCTCGGCGCATGTTCGGTCGGGGAGGTCGTTTCTACACCAGAAATGACCGGCAGCTGCATCTCGCCCAGTTCCCACTGCCCGCTCCAATGGCTGCGCCGGACGTTGCACACGAAGTTATCCAAATACGTGGCAATACCGGCTATCTCATCTCGCTCCCTGATGTACAAAACGTGAATTTGATCTGGAGCGAGGCTGGCCTCGCCATCCTGCTCGATTGTGAATGCGCCGTCGAAGAGCTGCTCGCCGTCGCCGAAGGCCTCAGCTCTTACTCAACTGAATAAAGAAGGTTATCGTGAATTTCTCCGGCATCGGCATCTACGAAATCATCCTTGTCGCCCTTAATTCAATCCTGCTGCTCGCCTGGCCCGTCGCCAGTATTATCGCACTCTTCGGGCTGCGCCAACGCCAGCTGGAAGAAATCCCGCGGGCTATTTGGGCGGTGCTAATCGCGATTGTGCCCTTGCTGGGCGCGATCGCCTTCCTGATCGTTCAACCCGGAGAAGCAAGATCAACGTGATCTCCACCTGATATCTGATGCTGAATAAGAACAAATATCCATTGGAATTATGTCATAAGACACTGACCATTGTCCCGGCTATTTGCAATAATATTTCCAAGGGCTGAACGAGCCCTAGTGGATGAATTGCAGGTTCGATAAATTCGATTGAATTCGAGGAACATTTCCATCAGCCAGATTGTCTTGATTGAGATCACCATCCACGCTGATCGTAAACATCTTTTGAGAACGTAAGGACATCGAACCATGAACGCCAAAATCCGCCTTGTCTTGTTACTCTCCAGCCTGGTCATTGCCACCCTGGCCTGTTCCCTGGCGCCTTCGGCTAACCCGACGCCAGAAGATACCAGCGCGCTGCACACCCAAGCCGCCGAGACCCTGGTCGCGCAGCTCACCGCAGCCGTGCAGGGCACCGCCGTGGCGCAGTTGACCCAGGCTGCCCAGGCCAGCCCAACCTCCTTGCCTACGGACACCCCAACGCCTACGCAGACTGATACGCCTACACCCACGCCTACGGATACCCCCACACCGACGGACACTCCAACCCCAACCTATACGCCGACCGCCACCAGCACGCCCACGCCAACGCCCATGCCTTGCAACTGGGCCGAATACGTCAAGGACGTGACCGTGCCGGACAACACCGTGTTTGCCTCTGGGTCAACCTTCACCAAGACCTGGCGCCTCAAGAACATCGGCACCTGCACCTGGACGGGCAACACAGACCTGATCTTCGACGACGGCGATCAGATGCGCGAGGGCAGCGCTGCGGACGTGCCCACACCGGTCAAGCCGGGTGAGACTGTGGACTTGACCGTGAATTTCGTGGCCCCCAATAAAGAAGGTGACTACCGTGGCTACTGGCTGCTGCGCAGTGACAAAGGCGACGTTTTCGGCGTCGGGGACGACGCGGACGAGCCCATCTGGGTGGACATCAAGGTGGTCAAAGCGGAGGCGGCGACCTACAACTTCATCACCAATATCTGCAACGCCGACTGGCGCTCCGACGCCGGCTCCCTGCCCTGCAGCGGGGGTGTGGGCAGCGAATCCGGATACGTGACGGTCATGGACGACCCGGTAATCGAAAAGAACTACCAGGAAAACGAGCTAGCCCTGGCGACCGTTCCGCAGAAAACCAACGATGGTTTCATTCGCGGCCAGTATCCGGAGTTCGAAGTCCAGGCCGGACAGCACTTCAAGGCCGTGGTTGGCTGTCTGGATAACGCTTCAGATTGCGACGTGATCTTCCGCTTAAACTACCGCGCCGCGGACGACAGCGTCAACACGTTGTGGGAGAATCACCAGGAATACGATGGTAAGATCGAACACGTTGACGTCGACCTGTCACCTTTAGCCGGGCAAAAAGTACGTTTCATCCTATACGTTTCGACCAATGGCCCGATGAAGGACGATTATCCCTTCTGGCTGGTGCCGCGCATCAGCAACTAAACCAGGTCGTTAAATACAAAAAGCCGCCCTCGCGGGCGGCCTTGTCGCTGCTATCCCGGGGTTGTCGTGTTTCACACGGCAACCCCGGTCAAATTACTCTTTGTTGCGGCTGAAGGCGGCTTGCAGCCGGCCGATCAACGTCTGGCCATTATTCTCCACCGCCAGTTCCTCGCCATCGACCCCTTTCTCA
>CAYNWK010000200.1:0-7474 GCA_964400875.1 uncultured Anaerolineaceae bacterium | reverse complement strand
TCAAGGTGACATTTTCATTTGTCAGTTAAGGTGACAGATTCACTTAGCAATGACACTCGCAAATTCGGCTTGTTATCAAGATTAATAACCGCACACTGGGCAACCCGCTATATAATTTTTACATGCCGATCCTCAACGACAAACACCATGGCGCAGTACGGATCGCGCTGGCGCTGATCATTTTCCTGGCATTTACAAGCACGGTCTCCTCCCACGCTCGTAATCAGCAAGCGGGCGAAGCGGGCTACGTGCAATTTTTGCCCCTGGCTTTTAGACCAGGGAATTTCGACGTGGGAATCAGCGACGTCAAGGTCATCCAGGGTGTAACTTTATCGAAAGCGTTCGAAGCCTACGTTGCCGGTAGAGAAACTCTGATCCGCGTATTCGTGGAGCGCAGTAATGGGATAGGTGTTCCGCTGGTCAACGCCGAGCTGTGCGTTTTCAACCACCAGGGATTCCAACAGGGCTGCCTAAACCCTTCAAATGGGCCGCTTGCCAACTCATCTCAAGAAGCTGACCTGTCTACAACCTTGAATTTCTCCTTGCCCATCGACTGGACCCAACCGGGCTTCAAGTATTCTGTTCAGACTAACCCCGATGAAGCGCTCAACGACGCTAACCCCGGGAACAATCGTTTTCCATCTGCAGGTCTGCAGCCGTTTAACTTTGTTGAGGCGCCGCCGCTCAATGTGATGATCGTGCCGGTTGAGTACCAGCCGTCTTCATCCAACGAGACTTTTGTTCCTCAAACCGGTGATCTGAACTATCTGACTTATTTGCTGGAGAAAGTCTATCCGCTAGGAGAGATCACGTACCAGCTCCATGCGCCGCTTGTATACGCGCCCGAAACCAGCGCATTGGATTTGGAGACTGGTGGGGGTTGGCGAGAGCTATTGACGCAAATCACTGCTATCCACGAAAGCGAAGATTACGAAGGAACTTATCATTACTACGGGCTGGTGAATTCTTACCAGGCGCATGGGTGCGGCAATGGCTGTTACACCGGGATGGGTTGGGTTGGTGGCTGGGGATCTTATCAATCCGCGGCCGGTTGGAGCGGCTGGGGAGCAGGGAGTTACGCGGCTGCGAAGACTATGGCTCACGAGTTGGGACACAACTTCGGCCGCCAGCACGTCACCTGCACCGGTACGGAAGCAGCTCCGGATTACAACTACCCGTACTCCGGCGGATCGATCGGCCAATATGGTTTGGACGTGGGCAGTAGCCTGCTGTATGCTCCCAATCAATACAAAGACCTGATGAGTTATTGCAACCAAACCTGGGTGTCGGATTATACCTACGCGGGCATTTTCGATTTCCGGCAGATGCTTGCAGCCCAATCTTTACCGGCCGGAGAACCGGTTGACGCCTACCTGGTGAGCGGCACCATCTCACCCGAGGGAGAGCTCGAACTCAAAGGCTTTTACCGCCAGGAGAGCAGGATGCGCCCGGATACCTACGGGACGCACTCGTTGGAGTTATTAGATTCTTCTGGGAAGATCCTGCTCACCCAGGCTTTCACGCCGCGGTCGATGGGCGATTCGGACGGCTATCTTGGTTTTTCTTTCACTATCCCTGCCGTCGAGGGGGTCAGGGCTCTGAAAATACGCGACCAACGGACGGTATTAATGGAGAAATTTGTCGAGCAACCATTGGAAGCCGATTTCTTCGAACATCACGATCCAGTGGTTCGGTTAAATGCTGGGGAGGAAGTTTTCTCCTGGCCAGAGGTGTTCAGCCCGGCGGGCGAGGTCACGTACCGGGTGCGGACTTCCACGGATGGAGGGTTGTCATGGCAGGTATCGGCGCTGGAGTGGAGGAAAGCAGTTTTCCCAGTCGGGTCTTTGCCTCAACAAACTGCCCCGCTGCTCATCGAAATCCAGGCCAGCGACGGCTTCAACACCAGTACGAGAATTTTCAACCTGGATAATTGGCGCTGACTGGCGTTTGCTTTTGCCTCCACGGTAGTACTCAAGGAGCGCTTTAGGAATCCCTTGGAAATAATGAGGAGTAAGGGGAATCTCATTTGGCGGCATGGTAGAATTCAGAGCTAATTGCTGAAATCTGTGAGAATTGGTTCAAGGAGAGAAGATGAATTCATTGCTACGCTGGATTCTGCTGATTGCCATACTGGGACTGGCAGCCTGCCAGCCGGGAGTTTTCGCTCCCGACACCGAGGGCAGTCCGTCTTCCGGTCCTACGCAGGCTTCAAACCAGGCTTATCCGCTGGAGACGCCGCTTTCCGGTGAGCAGGCCTATCCGCCTGCGGACGCTGCTGAGACCCCCAGCGAGGCCTATCCAGGACCTGGCGAAGATTTGCCGAGCAGCATAACCTGGGAAGGAGCACGAGAACTCATCCTATCCGGTCAGGTTACCCAGGTCAGCCAGCTCCACAACCTGACTGTGACCTTGACGCTGGCGGATGGACGCTTGTTTGAAACCAAAGAGCCGGATATCGATGACGTGTTCGACGTGATCGAGGAGTGCGGTGATCCCTGTTCGGACGTGATGGTGGCGACCGAGTAAACGTAAGTTACTTCACAAAAAAGCAGGACACGGTCAATGCGACCGTGTCCTTTTTATTTGCTTTGAGGTTGAGACTATGATGGTCAGAGGGGGAATTATCGTCGTTCACCTAAAGCGTTGCACCTTGTATTATGTAATAATTCCTCCTATTCGTTTCCATTCGTTTCGCGAAAACGAATAAGCCGGCAGAATGCGCATCGCGCTGCGGCGTTGCTCGCTAAGACGTGCGCGGCGCCCGGCCTCTCGCTCCGAGGTCAAGAGAACGGTCAGAAATTTCCGCCTAAACAGGTCAGCTGTCGAACCCCAGGTCGGGAGCGACTTGGGCCATCGCCCGGATGACGTTGTCGACGTGTTCCCACAGCTCGACGCCGAATTCTTCGCTTGCCTCGGCAATATCCTCACGGTTTGCTCCGGCTGCGAACGAACGGTCCTTCCACTTCTTTTTGACCGACTTGACTTTCAGGTCGCTGAGCGAGCGTGAGGGCCGCACCAGCGCTACAGCAACGATCAAGCCGGTGATCTCGTCGCAGGCATACAGAGCTTTTTCCATGTTGGATTGGCGCTGCACGCCGGTGTGCTCGGCGTGACTCAAGATGGCGCGTACGATCTCCTCGGGGACGCCTCTTGCGCGCAGGATCGGCGCGCCTGCCTGCGGGTGCTGCTCTAAAGTAGGGTGGATCTCCCAATCGAAATCGTGCAGCAATCCGGCGAGTCCCCATTGGTCAGCATCCTCGCCAAATTTTTCGGCGTAGAAGCGCATCGCTGCCTCCACGGCGAGCATGTGGCGGATAAGGTTTTCGTTCTCGACGTGCTCGCGCACGATCTCCAGAGCGGTCTCTCGATTCATTGAGCCTCCACTGGGAAAATGGGTTCCGGATCTCCTAAAATTGGCCTGGGTTGTGAAACATGCACCTCCCACAGGGCAACTGTTGTGGCCGGAATCTCCCGTATATTCCAGAACAGGGAAGAGCGCTGGAGGTACTCGCGGCGATCGGCGGGCACGCCGATCGCCTGGATGCCCAACATATTGCAGGTATACAGGGCGCGCGGCAGGTGAAACCCTTGGGTAATCAGGATCGCAGAGCTGACTCCGAAGATCTCACCGGCGCGATAGCAGGTATCGTAGGTGCGCCTGCCGGCATAGTCCTGCACGATATCCTTGGCAGGAACGCCCAAATCTTGGGCGTATTCTGCCATGGCGAGCGGCTCGTTATAGCCAGGAGAGGTGCTTGTTCCACTCATCAGCAGCTTCTGAACCTTGCCGGCGAAATATAACTCCACCGCTGTGGCGACCCGGTCGCGCAAGACCGGAGTGGGCCTGCCATCCCACCAAAGTCCAGCGCCAAAGACGATCGCTACAGGCCGAGCTGGGGCTTGATCTACCCTGTAAAGCCGGGGCAGCGCGTATAAAGCGGTGATCAGACGCGGCAAACCCAATCCCAAAGTGGCAAATATTACCAGAGCAGCCAAGATCCGCAGTACCATTCTCAAGCTTTGAGCCAGCACGGGCCGAATTCTACCACGCCAATATTAAAGCAAGATTGGGGTTTCAGGCGCGTTCAGCGACCCTGAAATCCCAATCAATAAGGTCCTAGGCTAGACGAAACGCTCGCGGATTTCGGAGCTGACGTAGTCCAGGATGGCTACGGTAATGGTGATCAACCAGACCGCAAGTCCCGCTGCGTCGTACTGGAACTGGCGGATCCACTGGATCAGGATGAAGCCGATCCCGCCGCCGCCCACCAGGCCGATCACGGTGGACATGCGCACATTGATATCCCAACGGTAGATAGTAAAGGAGATAAACGGCGGCAGCACTTGCGGTACGACCGCGTAGATGATCGTCTGCAAACGGTTAGCGCCGGTAGCTTGGATTGCTTCGATCGGGCCGTGATCGATGCTCTCGATTGACTCGGAATACAGCTTACCCAACGCCGCGATTGTATGGATGGTCAGGGCGATGGCGCCAGCAAAGGGGCCTGGACCGATCCAGATGATGCCTACCAGGGCCCAGATCAACGGTTCGATGGAGCGGAAGATGTTCATGAAGGTGCGCACGATCGCGTAGACGATAATACCGATACTAATCGTGCCGTGCACGCCTTTCTGGAAAGCATAGACTAGAGCCAATACACCAAAGAGAATCGCTCCGCCAATGGCGTAGGTCGTCTCCGTCTGCATGGCGACTTCAGCGCTCAGCGGGATGGAGCGAATGCCCCGGCTGAATCCAAGCCCTAAAAAATAACCGATACCTGCGCCCAGCAAGGCTAGCACCAGCGCGGTGATCGTCCGGCTGAGGGCGTCCGGGGCGCGATCTCCGACAGTTTGCATCCCCATGGAGCCCAACCGCCAGCCTGCGTAGCCCAGGCTTCCGACGAGCAGCAGGGCCGTGCCCGCGGTGAGCAGGGGCGACCCTTCCAATCCGCCAAACAGCGCGGTGACCTGTCCGGTGATTAGGCTGCCGATCCACAAACCAGGGATCATGATCAGCAGCCCGCCGGCGACGCCGCTCATTGTAGTCTGGATCGGCGCCATCAGGTTGCGCGCCGCCAGGAAACTGAACGGAATCGCCAGGATGATGCCGAAGAAGGTCGCCATCAGCCCGAGCATGATCGTTTCCAACATGCCCGCCAGCGCCAGATGCATTTCCCGGCTCAAGCGGCCTGTGAAGACCACCGCGCTTTCCTGGCGCACGATCAGGGTATGGATCTGAGCGCCGACGGCGGTATCCGGGATGACCGCCTCAGGGATGTTGAGTTTTGTCTCAAAGCCGCCGTCCGGACCAATTTGTATCGTGGTGTCGCCCACGCCGCGTGGTCGGAAGGGATTGCCGATGGGGTTCTTCCAAAGGATATTCACATCGGTACCAGGCGTGAAATTGCCACCCGTGATAGTCAATTCCGTGCCTAGGGTGACGTTGCCCCGCAAATCGCGTTCGGTCAGTTCTCCACAAGTTGGGGTTACGACGACCCACGATTCGCCTTGCAGGGGTTCATTCACCGGCGGCCCGGTTTCGCCTTCCGGGCAGGGGGCCTGGATCTTTGCCGTGGCCTCCACATTGATTTCCTCGAATTCGAAGGCGGTTCTCCACGGCCAAATAATTTGTCCCAGGATAACCTGGGTATCGCGGTATTCGCGCACTGCCTTCGGCAGGTCGATTTGGGTGATGTTCCATCCTAGTATGAAGATCAGTACGCATGCGATTAACACGCCGCCAATCATGGAGGGGGGTTCCTGCCTTGCCCCGATGCGGGCTGCATCGTAAACTTGCCAAAACCATAAGCCCGCCAGGGTTGCTGCGGCAAAAACGCCGAGCGTACCAAAAACCTGGCTCAATGCCTCTTCATTTCCGGCTGTCGCCAACAATTGATCGGGGACGATAATGATCGCAGCGGCGTAAAAAATGATCAACCCGACCTGAGTGAAGGCTTGTTCGGAGGCATCTTTGAACAGGTAGCGGTTGAGGATATAACGCAGTGCGATCAAGAAAAACAGCAGCGCGGCGCATTCGATTACAAGCACCAGGAAAACCTGGGTGCTTACCTGGTAGTCGGGAAAACGGGCTCTCTGAGCGATGGTCCATACGCTCAACGAACCCAGCGCCAGGATGATTCCTAGTAAAGTCACCCCCCGGGCAAATTGTCCGGCGATGAATTGACCTAAACCGGGGACAAAGAAAGAAAGCAGTCCGTGCAGTAGCGATGATCTTCTTGGTTGCACTTGCTGTGTATCGGTCATGGAAGTAATGGTTTAGTATTTACGCGCCGAGACGTTCAGCTTCTTCGCCGTAGATCTCTTTGAAGCGTTCATCGCTCAGCTCGCGGATGTCCTGATTGTTGCCTTCGAATACCAGTTGCCCGGCGCGCAGCCCGATCACTTTGGTGGCATAGCGCTGGACCAGGTCGAGGAAGTGCAGGCTACAGATAACCGTGACCCCATCTTCCTGGTTTATTTTTTCCAGATATCCAAGGATAGAGTTCGCCAGGACTGGATCCAAACTGGCGACCGGTTCGTCCGCCAGGATCATTTTCGGTTCCTGCATCAACGCCCGTGCGATGCCGACCCGCTGTTGCTGACCACCGCTCAGTTCATCGGCGCGGTTTTGCGCTTTGCCGGGGATGCCGACTCGCTCGAGAGCCTGTAAGGCGCGCTGCCGGTCATCCCGGCGGAAGCGGTTGATCAGGCTCCAGGATGGCGGAGTGTAACCCAGACGTCCGGATAGCACGTTCGTCATCACGTTGGAACGCTTTACCAGGTTGAAATGCTGGAAGATCATACCGATCTCCCGTCGGATCCTACGCATTTCGGCCTGGTTGGCGGCGGTGACATCGACACCGTTCCAGGTTATGCGCCCTTCAGTGGGTTCGATCAGGCGGTTGATGCAGCGCAGCAGGGTGGATTTGCCAGAACCGCTCAACCCGATTACAACGAGGAATTCACCGTCTTCGACCGTAAAGTTCAGCTCGCGAATCCCAACGGTGCCGTCGGGATAGATTTTGGTCAGGTTTTCTACTTGTAGCATAGGTTCTTAAGGGCAGGATTTACTCAGTTAGTAGGTGGATGGGTGTTTTTCAGCGGGCGTAGTCCGCCGAAAAACACCCCATAAGGGTCAAGGGAAGAGGTTGACCTCTTCCCTTGACTAGTGTTGAGTGGGGTTTTACGGGGCGACGTCTTCGATGCTCACGCCGGCAGCTTCAAGCTGCTGGCGGAAGCCATCGTAGAAGCTGTCCTCAACCGGTTCAACACCGCTCCACGAGTATACGGTGTTCAATACTTCCAGGCCCTGATCGGTGGTGGTCAGGTTCAGGAAGACGCCCACGATCGCGTCACGCACGTCTGCGGGTACATCCGGGTTGAAGCTGATCGTGTCGTTGGGGATGGGGGGCGATTCGGCGATAACCTTGATCTTGTCCATCACGTCGGGGAAATCTTCTTCGATGTTGGTGCG
>CAYNWK010000199.1:4058-7480 GCA_964400875.1 uncultured Anaerolineaceae bacterium | reverse complement strand
GCCAGCAAACCCCAACGCACCGTTTGCCAACCTCCGCTGACGAATTCGCTCACCAAAATGCCCCCAAGAAAAGCGAAAAAAATGCCAACGCCGCCCAAACTTGGGGTAGGCTGGCGGTGCCAGCGATCTTCCTGGGGTTTAACCAGCCGCCCGGACCGGTGCCCTATCCGTCTTAATAGGGGGACGGTTGCCAGGCTAATAACTAAAGAGATCCCAAAGGTCAGTATTGCCATGGAGCAAAGGTGTTGTGCTTGGGGTTGACCCGTTTTGCGCAGCCAGTTCAGGGTTGAGCTTGCAGCTGATCGAGCTCGTTCTGCAGCCGTTCTTTTTCTCCGTCAGGCGCAGACACGAGCGCGCTGGCGTAATGCTTAATCGCCTCCTCAGGCTGTCCCATTCGCAAATAAATGCGCCCGAGCACCTCTTCAAGCTGCCAGCGATCGCTGAGGTCCGGCGCCAGTTCAATCGCCCGCTGGTACCCTTCTGCAGCCGCAGGCAGGTTTTCTAATTGGTAGTATGCGCCTGCCAGGGCGAGGGCATAGTTGTAGCGCAGACTGACGTCGTTTGGCGGGGCGAGCTTCAGCGCCTCGGAGTACTGTTCGGCTGCCTGCGCCAGCGCGTCTTGCTGGGCTTGAGAATCGCTCGCTTCCTGGGCTTGACTGGTATAGAAATCTCCCAGCAGCGCGTGGGTGTAATCATAGGTCGGGTCGATTTCCAAAGCATGGGATACCTTGTTGAAGAACGCTTCCGCATCCTGCTGCAGGTTCAGAGACAAGATCGCCCATTCATTCCACAGCCGCGCGTCATTAGGGCTGAGCGTAACCGCAGCGGAATAGTAATCATCGGCGATCGCGGCGCGGGCGAGGCGGGTTTCCGCATCATCCGCCGCGGTCGCCCACAGAGTATAGAGTCGGGCCAGGTTGGCAGTGTGATCGGTGTTAAGCGGGTCGAGCTTTTGCGCTTCAAGCAGATCGCTTTCAGCCTCCTTGAATAGCTCCTCCCGTTTGGAGGGGTCCTGGATGGTCCGGCCATAATCGAGATAATTTTGGCCCAGGACTAGATAATAAAACCCTTCCGGCGGCCCGATCTCGATGGCGCGGTTATACAGCGCCAGCGCCACCGGCCAGGATCCTTCCCGGGCATACGGATCGGCCTGTTTGAGGGCCACATCCGCCTGGATCGCCCGTAAGTTAGTCGTGGTTCCCAGATAGGCAACTAACAGTAAGGCGACCACAGCAGCCGCCCCGCCCTGCCAGGAGAGCGCCTGGCCGGCCTGTGCAAGATCCACGGATAGAAAAGCAGCCAGCCCAATGATAACGGCAAAGAGATAAAGGTAGTAATTGGTCAGCAGCCCTTCAAAGCGGCTGACCACCTGGATTAATTCCTCCACGGTATTGACCGTCCCCCCGGCCAGCGCCACCAGTTGCGCCGCCTGCCAGAGCCAGTACAGGACTCCAACGGCGAGCGAAACGCCCAGGATCGTTAAAAGCGCTTTCCCCCAACTCGAGACGGCCTCGTGCTTGGCGCTCTCCGCAGCATACAGGATTGAGCCCATCAACCAGGCTGTCAGGATCATGGCCAACACGCCGTACGAAACCGCGTTGTTTTGAGTGGGCAGGTTAACCAGCGAATTCCATACCGCGCCCACGGCCGAATCAGGGCTCATCCGGCTGGTGATGAAATCGTATCCCAGGGTCACCAGGAGGACGGACATTAAGCCGCTGCTGGCAAGCGCGGTTTGAACCCAGTCTGGCCAGGCGCCCTCTTTTACGCCGTCCTGTTTAGACCCGCTTCGCCTCCGCTTAGCGCTCGGCGCTGCATCGAAATCTTGCGTGGGACTTGCAGAATAATCCGCCTGACGCTCCCCGAGCTTTGGCAGTACAAACCCAACTACCAGGAGCAAACCAGTGTAAACCCAAAAATACGTACGGGAAGCAGCGATGGCGATCCCGAAGTTGATCTCCACGAAATGAGCGACGATGGCTGCAAGCAGGCCCAGGAGAATCAGATCGCGCCGGCGTTCCCCCTCGTTTTCCGGCGGACGATAGCTGCCCGATAGCGCGGCAAGGACTAGATAGACGATCACGCCAATCATCATCCCGAAGGGCAGTCCAACCCCCAGGAACTCCAGCCCCTGCCAAAGGACAAATACGGAGGCGCTGACCACTCCCCCGCCAACGTAAAAGCTCAGGAAGAGTCTGCGCTGGCGATCCTGAGTTATAAACCCCAACCACTTCAAACCGTAATAGAAGACTGCGCCAAAAACAGCTAGCTCCGCGATCAGACCGAGCACGCCGGTATTCACCAGGGCGTCCCAGGTCTCGTTGTGCGAGCGATCGGCGGAAGCATTCCGTTTCTCTACCTCGGCCAGTTCTGGCGGGTATACAAAGCTGAACACCTCGAACATGGTCTCCGGCCCATACCCGGTGATCGGGCGCAGGAAGTTAAAGGCATCTGGTTCGCCGTCTGGATACGTGATCGCCTCGCCCGGTGCGACCAGGTCCGCGGCGCCCTGCCAGATCAGAGAGCGCACCCGGCCGGTCCGGCTCTCGGCATCGAGCAGCTGGCCCAACCGCTGCAGCTCGGGGCGCTGACGCAAATTTTCCAGCGGGCCGCCGGGGATGTTGAGCAACACCAGCAAGACCGAGGCGACCGCCGCAGCCCCAATAACACCGAGCGTCAACCAGCGCTTGCCCCATAACAACGAGAGCACCACCAGGGTGAAAAAAGCGCTGGCCAGTAAACCCAGCCAGGGTCCCCTGCTGCCCGTGAAATAGATGGCGATGAGCTGCAGAACGGCGATGAAAATGTAAACGGTGGAGCGGGCGAAATCCGGCAGGAGTTCACCTTCCTCGCGCAAAAGGGCGCCGAAGGAGTCGAGGATCCGCAGCAGGGTAAGCGGAAAGGCCATGATGAGATAGGCAGCCAGGAAGATCGAGTTGCCCAGATTAGCCGTGATACGTGCGGCGACATCGCCGCTCCACGCGACTGGATCGATCGAGTATCGCTGCAAGACGCCGTATAAGCTGACCGGCAGGCTGACGACGATCACGGTTGTGATCAATCGTTCGACCTGGGTGCGCCGGCGCATATTGGCTGCGATCGCCCCGAAGATGACGATATAAGATAAGGTAGTATAGGCGCCCTGCAGGCGCTGATAAGACCCCCAGAAGCTGATCCGAGGGGCGACCGAAAAGGCTGTCGAGATCAGGTAGACCAGCGCCAGAGCAGCCACCGGTATCAGCAGCGGTGTTTTCAAAAGGGTCTGCCCCCAAGAAAGACCGGTTTGACGCCAGTTTTCTTCGGCGACCAGTTTGACCAGCCAGGCGCCCAGGATGGCGAGAGCCAGCGTGCGCAGCAGCGCGATCTTATCCGGTTCGAAGATGCGGCTGGAGTAAATGTCGAAGAACAAAGGAACTACGATG
>CAYNWK010000199.1:1191-3958 GCA_964400875.1 uncultured Anaerolineaceae bacterium | reverse complement strand
GTGACTTCTAACCGGTTAGACAGGCGCGCCTCTTTTGGGGTATTATTCGAAGGATGCTACGCGAACGGATCAGCGCCCTGGATCAGCGTTATCAATTAAGCGCCAAAATTCTGCGCAGGCTGAAAAACCGTCGATTCTGGCAGGCAAGCGGCTTATTGATGCTTGCCAATCTGCTGGTCACCGCTTTAGGCCTGATCCGTACGCCCGCCGTCACCTGGCTGCTGCCTAAGGACGAGGTGGGCATGCTGGGCGTGGTCGCTTCGTGGGTGCCTTTCCTCCAGCTCGTTTCGTTATCCGGGCTGGACAGCGCCGCTTACCACTATACTGCCAAGGGAAAGCCTTGGGCATTCGTGGTGAACCTGGGTTACCGGCTGCGTTGGTCTCTGCTCAGTGCAGCTGGTTTCTTACTCGGGGCCGCCTTCTGGGCCTGGCGGGGCGAGACCATTTTGTCCTGGATGTTCGTCATAACCGCTTTGAGCTACCCGGTTACGATTGGGATGACCGCTTCTGCAGGCATGCTGGGCGCCCAGGAAAAATTCAAAGGTTTGTTTTGGTACCGCATCTTTGAAAGCCTGACGGATTTTGTGGGCTTCATCCCGCTGGCGTTTGGCGCCTGGTGGTTGAGCAAAGTGGCAACGTTTTACACCGCCAATCAAATCGCCACCGCGCTGATGCAGGTAGGGGTGAGTTTTGGCCTCGCCTGGCAGCTTCGCCGCCTGGGCAATCACCACTGGACGCACGAAGACGAACGAGAGATGGTGCGCTACGGCAAACACCTGACGGCCATCACAGGGATTAGCGTCCTCCAGGCGCGCACGGACGCCTTGTTAGTCGGCGCTCTGCTCCCCTTGGAGACCATGGCCGACTACTCCATTGCGCTGCTGGTCTACGAGCAGATCCGCCGCTTGTGGGGCATCTACCTGGCAGTACGATATCCTCCGTTGGTGCGGCTGCCGATAGAACTTCGGCGCAGGCGGTTCGTAATCGAAGGGGGTCTGGTTTGGGTCGGCTTGATCGGGGCCGGTTTCGCCATCGCCTTGTTAGCCCACTGGCTCATCCCGATCGTGCTGCCTCCTAACTACGCCAGCAGCCTTGGGTACATGGACCTGTTGATCGTGACCGTGCTGGTTGGCGTACCGGGAGGGCTTGCCGAAACGTACTTCCGCACGGAGCAGGACGAGCGCCAGCAGTACCGGATGCGCCTGGTAGCCGCTTTGGTCGGTGTGACCGCGCCGGCGTTGTTGATCTTTCGCTGGGGAGCGTATGGGGCAGCCGCCGGGAGGATGCTGGCAAACCTGGTGCTCTCCGCCGTGGGCGTCGCCTTGTTTATTCGTGCTCAATCCGGCCACAAATCGGGCTGATGAACCTCTTGCTATGGCGATGGCTCTACAAAAATTCTTCAACAGCCTGAAACGCACTTACGGATTTCATCCGTCCTTGCCCGCTTCTGTGGACCGGGACCTGCTCGTCGCTCAAGCGGCAGATTTCTGGGGGCTTCCCACGGATACCGTCTGGCAGCACTACCACACTTACCGGCAGTTTCACGATGAGAAGGGCTACGAGCAGAAATTTGGTGAGCGCAAAACGCTTTCCTTTGAAGAAGCTTTCCTTATTTATCTCGCCGCATTAAGGCTCCGGCCGGCCCACGTCGTCGAGATCGGTTCCCAGTTCGGAAAGTCAACCCGCCGGATCGTCGATCTCCTCCGCTTCTTTGAATTGAACGCCACCCTGACTTGTTTCGACGTCATCGATGAGCTGCAGTACGTCAGTAAAGATGAAGTCGAACTGGTGCTCCACGATCTTTCCGGCGATTTTCGGGAGCGCCTGCTGGAGGGCATCGCTCCTGGTCTCATATACCTGGACGCGCATCCTTATGCCCTCTTGAAAACCGTGATCCGCTCCTTCTTGGAGTGGTCGGGGTCTCACCCGGCGGTGCTGGCGATCCACGACTGCAGCCCGGGACTGTATAATCCGCGCATGCGCATTTCGAAGGATGACCCAAATGCGGTCAGCAGCCGCACTGGGCATTGGGAACGGCACATCCTGGCTGAGATCTTTAACGTCTCCAATTCAAATCTAGACGATCTCGTAACCCCAACCCATCGCCTGAAGATCTTCGCCACCACGCATGGCCTGGCGCTGATCGCACCGAGGTTTGTGCTCGAGGTCAAGCCATGAGCAGCAATCGTGCTTGCCTTTGTGTGGTTGCCTGGCGCCAATGCCCAGAGTTGTATCAGACTCTGGCAGCCATCCCTGGGCTGGATGTATATGCGCTCTCCCACTTCACTAAAGTTTCAAAGGGGCAGTGGTTGTCCGAGTTGCTCCCCTCGGAACGAGTGTTGTGGGCGCCCAACCTGGGCTATGATTGGGGCGGCTACCAGCAATTTATAACCACCGGAATACATCACCAATATGACTTCGTTTTCTTCTCCCACGACGACATTGTTTTGCTCGATCAGGGCCTCTTCCGGGCCTGCGAAGAGCTGATCAACAGCCGGGACGGCGGCTGCGTCGTGGGCAACGGTAGAGCCAGCGACAAGCGCGACTACCCTCGCACCCACACCCATTGCTACGCGCACTCACATTGGAAGCCGCCCTCCCGGGATTTCTGCCACGATACCGTGCGCGGCTCGTTCTTTGCCACTTCAAGCCAGGCGCTTGACCGGATCGGAGATTTCGAAGTGCTCTGGGACCGCCGCGGCTTCTTCGGCGTTGGCGCTGGCAATTGGAGTCTGCGCGCCACCTGTGGGAAGATCCAGGCCCTCTT
>CAYNWK010000199.1:0-1091 GCA_964400875.1 uncultured Anaerolineaceae bacterium | reverse complement strand
TACCTGCAGCCCGAAGACGGTCCCATCCTTGAGGGAGGCTGCGGCTCGGGAAAACACGTGGCAGCCTTAGCCCATCTCGGCTACGACTGCATTGGGGTCGATTTCGCCCCCCAGACGGTCGCGTTACTGCGCGGCCAGGTCCCGGAACTGGATATCCGCCTGGAGGATGTCCGTCGCCTGGATTTCGCTGCTGACTCCTTTGCCGGGTACTGGTCATTGGGTGTGATCGAACATTTTTGGGACGGCTATCAAGATATAGGGGTCGAGATCACACGCGTAGTGCGTCCAGGCGGCTACCTGTTTATCACCTTTCCTTATCTCTCACCTCTTCGCCGGTTGAAGGCCCGTTTAAACCTCTATCCCGTTTGGGAGAACGATCATCAACCCCCCGATTTCTACCAGTTCTGCCTCGACCGCCACCAGGTAACCTGGGATTTCGCCAGGTGGGGCTTCGAACTGATCAAGGTGCGGCCCTTCGATGGCCTGAAAGGGACGAAGAGCGAGATTCATCCATTATCTGGCCCCCTGCAAAGGCTGTACGATTACAGGGGCGGCTCTTTCCCCATTCGTGCGCTGCGGTGGGCGCTCTCCGAATCGCTGGCGATCGCCTGCGCTCATGCCGTTCTGCTGATCTTCAAAAAGAAGACCTCGGAGTCGGAACGATGGTAACCCGCCTGTACCTCAACCTGGATGGTAGTGGTCGCGGCGGGCCTCACGTCTGGGCCAGGCGTTTCCGGCGCCAGCTGGAGCAGCGCGGCTTCTCGGTTACACACCGGATCAATCAAGATTGGGACGCAGCCCTGTTTGTCAACCGCTCGGAAGGGTTGGACCCGGCTTTGGAGCGAGGCCGGATGGTCGGTTACCGGGTTGCGAACGGTTACCTTGCGCCGTGGTTCAAGAAAATGAACCGACCCATGCAGCCCAAACACCATGCCGCCAACGCCGCCATCGCCTACGCGCTTGAGAACGCAAACGTCGTATTTTACCAGTCGGAATGGGCCCGGTCGCAATTGGAGACCTACCTCCACCAACGTTCAGGGCCTTCCACCGTGATCCTGAACGGGGTCGATCTGTCCGCCTTCAAACCTTCG
>CAYNWK010000198.1:2532-7684 GCA_964400875.1 uncultured Anaerolineaceae bacterium | reverse complement strand
ATGATGGCCCGCTGGGGGAGTGCAGGGACAATGGAGGCCAATTTTTCTTGGGAGGACTGTTGGGCAATGCGGCGCGGCCAACTTCACGAAGTCGTGAATCCTCAGGCTGGTTTGTTGTGTCGTCATTTTGTCCACCCACCAGAAACCGGCTATATGTGTGTACCTCTGATGGTTCAAGGCGAAACATTGGGGAGCCTGTGTCTTCTGGGCGGAGAATTGAAAGGTGGCCATTTCGTCGACTCGCAGCTGGTTGTGGCAATGGGGGAAGGCATCAAGCTGGCTTTATCTAATATAGAACTGCGGGAGGAGCTGCGTGAGCAGGCCATGCATGACCCGTTGACCGGGTTATACAACCGGCGCTACCTGGAAGATAGCTTGGCAAGGGAGTTATATATCGCCCAGCGCCGGAATACCCCATTATGCGTCGCGTTGCTCGACATCGACCATTTCAAGCAGATCAATGATGCTTTTGGTCATGCTGCTGGTGACCTGCTGTTGCGCGAATTGGGTCGCATCCTGCGCGAGAACCTGCGGATGAGTGATATCGTCTGCCGTTATGGCGGGGATGAGTTTGTGCTGATTCTACCCGACTCGTCGCAGGACGATACCCGGAATCGCGTGCAGCAGGTCATGGAACGAGCCAAAGAACTGCGCATCTGGTATAGCGATCAATTGCTCGATTCGCTGACCGTGTCGGCCGGCATTGCAGTGGCGAGCGACCACAACTTTATCGGTAGCGAAATCCTTCGGGCGGCGGATGAGGCTTTGTATACCACCAAGCATGTCGATCTCATCTTCAACGTGACAAACCCCGGGGCGGTATGATTTCTGCAGTGGGATCTCGTCCGATACCAGTTCACATTTCCCCCAGTTGGGGGAAACAAACACCCCCTGGCCAGTGGATGCGGCCGGGGGATGTTTGCTATAGAATGAAGATATGAAACGCGCCTATTTAGCCGATGCACATTTCGATGAACGCTCAGCCTTGCGTCTTATGTTGCAGGATCTCAACATGCAGGTGGTCGGTGAGGCTGCCGACTGGCCGACCGTGTTAGCCCAGGCTCCTGCCACCCGCCCAGATCTGGTGGTGGTAGACTGGGATCTGGTCGCCGATGAGTCTGGGGCAGCTCTGCCCAAACTGCGCGCGGCCTGCCCCGCTGCAATGGTTATTATCCTCATCAGCCATCTGGAACCACGCCACCAGGCAGCCCTCTCAGCTGGGGCGGATACATTTATCAGCAAAGGCGAAACCTCCGAACGGGTTGCTGAACGCCTGCGAGAAGTGGTAGCTGGTGTTGCTTTAAGATGAATCTGGACGCCATCCGGCCCAAGGTTTGAGTTAGGTCTTGCCAATCCTTGCCTCATCGGGCAGTGCTTTATTCTATTTAACCGGTAGGTCAACTCTGCCGCTGGTTCAAACAACCGTGTGGTTTCCCTTCCGCTCACCCCCCAAACCTGGATTATCCATCACGGGGATTCCCAAGGACCCTTCTATTCGCTCACTCAAAAGGAGAAATCTCCTGTTGAACTTGCTTGGGCTATTAACATCTGGAGCAGCTGAGCGCCCACTCAACTGCCGTTGTAGGTAATTATGGAACTCCAACCACCTTCACAACTGTATCGATGGACATTTCGGCGGGTTGTATGGGCAACCCTTGTCCTCGTTTTTGTCGCCCTCAGCTTCTGGCTGCTCTATCGCTTCAGCCAGGTCGTTTTCATCTTGTTCATCGCCATTGTGTTGGGCACGGTGATCAGGCCAGTAATTACCTGGTTGCACCGGCGAGGACTACCCCGGATTGCAGGGCTCATTACCGTCTATTTTCTGCTGCTAACCCTCATCATCGGCTTCGGTGTATTGCTGTTTCCGTTGATTGTCGAGCAAAGTACAACCATTCTGTCTGCGGTCCCGGGCTACTACCAAAGTCTGCGTGAGTGGATGGTTAATTATCCCAATCAATGGGTTGTGCGCTTAAGTGAGTTCCTCCCGGTGACGCTGGCAGGTCTGGGGACGGGACAGCAAACAGGACAACAAATGCTGGCTTCTGCAGGGCAAGCCATGGGATACATCGCCTCGGCAGCAAACGCTATTTTTTTGGTGATGGCTGTTTTGGTACTAGCCTCTCACTGGACGCTCGATGGGCCGCGAACCATACAGTCGTTGTTACTTCTGGTTCCAATGGGCCAGCGCGAGAGCATAAGCGAATTGATTTCGGCCATGGAAACCAAGCTTGGTTTCTACATAGCCGGACAAGGTCTACTTTGCCTGATCATTGGCTGCATGGCACTGGTGGCCTATCTGCTGATCGGCTTGCCCAATGCCCTGGTGCTTGCACTAGTGGCCGGCTTGCTGGAGGCTGTGCCGATAATTGGGCCGCTGCTTGGCGCTATCCCGGCGGCGGTCATTGCTTTGTCCATCGCGCCGTCCAAGCTGGTGTGGGTGCTCGTCGCTACGATCGTGATTCAGCAGGTAGAAAACAGCCTGTTGGTGCCGCGCATTATGCGTAAGGCAGTGGGGGTCAATCCATTCGTCTCACTGCTGGCAATTTTTGCCTTTAATTCTTTATTCGGCATTGCCGGCGCACTGATGGCCATACCCCTCGCAGCCATTATTCAACTCTTGCTCGATCAATTCGTTTTTCATCCTGGAACGATGGAAGCGGAAGTTTCGGCCGGCCGTGATTATGCCAGCCGGCTGCGGTATGAAGCGCAGGGTCTGGCGCAAGATCTGCGCAAGCAGGCGCGGCTCAATCAAGGAGGCCCAAATCGAAGCGTCATGATACAAACCGATCAGCTGATGGATGAGATTGAGGTGATTACCACCGACCTTGATTCATTGCTGGCCCAGGCCAATTCTTCAGGTGCGCCATCATGACCAAGCAATTGTTAGGGTTCGGTGCGGCGGTTATGACCACATTGCTGGCGCTGGTGGTGCTGTGGCAGTTCCGGGTAGTCGTCGCTTATGTGTTGATCTCGCTGACCCTTGCGGCAGCGCTGCGCCCATTGGTAAGCCGCCTGGCCGGGAAACACATCGCAGTGCGAGTGGCCTGGATTCTATTTTACCTGGTGACCTTGGGCAGTTTCGGATTCTTAATCTTCATGACCGGCGAGGCGGCAATCAATGATATTCAACAATTAGCCCGGACTGTTTCGGTGCGGGATGTGTGGAAGCTTCCGCTGTGGTTGGAGGGCAGCTCGTTCCAACAAGCGCTGGTTACGCGTCTGCCGCCGCCGAGTATGCTCTTCGAAGCACTTACCGGCGACCAAGGGCAGCTCGTGCTGCCGGCCATCCTCGGTTTTACGCAGGGCTTTGGCGTCGTCGTGAGCGGCGTCGTCATCATACTGGTCTTGAGCGTCTATTGGAGTATTAATCAAATTCATTTTGAACGTCTCTGGCTCTCGCTGCTACCATCCAGCCAGCGCAAACAGGCGCGAGATATTTGGCAGACGATCGAACCCGAGATCGGCGCCTACATGCGCGGTGAGGTGATTCAAAGCCTCCTGGCCGGGCTTCTATTAGGCGCAGGTTGCTTTCTGCTAGGATCCCCATACCCGGCGCTGCTGGCGTTGGCTGGCGCGCTGGCGTGCCTGATACCCGTGGTTGGGATCGCCGTGGCGGTCATCCCGGTGGTTTTATTGGGGTTATTTACCAGTGTGCAGCTCAGCCTATTTACGGCTATCTATGCGCTGGTTGTCCTGATTGCCTTAGGAACTTGGGTTAAACCACGGCTAATCAATAGCAGATGGGAGAATCCTATTCTGACCGTGGTCCTGCTGATTGCCATGGCAGATGCTTTCGGCCTGGTGGGTATCATCATAGCGCCACCGTTGTCGGTTGTGTGCCAGATCCTGTGGAGCTACCTGGTCAGCCGCCGCGCTGTTTCAGGTGCTGCAGCCCAGGTTTCAGACCTCAAAGAGCGGCTGGCAAGTGTGTGGGACACCATCGGGGCAATGGGCGAACCGCCCCCGCCATTGGTGACCAGCAGCATGGAGCGGCTCACCCATCTGATTGAGAAAGCCGAACCTATTTTGCAAGCCGATCTGCCGGCTGCCGGTCTGTCAGCTGAACCTTCTGAGCTATTATTACCTATGACGATTCTGCCCAAGCAGGAAGAACACAAAGGCAGCCGCTAAAATGGTTAGGGCATTGGCACAGATTTGGCTGCAAGGTGTCCGCAGCGCGCACCAGTTTGACGAGCAGACGCACGGTTGGTTAGGGATGTTGGTGGGCGCAGCCAGGCAAACCTTACAGCCTGATTCGGCGATTACGGCTGCGGCGATTGCTTATTTTGCCCTCTTCTCGCTATTTCCCCTCACCCTCTTGAGTATTTCCATTGCCAGCTTCAGCCTTGGTCCCTTGATGGACCAGCAACTCATCGTTCAAAAACTAGAGTTTATTGCACCAGCCTTGGGCCAGTTGTTGGGCCAAAATATTGGCGAAATCATCCGGGCGCGCGGGCCAGTTACCAGTGTCGCTTTTGTTAGTTTGATCTGGTCCGCCTCGACAATTTTTTATACACTTACCCAAACGCTGAATGAAATTTGGGGCAATCAACGCAGTCGCCCTGTTTGGAAACGGCGTGGCTTGGCGATCCTGTTTGTCTTGACTTTCGTTGGCCCGGCTCTTATCCTGGCTTCGTTTGCCAGCAGTATGGTCGCCAACCTCCGCACCTGGTTGCCCGCACAAATCTTCCCGGTGGGGGTTGGTATCAGTTTTTTAACGGCTATCTTGCTCGATATTGCTTTATTCATGGTGCTCTACATCCTGCTCCCACATGGCGGTTCTAAGTGGCGCGAGATTTTACCCGGTGCGATTGGAGCTGGCCTGCTCTGGGAGCTTGCCAAGAAGGCTTTTTTGTTGTTTGTTTCCACCTACATCTCCGTATCGAATCTGGTTTATGGTTCAGTGGCAGCCATTATCGCTTTCATGGCCTGGGCATATTTGAGCGGTCTCATCTTTCTCTTTGGCGCTTACGTGAGTGTCTCTTTTTACCAGTTCAAGCAGCAGCAAATGGGAAAAGAGGCCGAAGAACTTTGGGCCACCTGAGCTAAATCTATTAGGACTTACGCACTTGGGGGAGAGTTGGGGGTGTTTTGGCGGGGAAGGGCAGCCCAAACAACACCGAATAACAAGTGGAAATAGTAACATAAAAAA
>CAYNWK010000198.1:0-2522 GCA_964400875.1 uncultured Anaerolineaceae bacterium | reverse complement strand
GGGCCACCTGCGAAAAATCTTTTCGGACTAACGCCGTGGGGGTTGTGTTGGTGGTGTCTTGGCGGGCCCGGCCCGCCAAGACACCTCCGATTCACTCGTGAACTGCGTAACTTCTATCTATTTTAATCTCCCCCAACTAGCGTAGTCAAAGATCACCCGAGCAGTGGATGTGTCTTGGAGCCTTTGGTTATAGAATGAATAAGGCGCAATGTCTGCGCATGACTTAATAAACCTGATGTAACGGACACAACAGTTGGAGGATTATGATGGGAATACTTTCATGGATTGTAGTTGGTTTGATCGCCGGCTGGTTAGCTGGACAGGTTTTGAAAGGGGGCGGCTACGGAGTTATTGGGGATATCGTTGTCGGTGTGATCGGTGGATTGTTGGGAGGCTGGATTGCTTCGTCAGTATTCCACCTTGGCGCTGGGGTGAATGGTATTAACCTGCAGTCGATCCTGGTGGCGTTCGTCGGTGCAGTGGTACTGCTCGTCCTTGTGCGCATGTTAGGTGGTGGAAGACGGAGCATTTTACGCTAATTCCCCTTTCGTAAATCATCCTGAGATGGCGGTTGATGCAAGCTCACCATGCATCAACCACCATTTTTTTCGGATAAGATCTAGGAGCTTGGCCTCTATTGATCTCCCCCAACTGTCGGAGAACAACACGACCAAACACCCTGCCACCACTGGCGAACTGCGTTACTCCTATTCTAAAAAGGTCGGGGCAACCCTTCCAATGATTAACCGTTCAGATCAATAAAGGAAAATGTGCAATGAGTGCAAAGAAAGAATTTAGCCTCGATGAGGCAAAACAAATTGGTAAGTCTCTAGGCATCGATTGGCAAACTTTTGACGTCGAAGATTTCCAGATAGGGCTTAACGTTGAGCTTGAGCATGGCGTCAGCGATAAGCAAACCAATGTCACCAATGATGATGCTTTGATTACCGGGAAAATCGCTCTGGCGCACCTCAAGGAATTTCCAGATTACTATACCCGCCTGGCAGCCATGGAAAAAGAGGCTCATGAATATTGGGCTGATGGATAGAGCTATAAACAGGCGAAATTCAAGATCAAGGCGAGGAGAATGAATTAAGGTTGCGGGTTGCGATACAGACAACCCGGTCAATTCCCATAGAATATTCCAGTTGCGAACACAGATTTCGCTTGTTGACACACAAGCAGAACGCCGATTACAAAGTAGATCATGCAGACCAATCCATCACAGGAAAATTTGAATCCGGAAGACCAGCGCTTTTTACAACCAGTTATCAGAGAGCAGATTTATTTTCGCGATGGGCTCTTGGGAATGGTAGAAAGAGTGATCAACAATCCTAACAACTGCCGCGTGGTTGCACTGGTGGTTCGGGGGCAATATTCAAACCCAGATTCTTAACGCATGGCGAGGAAGCTGCGAGGTACATTTCTGGCCCAACCGGCGGTGGCGCGATTGTTGGTTCAAACCGGAAGACGCTTACCACGAAACGATGGCATAGTAGGACAAGATCCACAAATGGATTGGCGGAAATTGGCAGGCTCTTGGTCGTAGAAAGCGTAAACTCGGATTTTGCCCTTTTAAGCCATTGGCTATTAGCGGTTGAGGCCTGATTTTTGTACTGGAAGGTTAAACCGCCAATTGCATGCGCAAAGGCGCACCACCACAAGTGCCCCCCGAGTCCCTCGCTGCGCTCACTAACCCCCAGATCTGGGGGTTAGTTATTTTTTATTATCCTATATATGGCATCTCTTGCTTGGGAATCTTCGATTTATCAATCAAAACTATATTCTAGTATTTACGGGGCTTTCTGCACCGACGGCAGGAATACGCTTGCCGGATCGGTGCTGAACCGCAGGGGAATCGCACCCTGGTCTTTGTGCGGATCGACCGTACCCGTACCCGGATTGAACAGCGTGTAGCCTTCCACTTTTACGCCTTTGGGCAGCGACAGGCTCGCAAAGTAGTGGAAAGTTGGACGAAGGCCGCGCCATGTTAGACGAGCTGCTCTCCAGTCTGCCGGCGGATGCTGTCCCGTCATTTGCCATAGTTGCCATTGCCATAGCTTACGCGCATCTGCATCTGGCCCAGGGAAATCCGGAAGCGCTCTTCGCCGGATTGGAAGAGCGGATACGGCCGTTTCGAGAGGCCGGCTTCGAGTATCTGCTGGCAGATGAACACTGGCTGCGTGGGCGGGCTGCCCTGGCGCTGGGACAGGTTGACGCGGCGCGCGAGTCACTTTTGAAAGCCAAAGAAGCGGCCGAAGCTCAGGAGGAGCGGGCGGTACTTTGGAAGATCCTGGCCACCCAGAGCGAGCTGGAACGAGCGTGTGGCAACGAGGCCGCTGCTGACGGGATCCGCGACCAGGCCCGGGCGGTGGTGGACGATATCGCCGCCCATGCCGGTGAAATGCGGGAGGCGTTCCTGGCCCAGCCGGCTGTGGTACAGCTGCTAGGCGAGACATAGGAGAGGTAACCACACTCACCCGGCGATCCTGTATCCCTTCGAATAGTGGTGCAGGGTGGAT
>CAYNWK010000197.1:0-7694 GCA_964400875.1 uncultured Anaerolineaceae bacterium | reverse complement strand
GCAGACCTCCCCCCACTGCTGTCCCGCGGTTGTTTAGTACTGGCCGGGATTTCCAACCAGTTTGTTGGAAAGCCCGACACTCTATTGTCCTGACAGATTCAGGTCAGAGGCTTTGTGACATTGCTCTACCGAAATTAGTGACCTCTGTCACAACGTATTCTCGGCGATTAAACCTATAATTTATTCAGGAGTAAAGATATAGGATTTCTATGAAATTCCCCGCAGAGACCTTCAATCATCCCTTTATCCCATAAACGGAGCCAGTCATGCCAGTATTTACCCCCGGACGTCGTTGGCAACCCCCATACCTGCCCTTCAAAAAAGAATCCCCAGGTCCACGGTTATTAGCCACCATAGAGCGAATGGTAAAAGGCCCCATGTTCGGCTGCCGGATGTGCGGTAACTGTTTGCTGCAGGAAACTGCCTTCATCTGCCCGATGGAGTGCCCGAAGGGCGCGCGCAACGGCCCGTGCGGCGGCTCCACCGAAGCAGGCTGCTACGTTGATGAGAGCCGCCCTTGTATCTGGTACCGCATCTACGACCGCGCTTTTGCCATGGGCAGGGAGGAGAAGCTCCTCGAGGTGCTGCCTCCCCTGGACTGGGAAAAAGTCGGCACGGAGACCTGGGGGGATGTGGTCCGCCAGGTCCGTAAGGTCGGGACATCCAACTTCCTGACCGATATGCTCTCCAACGAACCTGCCAAACGCGCCGAAGCCTGGGAATCCGTTTTTCGCCCGGTCCGCCAGCCGGACTGGTGGCAAGGGGATGCAGAGTACCACGCCCCGGCGTATGAAGAGCCGATGTCCGAGCTTGAGCGCCGCTTGAAAGCCGGGGAATTCGTTGTGACATCCGAGGTCGCGCCGCCAATGACGATGGCGACAGGAAAACTGCTATCGAACATCGACATGATCAATCCCTATGTGGCTGCGGTCAACTTCACTGACTGCCCTTCAGCGACCCCGCGCATGTCCAGCATCGCCTGCAGCACCATGGCCGTCCAAAACGGCGCTGAGCCGGTCTTGCAAATTGCAGCCCGTGACCGCACCCGCACCGGCCTCCAGGCCGAGGTGATCGGCGCCAGCGCCCTGGGCATCCGGAATATTCTATGCCTATCCGGCGACAGCATGAAAATGGCGCCTGCCCCCCGCGGCCGGATGGACATCATCGACATCGACTCGATCCAGATGCTGTGGATTTTACGCCGCATGCGCGACGAAGGCCAATACCTCGACGGGCGCAAGCTCAAATACCCCCCGAAATACTTCCTGGGCGCGGCCGCATCCCCGTTTGCTTCTGAACCGAAATTCCAGGCCCTACGCGAACACAAGAAAATCAACGCCGGCGCGCAGTTCTTCCAAACCAACCTGGTCTACGACGCGGACGGGTTAGAAGTATGGCTCGACCAGCTGGCCAAGCGGAACATCATGGATAAAGTTTACATCCTGATCGGCATCACACCGCTGAAGAGCCTGCGCATGGCCCAATACATGAACAACGAAGTGCCCGGCGTGTTCATCCCCGATGCGCTGATGAAGCGCATGGAAGACGCCGGAGACGGCGCAGCAGAAGAGGGTTTCACCATTGCCCTGGAGCTGATCGAAGCCATCCGTGAGAAAGAAGGCGTCAATGGACTGCACATTATGGCCGTCGGCTGGGAAGACATCGTCCCCCGATTGGTCACCGAAGCCGGACTGCTGCCGCCTGACTTCCAGCCGGTTAGCGAAGGCGCCGCGGTGACAGCTTAAGTAGCATTTTCTTCACTTTTGGGTGATCCCAAGCGCCTGATTTGCAGCTTGCGATCACCCATTTCTATTTAACACGCATACAAGCAAGGCCAATGTATATCTCGATACTCCTTACCTGGGCACACAGCTCCCGAAACAATAAAAGCGATATGTATCACCTCTTTTTAAGAGCTTCGTCCATTGTGAGAAAGTCGAATTCGCGTTACCGTTAATCGACTCAGTACCAATCTGAAACAGCGCTGATCGACAGCAACAACCAGCGGAAATATATCCGCTTCAAACTAAACTTCAGGAGTTAGGAAGAAAGCATTATGTCCACTGAATTGAGAATCGACGCCTTGCTACCCGCGGAAATGGCTGCTCGCGCTGAATACGTCGGTATGCGCAAAGCTGAAGCCTCGACGCTGACTATGTTTTCTCTGGCGGTGCTGGCGGGCGCATTCATCGCTCTGGGGGCAGTTTTCGCCACCACGACAGCCGCTGGAACTTCTGCCGAGTGGCCTTTCGGGGTCGCCAAGCTGTTGATCGGCCTGGTTTTTTGCCTGGGCCTGATCCTGGTGATCGTGGGCGGAGCCGAACTGTTCACCGGCAACAACCTGATCGTCATGGCATGGGCCAGCGGTAAAGTGACCACCACCGCCCTGTTGCGCAACTGGGTGATCGTCTACCTGGGCAACTTCGTCGGCTCCGTGTTCACAGCCGTAATGGTCTTCGCCAGCAAGCAATACCTGTTCGGCGGCGGAGCTATCGGGGCCACCGCATTGAGCATCGCCAACGGGAAAGTGCATCTCGGTTTCGTGCAGGCTATCGCCCTAGGCGTATTATGCAACGCCCTGGTTTGCCTGGCGGTCTGGTTAACCTTCAGCGCCCGGAGCACGGTAGATAAAATCGCGGCGATCATTTTCCCGATCACTGCGTTTGTAGCTGCAGGATTTGAGCACAGCATAGCTAACATGTACTTCATCCCGGTTGCCTTGTTGATCAAGGATTTCGACCCGGTATTCACCGGGACAACCTCGCTGGATGTGTCTGGACTTACATGGGGAAGTTTCTTCTTCAACAACTTGCTGCCGGTCACCATCGGCAACATTATTGGTGGCTCTCTATTGGTCGCCATCATCTACTGGTCAGTTTTCTTGCGACGCAGGAATGACTGAGTTATGGCTTGTAAATATTTCTGACAATTCGAATAGGAGTGCGTTCAGATGAAAGCATATATCATGATCGATATCCGCGCCGGGGGCATTCACGAAGTGGTTCGCAACTTGCGCCGACTCGACTCTGTCATCGAGGCCAACATGACCTTCGGACCCTATGATGCTATTGCCGTGGTGCAAGCGGGTGACGTCAACGAGGTTGGAAAAATCCTCGCCAATCAAATCCAACCCATCCCCGGAGTGATTGAGACCCTGACCTGCCTGGCGCTCGAGATCTAAGAGTGGCGTCTTGCTCATGAGCCCCTCCGGTGCGATGAAAAAGATTGGGAAGACCAACCCGTTAGCCCTCCGGGTGGATGCTCTGAAGACGGAATTAAAAGACGCCGAACCGGCTGAATTAGCCAGACGCACCGGCTGCCCATACTACAACCAGGCCCCTGGTTCCGGCGCCTTCCAATTCTCCCTTTGGGGTCGTCAGGTATCGCTGACTTACCCCGATTTCCGCTTGCTGGGAAACGAGGATCAAGAAGGCAGCTCCTCAACCGAGCTGCCCACTTTTTCGCAGGCACTGGTGCTATACTATTTCTCGACCTGCGACGGCGCACCGGTTGCTGGGAATTGGGTCTCCTTTACCGAACTGCCCGAGGGCCGTTTTTATACCCGTGCTTTCCAGGGCTACACCGGTCAGGAGATTGCGGGAAAATTCCAGGAAGACCTGGAGGCCTTTCGCCGGGCAGCTGAAGGATTAGGAGGCCAGCCCGTGGAGCTGGGCAGCGCGGCATACGAGTTTCAAGCACTGCCCAAAGTGCCGATCCTGGTCGTCTACTGGCAGGGGGACGAGGATTTTCCCTCTTCTTGCCAGATCTTGTTCGACGCCGCAGTGGGCCGCCATCTACCCACGGACGCCTGCGCAATCATGGGTAGCACGCTTACTCGGTGGTTGATCAGTGGCGGCAGCGCTTAATATTTTTAGAAGTAACGCAGATCACGAGGGAACTGAGGGTCTTTTGGCCGGGCTGCAGCTGCCAAATTATCCCCAACTCTTCCCTAAATATGTTAGTCTGAATTTTATAGATTTGCTCATTTTGTGGAGGCAAGGGATGAAAATCGCGATCAGTGGTAAAGGGGGCGTGGGCAAAACCACGCTGGCGGCTTTACTGGCCCAAGCATACGCAGACGCCGGGCGCACCGTGCTCGCCGTGGATGCTGATCCCTCGCCTTGCCTGGCTGGAGCTCTAGGCTTTCCAGGTGAGCTGCGCCAACAACTACATCCCATCGCCGAAATGGACGACCTGATATACGAGCGCACCGGCGCGAAACCCGGGACCACCGGCGGCTTTTTCACCTTGAACCCCCGCGTTGACGACATCCCCGAACGATTCAGCGTGTCGCACCGAGACGTACGCCTGCTGGAAATGGGCTCGGTCGATTTGGGTGGTTCTGGGTGTATCTGCCCTGAGAGCGCCATGTTGAAAACCCTGTTCACGCACCTGCTCTTCCGCAAAGACGACTTGCTAATCCTGGATATGTACGCCGGGGTGGAACACCTAGGCCGCGCCACGGTGGATTTCGTGGATGCCATGCTGGTGGTAGTGGAGCCGACGCGGCGCAGTCTAGGTACCGCTGCGCAGATTAAATCTCTGGCGAACGATATCGGGCTGCACCGCCTTTGGCTGGTCGGCAACAAAGTGCGAAACGAGGAAGAAGCCGCCTTTCTCCGGGCGGAGACGCCCGGCATCCCCGTCCTGGGAACACTGCCTGCGGATTTAGCGGTGCAGGAGGCCGACAGATTGGGGATCGCTGTGTACGATCACGTACCGGCGTTGAAGCGAGAAGCGGTACGTATGGCGAACTCGATTGAAGAAAATATTACGACCTTGAGGGAAGAGCAAATCAACACCAATTAAGAATTGGAACGCGGATGTTTTTATGATTTATCCGCGAAAATCTATGATTTCCTGCGTCATCAACGTTCCTATCTAACATACAATATCGACTGGTAGAGGTTGAAAATTTATGACTACAACGATTGCATTAGCAGGTAAAGGTGGGGTGGGTAAGACGACCGTCGCCGCCATGCTTATTAAGTACCTGTCCGCCACCCAGACCGGCGCCATCCTGGCGATCGACGCCGACCCAAGCACGAACCTGAACATGGTCCTCGGCCTGGAGATGGATTGGACGATTGGTGACATTCGCGAAGATATGCTCGAACAGGTACAGGCTTCGCTGGTGCAAGGCGGTGCAGCCATGGGCACGCTCTCTGGAGGCGTCAATAAGCGTGATTACCTGGATTACCAGGTCCGCTCTTCCGTCTCCGAGGGTAGCCGTTACGATCTGATCGCCATGGGCAAGCCCGAGGGACCAGGATGCTACTGCGCGGTAAACCACAACCTGCGCGAGGTGGTCGATTCGATCAGCGGAAATTACCGCTACGTCGTGATCGACAACGAAGCCGGCATGGAGCACCTCAGCCGGCGCACCACCCGTGACGTCGACCATCTGCTAATCGTTACCGACCCAACCCAGCGCGGCCTGGTTGCAGCCGAGCGCATCGCCGATATGCGCAAATCCCTGGACATCAACGTAGATAACGCATATCTAATCGTCAACCGCCTGGTTGGCGAGATGCCTGCTCCGCTGACGGCCCGCATCAACCAGCTGGATATCCCTCTTTTGGGAAGTATCCCCGCTTATCCCGAGATGGCAGAATTTGAGTTCTCCGGACGACCGCTGATCGAAATGCCAGATGATTCTCCGGTCTACCAGACTGTAGCGGAGATGTTGCGCTCGATTTTGTAGCCAAAGGCGCTATCCAATAGAACCAAAAGGGTTATACGCTGGCTCAACCAACGCATAACCCTTTTTGATTCTCATCAGAGGAGTTGTTAAAATCCCGGACGCAAGCAGATATAATCGAAAAATATTGGAAAAGGAGGCAACTGATGGAACCCAGATTAAGTTTCGTTACCCTTGGCGTAGCGGACCTGCAAAAGGCCACCCGCTTTTACGAAGAAGTCCTTGAGCTCAAACAGATCTCGGATACGCCCGCTATCGCTTTCTTTGAGCTGGACAAAACCTGGCTGGCCTTATTCCCGCGCGAGGAACTGGCGGCAGATGCGGGTGTCTCGCCGGAGGGGAGTGGATTTCGGGGAATTACCCTGGCTCACAACGTCCGTTCAAGAGAAGAGGTAGACAAATTGTTAGCGCAAGTTCAGGAGAGGGGCGGGAAGATCGTCAAGCCAGCCAAGGAAGCAGACTGGGGCGGCTACTCGGGCTACTTTGCCGATCCGGATGGTTTCCTCTGGGAAGTCGCCTGGAATCCGGGGTTTCCACACGTCTGAATGAGAGGTCAACGATGAGCAAAGGGCGTATGGAAGCTTTCAGTGATGGCGTGTTGGCCATCCTCATCACCATCATGGTCTTGGAACTTGCCCCGCCGCACGGAACGGATCTGCCCGCGCTCTTATCGCTGCGGTCAACCTTCCTGAGCTATGTGCTTAGTTTCGTTTTTCTCGGAATCTATTGGAACAATCATCATCACCTGTTTCAAGCCGTCGAGCGGGTTGACGGCAGAGTCTTGTGGGCTAATCTGCACCTGCTCTTTTGGCTGTCGCTGGTCTCTTTCGTGACCGCCTGGATGGGGGAAAACGATTTTGCCGCCGGGCCAGTTTCCGCCTATGGCATCGTACTCTTCATGGCGGCGGTGGCTTATTTCTTGCTCACCCGGACGCTGCTCGCCATCCACAGCCAGTCTTCCACCCTGGCAAAAGCCCTGGGAAGAGACTTCAAAGGCATCATCTCAATCGTGATCTACCTCGCCGCCATCATCTTAGCGTTCATCAGTTCGTGGATAGCTATGATCTTATACGTCCTGGTCGCCATCCTGTGGCTGATCCCGGATCGCCGAATTGAAGCGGTGCTGGCTGAATGAGCCGGTTAAATAATGCTGCCGGACGCCTAAGATAGACGCTCGGCAGCATCGTTCCTGTTGATCCGATCGATCAGAACAGCCCCAAGACTTTGTCGCTCTCCAGGTCCAGGTCGACGTCGTAAAACACCGGCCTGGTGGGCAAACCCGGCATGGTGCGCATTTCGCCTAAAAGCGGGTACAAGAACCCCGCGCCTACCGAGGCGCGGATGTCCCGGATCGGCACGCGAAAGCCCTGCGGCACGCCCTTCAGCTTGGGGTCGTGGCTCAGGCTCAGGTGCGTCTTCGCCATACACAAGGGCAAGTTGTCGAAACCCAACCTGGTGTACAGGGCAATTTTCTCTTCCGCTTCGGGCAGGTAGTCTACGCCATCCGCGCCGTAGATCTCCTTGCAGATGGTCTCAATCTTGTCTTTGATGGGGATATCCAGGGGATAGAGGAACTTGAAGTTGCTGGGTCGCTCGCAAGCTTTCACCACCGCTTCAGCCAGCGCTTCCGCGCCTTCGCCGCCTTCCATCCAGTGGCGGGAAACCACGGCATCCAGTGCGCCGGCTTCTACGGCTGCCTTGCGGACCAGCTCGACCTCCGCCGGAGTGTCGTCCTTGAAGGAGTTGACCGCGACAACCACCGGGACGCCATACCTGAGTGCATTCTTGATATGCACGCGCAGGTTGCCCAACCCGGCTTCGAGCAATTCCAGATTCTCCTCGGTATAGGCTGGGTCGAGCGGCTTGCCAGCGACAACCTTTGGCCCGCCGCCGTGCATCTTGAGCGCCCGAACCGTTGCTACCATGACAACCACGTTGGGGATCAATCCAGAATAGCGGCACTTGATATCGAAGAACTTTTCCATACCGATGT
>CAYNWK010000196.1:0-7707 GCA_964400875.1 uncultured Anaerolineaceae bacterium | reverse complement strand
AACCAGGAAAAAAAATAATGACCCAAACGCCCGCGAAATTCATGCAGGCTTACGAAAGCGTGTTAAACACGCACGACCTAGAGGCGACCCTGACATTAATCGAGAGCGACGCTGTCTTCTTTTTCAGCAATCAGACGGCCCACGTCGGCGAGCAAGCGATTGGCGAAGCCATCGGTCGCAACTTCCAACAGATCGAGGACGAGACTTTTACCCTCGCGAACCTGAGCTGGCTGGCGCAGACTGAAAAGTTAGCTGTCTGCATCTACGATTTCTCATGGTCTGGCATGATCCGGGGGGAGCCGGCCTCCGGCTCTGGGCGAGGTACGACGGTGCTCAGGCGCTCTGAAGACGGTTGGAAAGTGCTCCACGAACACCTGAGCCAGGGCAAATTTACCGACTAGCTGCGCTCCTCTGGCTAAAGGACTTATAGAGGAAAGGTTGGTATGACGGAAAATGGTGAAAAAGCTGGCCTACGCCCGCAAGGCGGTCATCGAGGACGCCGCCCATATGGCCAACCTGGATCATCCCGAAGCGTTCAGGCAGATCGTCACCGAATTCCTTGATGAGATCCTCGACTAAAGCTGCCGATCCCCCAGCAAAGCAAGGGGAAATGCAATCGACTCGTTTTTTGCATTTGACGTAGAACAAGTTTTCTGTTATAATAATTAAAAGTAGGGCATGCTTCGCCCTGTACTTAAGGCGGCAGCAAGTCATGCCTGGCAGAACGGTGCCGGCCCCGCCCAGGGATTCCGCGGGGTTATTTTTTCGCACGCAACCACTTCGTTCCACTCGTCTTACACTGCTCACTGGACGCCTGACCACGTCCCGGTGCGCGCCACGTCTCGACAAGCCTGCCGGCCGGATAGCGACCGGGAAAATACAGGGGGAATAGGCGAGAGACGGACCATTTTGGCAGCCGGAACACACCGGTACGAATACAAACTTAACTACGCTGCGGTACCGTTCGTGGAGTTCTGTCCAGGCTCGAATCATCGAGAAGGAGGTTTGAATGGCAGAAAACGGTCACGAGCTCAACAAGGGAGAATGGATCGTCCATCGCTACCATGGGGTTGGGGAAGTACGCGGCGTTGAAAAGAAACGTCTGAACGGCAAAGCGGTGAGCTATTACAAGGTCAAGACCAACGATAGCACCCTGTGGATCCCGGTTGACAATTCAGACACCGAACGGATCCGGCCGCTGGCCACGCGCTCCGAGTTCAAAAAAGCGCTCAAAGTGCTTCAACGACCGGCACAAGAGATGAATGACAACCACAACACGCGCAAGAGCCGCATCCGCAACGTGCGCAAAGAAGGTGAGTTGATCCGTGTTTTCCGGTTGATCCGCGACTTGAAAGTGCGGCAGCACGAGAAAAAACTCAACACCACCGAGCAGCGCTCCTTGCACCGCATCGAGGAGCAACTGCTGCAAGAATGGTCCGTGTGCATGGGTATTGAGGTCGAGGAAGCTCGCCAAAAACTGGAAGCGATGATCGAGGACAACATCAATACCGAGTAAATTCAACGTCGGCAAGCCGGCCTGGCGCTTTCCACGATGGGCCGTGCATAGTAAACATTCTGAGGAAAAGGAGTACACACCCGTTAATGAGTTCACTAGTCATGGAAGACACTTTAGATATGAGGGACGAGCAATGGAATGACGCTGAGGGTCAAGAAGAAGGTCAGAGTCAATTCGAACAGATGCTGGACGATTATGAATTCGACCGGCCGAAGCGCGGAAAAATTGTAGAAGGCAAGATCATCCGCATCTACGATGACATGATCCTGGTCGATATCGGCGCCAAACGCGACGCCATCGTCCCCAGGACCGATTTAGGTAGATTAGAAGATGAAGTCATCGAGAAGTTCTCCCGCGGCGACGTAGTGCCGGTTTATATATTCCGTACTGGCGCGGGCGACGACGACCTGCTCGTCTCAATCAATAAAGGCTTGATGCAGGAAGATTGGGACCGCGCCAAGGAACTCGCTGGTACTGATGAGGTCGTTGAGCTGCGGATGTCGGGCTTTAACAAAGGCGGTGGGCTGGTAGATTTCGGCCGCCTGCAAGGGTTCGTGCCCAACTCTCACCTGATGGAAATCCCCCGCGGGGCCGACCGGAAGAAGATGGATCAAATTAAGAGCACCATGATCGGCACGACGATCCAAGGCAAAGTATTGGAAGTCGATCAGGATCGCAGCCGGCTGGTGTTTTCCGAGCGGGAAGCGCAGCAAGAACGTCGCAAGAAGCGCCTGGAAGAGCTCGAAGAAGGCCAAGTACTGACCGGCAAAGTGGTCAACATCGTCAACTTTGGCGCCTTCATCGATCTGGATGGTGTTGACGGACTGGTCCACGTTTCCGAGCTAGATTGGGAACGGGTCGACCACCCCTCCGACGTGCTGGATGTGGGCGAGGAGATCGAAGTCGAGGTCATCGACGTCGATGTGGAACGCGAACGCATCAGTTTGAGCCGCAAAGCCAGGCTGACCAATCCATGGGAAAAAATCGTCGAGAAGTACAATATCGGCGACCTTACTGAGGGGACCGTCACCAACGTGCGTGATTACGGCGCTTTCGTCGAACTGCCAGAAGGCGTCGTTGGATTGGTGCACGTGAGCGAGATCGGTTTCACCGGTTCGGGAAACCCGAAAGAGCTCTTGAAACCCGGCGAACCGGTGCTGGTGCGCATCATCAAGATCGAACCCGACAAAGAACGCATTAGTTTGAGCATGCAGCAAGTCACCTATGACGAGCAGATCAACTGGATGTCGGGTAAATTGGACATCGATGAGGAGAGAAAACCGCTCTCGCCGATGGAGGTCGCCATGAAGCAGGCGATCAAAGAGCGAGGCGGGGCAGACGCGTCTGCCGAGGCAGAGACAGCGACTGAAGGTGAAACAACCACTGAAGCGGAAACAACCGCCGAAGCGAGCGAGGTCGAAGCGGAAGCTGCCGGCGGCGAGACCGGAGCGGCGGTTGAGACAAAGGCGGTCGAGGCGCCTGCCGATGAAGCACAGGCTGTCGAGACGGAGGCGAAGTCCGCAGAAGTCGAAGTAGCCGCCCCCGAGGCATCCGAGAGCGAGGCCTCTACGGCTGAAGTTGAGGTTGAAGAAACGACCGCCGCGGCGGAAACCGTTGAAGCTGCCGCAGGCGAAGCGCAGGAGCTCGAAGCAACCGCCGAAACCGAAGCCGAGGACGGGACCGAGACCCCCACGGCTGAAGAAGCAGGTGAAGAAGTGACCGCCGAAGCGGAAACCGTTGAAGCTGCCGCAGGCGAAGCGCAGGTGCTTAAAGCAACCGCCGAAACCGAAGCTGAGGACGAGACCGAGACTCCCACGGCTGAAGAAGCAGGTGAAGAAGTGACCGCCGAAGCGGAAACGACAGCCGAGACCGAAGAAGACGAATTGGCCGCCGAAACCGATGAAGACGAAACCAGCGAAGCGCCTTCCGAAGAAGATGAGCCGGAAGGAGAAACTGCCTAAACTCGACAGGATCCCACGCGATTCAGAACATGACCCATCCAAAATCTGGGGATGGGTCATGTTTTTTTGTTAACGATTGGGATTTGCCGTGGCGGGGCCTAGACCTGGCCTCGAAATGATTTATCCGTGAACCAATGGTTTATAATTGAACCATGGACGAGACCCAGGTATTCCACCCAGAATTGACCTCCCGCCGCGGCGAGCTGATCGCCTGGGGCGTTACTTTGCTGGTCGGTGCCGCCTGGATCCTCTTGCTGAGCACCGGGCGGGAGGTGCACTTTGCGGTGCCATTTCTGGCGGTCGTCTTGCTGCTCGCCGCCCTGAGCATCTCTCTGGGCAACTGGATGGACCGGCGCACGCTCCTCCGGATAGACGATGGGGGGATCGCCTTCCGCAACGGTTTGCGGGATGTGCGCCTGGCCTGGGAGCGAATTAAGCAAGTGCAGGTGCTGCCAGCGCGATGGGGCAAGAAAGTACAGGTCGTGGGTGAAGAGGCGAACGGGCAGTCGGCGCATTTCGATTTTCTCACCCTGGGCGAGGTCAAAGTACTGGGAGAGGTCAAGGGGCGCATTGGCTTCCGCGAAGGCGACCGCATCCTGGAGCAAATCTTGGAGCGCAGCGGCCTGCACCGGGTCGATAAGGAGCACGCCGGCCCCGCCGCTCAAAACAAAAGCTATTATTACGCGCGTGATTGATCCCTCTGCGGTGAGCACAGCGCGCCCTCCGCAGAGGGCGCGTTTTTATTACCCGATCAGGCACAGCAAGAGGGCGTAATCTCTATTTTTCTGACCTGGAGGCTGAAATGAAGATGTCCATCGATGAACAAGTCGAACTGCTGATGCGCGGCACAGAGTACGGCGACGAGACGCTCAAGCAATCCATGGCGGACGAGCTGCGCCAGCGACTGATCGAAGCGGAGAAAGAGGGCCGTCCACTGCGCGTGTACTGCGGCTATGACCCGCGCACCACCGATCTGCACGTGGGGCACACCATTACCATGCGCAAGCTACGCCAGTTCCAGGAACTGGGACACCAGGCCATCTTCCTGATCGGCACCTACACTTCGCTGATTGGCGATCCCTCCGACCAGGACCAGCTGCGCCCGCAGCTCACGCCGGAACAGGTCGAAGCGAACGCCCGCACCTATGCCGAGCAGGCCTTCAAGATCCTCGACCCGGAGAGGACTGAGGTGCGCTACAACGCCGAATGGCTCTCCAAGCTGACTTTCGCCGACCTGATCAGGCTGGCCTCCAACTTCACCATCCAGCAGTTCCTGACCCGGGAGAACTTCCGCAAGCGCTGGGAAGAGAACGATGCCATCTACCTGCACGAGACCTTTTACGCCCTCATGCAGGGCTATGATGCCTACGCGCTGCGCGCCGACGTACAGGTCGGCGGCACAGACCAGCTGTTCAATATCGTCACTGCGGCGCGCAAATTGATGACCTTCCTGGGCGCTAAGCCCAATATCGGCATCACTATGGGCATCCTGCCGGGCACCGATGGCGAGATCCGCATGAGCAAATCGCTGGGCAACCACATCCCGCTGCTGTCCACTCCGCAGGACATGTACGGGCTGGTGATGAGCCTGCCCGACAAGGCGATGAGCAATTACTTCCGCCTGGTGACCCGCTGGGACACGGACGAGATCGATGCTACCGAACGCGCCATAGCTTCCGGCGTACTGCACCCGCGCGACGCTAAGATGAAGCTGGCCAGGGAGATCGTCTCGATCTTCCACGGGGATGAGGCTGTGGAACAGGCGGAAGAGAACTTCGTGCGCGTGTTCCAGCAAGGCGACGCGCCCGAGGACATGCCGGTTTACCAGCTCAAGCCGGGGCAAAGCGTGCTGGACGTGTTAGAAGATAGCGGGCTGATCTCCAGCCGCAGCGAAGGCCGCCGGCTGATCGACCAGAACGGCGTGCGCCTGGACGGCGAAGCGCTCAGCGACCCGACCGCGCCATTCCCCCATCCGGGGGTGCTGCAGGCGGGCAAGAGGCGATTCGTGCAAGTGAAATAGCGCTGCGAGTTTTAGCGGGATCCATTATGCTGCTTCACGCGGCTGTGGCGCCGTCTCCGCAGGATCACGACCCACAGAGCGACCAATAGGACAATCACAATGGCGCCCAAACCAAGCGTACGGCTAGTCAAATCTTCGCCCGGCTGGACCTCCACTGCCAGGAAGTCCGCCCTTTCGACCGGCGCGCCCTCCGGCGAGATCCCGGTAACCTGGAAATCCACACTATACAAGCCCGGCGAGAGCGGTCTCCAGCTCGCTTCAGCCTGCCCGCCCGCTATCTCCAGCGGAAGGGTCTCGGTGCCCCCGTCCGGAGCGCGTATCTTCGCGTGACCCTCGTCCAGTTCGAGCGCCTGGCCTCCAAGAATGAGGCTGGCCTTTAGCTGGACGGTTTCACCCACCCTGGGAAGGATAGCGCTCAACCGGGCGTCCAGCTCCGCCCCTCCCAGGAAATGCGCCATCAGGGCGTAGTCCGCGCCGTTTTCCGGTGTCTTCCCGGTTGCGGAGAGGGTAACCTGCCAGGCGCCGGGCTTCGGGTCTTGGAACCCGTAGCCCAAGTAGAAAAACGCCTGCGGATCCTCTAAGACTACCAGCCCATTCTTTTCCGCGCTCAACTCGATCGTATTCCCGCTTGCGCCGGTGACGGACACCGCCAGCGAACGGGTCGTATCGTATAAAGCAAAGCTCGCTACAGTGACGCCCGGGTCGATCTGGATGGTGACTTTCTGAGATGATCCCGCGTCGATATGACTGCTGTACAGGCGGGTGAATTGCAGAGGTTTTTGAGGCAATGTAGGAGAGGCAGGGTCGGGTTCCTGCGGGAATCCGCCGGGAGAAGTTTGCAGCCGAGGCTTGACGAATTCGTTGAAAACCTGTTCCGATAGGTTCAACTCGGTGTGCAGGATCGGCATCTGGTTCACGTCAAGGGGGATCGCGGCGACGCTCTGCAAAGATACCGCCAGGTCCGTAGGCACCTCCGTGCAGGGCGATTTAAAAGCGTCTTGGATTGGCACGCCAGCCAGGGCGTGGAAGGGAACTCCATGGCGGTGGGTGATCTGCCTGTTGAAGATACCCTCGACGTAACCGGGACGGATCTCCAACGTTGCGGGCAGGTAGAGGCCGAGCGCAGCCGGAAGATCAGCGCAGTCCGTGCCTGCCATCGGCGAGCCGAGCATGATCAACTGGGCGACGTCCCGCTCCTGCATGACCCGGTCGATGTAATAGCGGGAGATCAGCCCGCCCATGCTGTGGCTGATCAGATCGACCATCTGCGCGCCGGTAATCTGCTTCACACCGCGGATATATTCCCCCAGGACGGCCGCGTTCTCGGCGATGGTGTTGGTGCGTGCGGCGGGAGCCGCCAGACTGCCTGTGTTCAATGCTCCGGGCGCCTGCCCATCCCCCACGCTAAAGCCCTGCAAACCAATCCCCGCCAGGTAGCCTTGCGGGCCGAGGTAGTTGTTCCACGCCTGCCAGTTGGAGATGAAACCGTGCACCATGACCACCGGCCTCGGCAAAACCCGGACTTCGGCCGCCAACTTTTGCGGGAGGCCTTCGACGCTGGCCCGAATGATACGAACGTCGGCGGCCCGCCCCTCCGGCTGCCAGTACCATCCCAGGCTGGCGAAAGATTCTGTCTGGCAGCGGTCCCGGCCCGCCGGGATGGTGCAAGATTCCCCAATATCAGCCGCATCTTTGAAGCCAAACGACACCTGCGTAGCAGTTGAGACGTTCCCGTCCAGGACTATTTGCAGTTGAACAAGGTCACCGTCGGTGATCGTGGAGACCGGCGAGTGGTCCCGGTCCAGGATCGTAATTTCCCCTGCGGAGACCTGGAACGCCGGCAACGCCAGCGCTTGCCTGGAAGGGAGAACCATCGTTGACTTAAGCAGTAGTGCAGCGATCAGAGCCAGGCAGGAGACGATCAAATGTTTCACAGGAACAGCCTCCAAAGGCCAGCAATAATCTTAGGAGTTACGCAGTTCGCCGGGAAAGCAGGGGTATTTGGGCGGGCTTCGCCCGCCCAAATACCCCCTTTTCTTCCCTCAAGTGCGTAAGTCCTAAACCTATAAGGTTTCACCCAACGTTCAGATAGCCCGCCCTGGGTACAGCAAATATAGGTGGAAGTATATCAAAATCTCTAAATTATTAGGACGCAATTTAGTTTATTTCGAAGGGGATGGGGAGTTGAATGTAGTGGTCCCCAAAAGCTG
>CAYNWK010000195.1:0-7710 GCA_964400875.1 uncultured Anaerolineaceae bacterium | reverse complement strand
GCCCTCGGCGATTGCCTCTCTCACCGTGAAATGGGTGGGATGGGGGGCAATACCAGCCACTGCTGGCGCTCTCCAGAGTGGGTCTCGTCCCCATTGGGTAATGTACGGCTTAAGGTCATCTAAATCCGAATTGTCGGAGGAGCCCCGCAGCACGACGGCCAGCATTTCTCCGAAACCCGAGCTGTACCACGGCCGTTCCAGATAAACTCGCAACCCGCCACCTATCCGCAGGCTCTGCTTGGTATCTTCATCCAGTTTTGTGCGCTCCCATTCGAAGGTGGGTAGGACGTATAACACCTGCGGAACTTGTGGCCGTGCGGAGTTGGGCACATAGATAGGTTTCGGCTCAGAAGTGCGTTTGAGATCTGCCGCCTCCAGAGGCGGGTCCGCAGGCATATATTCACGGAAGCGGGTCGTCGCCTCCAAAGTGTATGTAATGCGGTGATAACGGGTATCGCCTAGTTCGTGGCGTGGTCCCAACTCGGTGAAATCAAGCTGATCATAGGGCGCCTCTAATGGGACCTTGTATTCAAAAGCGTGGTCGGTTCGTTCCGTGTAAATAGGCCGATCTTGCAATGGGTCGTCAAGCGGCTCTCTCCACCGAGCCATAAGATTGACTTTCGCTGTACTTTTCCGGCTAAGAGGGGTCCAGAATACAGGCCGGACGTAGGTGCGATTAAGCTTGCGCTGCGCGGTCAGATCGACGAGTTCCGGGATACCCAGCGGCTGTTGAGTGGCGTGTACCAGGGCCACGTCGCGCCAGGGTGTCAACAGCCAGTTGCGACCGTTCGTTGCGTCAGTACTTTCTTCGCTACCTAGGGGGGAGCTGTTCTGCAGACGCCAATTCCATAAGCCCATTTTATACAGCTCGTCCCTGGTGAGCTGGCAGCTCATGCGAAGATAAACCATTTCGGCTTTCTTCAAACGGACCTGGAGCAGGCAGCTCGCCGGATCAAATTTCACGCTGTTGTTGCCTTCCTGCAAATCGATCCGAAACGGCATCGCCCTGGGCCAAGTATGATCGACATCATCGTAAAGGGGGATCGGTTTCTGCTCAAATCCAGACAGGGGCTGCTTCTTGTGATCCAACACCTGCACCACAATGTGATGGGCGAAGGGGTCTGGTAAATAAGGCATCTCGAGGGGAACTTTCCCAACCGCATATTTCGCCCCACCCACTTCCTGCTCGGATAACGAGCCATCGAAGGCAGTGATTTGTGCGTATTTTTCTTTATCAAGTTGTCCGGAGGGTAGATCGAACATCCCGTGTGTCTCGGCAGCGATCTGGCTAATACGCGGGGGGAGTATAAAACGTTGACTTGTCTGTAAAGTTGCGTCACCATCTTTTCCCTCCTCGCTATTGAACGCTCTGATTGCCATGCGATCCATCGATTCGCCTGCAAGAGGCGCTCTCAAGCTGCCGTCCTCAACCAGGGCCAGTGCCGGGGCAGGAACAGCTTCGAATCGCAAATACGGCATTTTCTCGGTGGTGATGGAACCATCGCCGATGTCTGCCGAGGTGGGCGGTAGGCTGTTGCCGGCTAAATCGACCACGCGGGCGCGGAGCTTGTAGCCGCGCCCGAAACGCAGTTGGGGAAGAGTCCCTTTGAGAGCTTCAAAGTTGACCTCAAGGTTGAGTCCGGGTGGCGCAGTATTTTCAATCGATTTTGGTTCGTCCACGGGATCTATCTTTTCCCCTGGCTGGGGAGTAACCAGCGTTTTCCCTGGCCGAGGAGCAACCAGGCTCCAGCCCCGCCAGTCAAAAGTTGCCTCGTGCAGGTAAAGCTGATCGGCGTCCGGGTTGACGGGGTAATCGGCCGACTGTGTGACACCGGTCTGGAGAACACCTTCATCATCCAGCGTTATTGTTTGCCCGGTATTTACAAAATGGTAATTGCCGGTGCGCTGGCAAAGCGAACGCCACTGGCCAGTGAAGTCGTTCCAAACGTCCAGAAAGCAGCCCCGCACCAGATCCTCAGCATATAGTTCCACATCTTTGGGTGGATTATCCTTGAGATTGTCGTTAAAGCTACCGTTGGTTTTTATTTTATCCGCCAACCATTTTCCCTTCTCAGTACGGATAACGGTCAGGCCCCCTGTGCGCAGACTAGGAGCGCCCATCTCCTCTTCTTTTTCCTTGTTTGCTTTAGCTTGCTGATACGCATTGCCCATGGTGTTCATCAACTTGATGGCCGATCCGTCCACATCCACCTGCACCAGTTTATAATCAGAGTGGTCGAGACGCAACAAGCCTTGAGACATATCCACATCTTTGTATTGCTGGTGAGGCTCAAAGCTCTCTGCATTCAGGTTCGACCAGGTGTATAACGAAGTATTCACCGTTTCGACCTCGGACTGGTTGGCCGGGAGCGACTGCCAGAAGGGAAGCACTGAAAGTCGGAAAGGCGAGGGCAGGTTGACCCCAGGCCCAAGCGGCGTAATAGCCAGATCAAAGAGCAGACCTAGACGTCGCAGTAGCCGTGGGTATTGCTGGAGCGCCGCAACCCGCTGGTGGAAATCTAGGAGTTCTTCGAAATCCTCCGGTTCAGGCAAACCGACCCGAGTATTTGTCTTCCAGTTTGCCTTTTCCTCGGGCGGAGTAGTAGGATCCGGGTCTGTCATTATGAATGATTGAGCCGGTGGGGTATGGAACAATCGCAGCAGGGCGAAATGAGGATAAGGAGTGGACAGCTCCGATAGTTTATTCCAGGCAATCATCCCACGACCCTCGGGATTTTCATCGTCGGGATATGGATACAATTCTCTGAGCTTTCCCAGAACCGTTTCTGGTGAAGCCATCTCAAGAAAATCGCCACCGATAAGTTCCTTCAGATCGCTGGGATGGGGCAGGTGAGAGGCATGATTTTCCATGAGTTTCCCGTAAAAGCTCCGTAACTCTTTGTGTACCTGCATGACCGGATAAGAGAGTACCAGTCGTCCCCTATAATCATCGAACTCGTATGGCCGTACAAATGTTGTTGCCTCGAACAGTGACCGCCATATTTCAGAATCCGGTTCAAGCGGATCATCGGGATTATCGACGACTCGTTGGGCCGGTAAGGTCATCTGCCCCAAGCGCACCTGAAATTGAGCATAGCGAATTGCCGCCGGCCAGTCGTGCTTTTCGGATAACAAGTCGGGGAATTGCCCCAGCGACAGCGATGTGTTGTCGCTCTCCAAGCCCAGGCGAAAGGAGACTAACACCGACAGCCTTGGCTGCCCATCTGCGTCGCGACCTTTGGGAATGGCCGTCCAGAGAATGGTTTGTTTTTTCATGTCGCAACCTCCTATGCAAATGCCTCGCAATATTTATCCCAATCTGCTTGGGAGTACATTTCGGCAAAGGATGGGTCCGCCTCTGATCCTTTGAACTGGCGTTCTACGGTGACGTCCACGCTCTTGCTGATGAGCGTAAGGTCGATCTCTACCACAAGGGTGGCCTGACCCCATATTTTGCCATTATCCGTGTAAGTCAGACTCATATGGAATACCAGCGAGACGGTAATCAGACCGATCACGGACAATGCGCCGCCCACCTCCACATAGCCGCTAAGCGCGGCTGCATTTTGCGTCCATTGATAGTAGATCCCCGCTTTGATGTACACACCGCCGCTGGCCACACCGACGTTGAGGGCAACACTACCCACAAACTCCAGGGCTACTTCAAGTTCTTTGACGCCATCGCTTTGTACTGCCAGAGCGAAGAAGCCTCCACCGCCGAGAGCCGATACCGTCAGAACGAATGTGTCATAACGCTCGGCGAAGTTGAAGCGGAAATAGGCAGGGTTGCTGTCAAAAGGTAAGCTGCAAACAGCTCGCATCTTGACATTTTCCAGCAAAAACATACCCATTGTGATTGGCGGCAGGCCAAGCGTGTAGCTGGCGGTCAGCCCTTTCTGAGTGACGTCCAGATCGGGCGGATCGCTGAAGCCTTTGGAGGGAATATACTCACGTAGCACGTTGACGAACTCCAAGGGACCGCCGAAGGTAACTTCATTCCCCGGATCAAGGACGATATCTACGTCGGGTTTCTTGCCATCAGGTGCCGTAATGATGAAATCGTCAAACCAGAGGATGATGAAACCAAACAGATTGATTTTGAAGTTGCTCAGGCTGGCTGTGTATTTAGTGATGATTTGGTTGGCCTCCGTCGCGATTGTACTTTCAATAGATAACTCTGAGTTTTTTAGGGGAATAAAAATATTGTCTTCGTCATTAAACAACTGCTTCGTATTCCAGGAATATGTCGTCACGGAGTTGCTGCTATGGGTGTAGGTCAGTTTCGGCATGTCATCGAATTTCAACGAATTATCCAGAATACTGTCCAGGGACAGGCCTCCCAGGAACTTAGCGTTCTGGAAGAATTCTTTCGGTTTGAATATGCCTGCAGCCACGGTTTCAAGCTTTCCACCGACGGGACCGGCTATTCGCGACAACCCCAGGAGAGAGAAGTCGGGGCTGACCAACCCACCAGCCTTATCCCCGTGGTTGCCCGTACGGAAATGAATGTCAAAAGTAGATTCGGGATCGATCGTCAGGAACACTTCGCCGGAGTTCTTCCCCTCGAAACCGACATTAAGATAGCTGTGTTCTCCCTTCTCCGGATCCGGATAAGTCAGGGTGATCACATTGTTGTTCCCCAGCAGACGTTGGAGGGCGAAGTTGCGCACGTCAATATTGTCTATGGCCGGGTAGAAATGCGGCTGTCCGAGAGGTATTGAGGATACTGATTTTAGGTCGGGTAACTGCGCAGTAAAGGTGATCGTATCCGTTTCCTGATCGGTATCGCCGGCCTTATTGGCGGGTGCAAACGGGATAGTTTGCGCTGAAAGGGAACTTCTGCGTCGATCCGGGGCGGCATTGTAGGCATTAATGATCTCCTCCATATCATTCGTTACTAGTTGTCCCGTTTCTTTATCTGTAATGAAAGGCAGACCATTCTCTATGGATATGAAGATCACCGGGATACTAAATTCCACCTCCTGGCCTGCCAGAGTGGTGGCGATAAACTCAAATTCAAAGGGCTTTTCACCAACGAATGGCCAGAAGAGGGCCTGGGGATCGGCCCCAACTAAATTGCGTGCATTTTGTAATTCAATTTGATCATATCCACCCTTACCATCTTTTGATGGTTCGTCGAGATTGGGCGTCACCAGGGTTTTGATGCGAACCTGGGTAAAGGGGAATTGCCGCCCACCATACATTTGGGCCTCACCGGGATAGGTCCGCACCAACTCTCGTGGGACCAGATAGTAACGTTGACGCAGATAGGCAGTGTTACCGATATCATCATTCTTGAACTTGCGTTCAGTGACCTTGATCAATGAGGCACCGTGCCCAAAACCGAGCAGGAAACCATCGTAGACGACGCGTACATAATAATCGCGCCCTACTGCAGATTGGTGCTTCCAGGCTCTCATCTCGATGCCTAGTGGGTTTGCAAGCTGGACATCCGTCCATTGACCTTCCGTATCCAACCAGCCGCCTAAGGAACTGAGCATCAACTGGTTGGCGTAGGTAGGCACAGGGGTATAGTTTTCAAGGTCATAGCCCGCAGTTACATGAACCAGCATGGCTCGGTCACGGGCAGTCAGTGACATACGAAAGGGTGAATGGGTGTGGTGTAGCTTCTCCATATCCGAGATAGGGACATAGTCAGGGCTCCAAATAGCCCGAAGCGTCCGCTGTTCATGCGGCGCTTCAGTGATCGAGCCCTTATCATCCTTGATGGCCAAACGTGTGTGCCACAATTCCGTCCGCTCCCTTTTGTGCGTCACCTTATGAGATACTGGCTCCAGACTATGCATCCATCGGGCGTGCCAGTTGGGGGAGATCAGTAGGCGATAGGGGAGTTCAATGTTCGTTGTGTCGCGCCCGGGCTTGACGGGCTTTAGCAATGTCTTTAGCCATCCAGTCAGATTGGTTTCCAGATCATTCTCCTGCTCAATCAGCTCAACCCGCTTAGATACCTCGACGGTCAAGGCATTCACGCTGGCGTCAAACAAATCTCCTATAGTTGTGGCGTCAGTCTCGGAAACTGCTTGAGTAGCCATAGCGGGTAAGGTAGCGAGAACTTGCTGCACGCTCTGGCTGACTATGGCGTCGACGTCGAACAGATCGCCCACCCCAGCCCCCTCGACCACCTCGACAAGTGTTCTGTTAACCGTGGCGGCAATCTGTTCTTTTAGAGCAGACTGGACAACGGTCGTTGATCCCCGTACGAGTTGCGTGCCGATGGTGGCGAGGGCCTCGAAACCGATCCGGGCAATAATGAGTGGCGGTCCTTCGTCGCCCCAACCTTCACTAGAAGCAGATTGAGGGGGCGCTGCCGGCAGCGCTCCAGGTGCCAGGTTGAGGGGCCATTCGCGACATGCTCGCAGAAGGGCGTCGAGGTTGTAATCGATCTCCGTGACATCATTCGGCATCCTGAAAACCAGCCGGCTAAGGCCAGCTAGCCTGGCTCTGACAGGGAGAGGGGGGTTTTCGGTGGAATCTTCATCATTCTTCGGGTATTCACGTTTAAATACCGAGGGTATTTTGTAAGTGGAGACATCTTTATCTTTCTCAAAAAATGCCTCCTCCGTAATGTTTTGGGGCGGGAATTCTACGATCATATAGGCAGGTTTTTCTAGTCTTTCCCTATGAAGTCGCAGTGGATTCCTAGTAACCCGTTTCAAGTTGACGAATTCAAACTCAAGCGACAGGAAGTCCTTAGGCCGGACAACCGAAATACGAAACGATGGCGCCGCTAGGGATGAAAACCGTTTAGGCATGTCTCACCCTCCTTTAAACTGACTAAAAATGCAAACAAATTCCAGGCAAAGACCTTTGTTCGGTCCTCGGGATCGGCCAAGACAGCCGTGTCGTTTCCGGCCTGCTCTCGAGTTCCTTATTCGCTTTTGAGACCATCCTTGCTCCATACTCTCCAGTAGTCGTTGAGACCTCCTCGGATGCGCTCGATGTGCGCGAACAGGCCCTCGGTGCGAGGGCGGTGGGTTGTTTTAGTCCCCTCGTGATGTACGGGTACCAGGTCCTCAGCGCCTGACAAAATAAAAACATCCCGCGTGTCATCGTAACGCGGGATGGCTTTGGAGGTCTTGCGGCTGACGCCAGGGATGCTAAGGCTCCAACCCAGCCCGAAGTGGTCATTGCCATTTCCGGTGCTGTAGACCAGATTGAGCTGCGGCTGGAAACCATTGCGACCTGGCGGTAGGGCGATAGGCACAGTGAAGTTGCCTGTGCCGGTCTGCAAGGCGGGCGAAAATGTTTCGCCGATGCCCGAAAGTGCTCCACCTCCTTTTGGAAGGGAAATGACCTGGTCGGAAGTACCAGACTTATTGCTCATATTACTTCTCTCTAGAAGTTCGATGAAAATATTCGGATGACTTAACTCAAAGAAGGTTCAGGCTATCCCTAGAGGGTATTTTGCTTTTGTGTGGAAGAAAAGGAGTTTGAACCAACCCCCTTAAGTAGGACATCGAAGCATCCAGCTATTAATAAAAGCACCTCCGGCTTTTAGGCGGAAGTGCTTTACTTGTAAGTTCGGGATGTGTACTGGATGTTAAATCAAGTAATTGTAGTGAAGCAAAAGCTTAGTATAAGAATAGCAGAATGGATAATTAAAGTCAACATTGTTAAGATTTGCACGGATTGAAAGATAATGTCTCATAAAGTGGTGTAAATTGGATTGACAGAAAAGGTCACCCTGTG
>CAYNWK010000194.1:0-7723 GCA_964400875.1 uncultured Anaerolineaceae bacterium | reverse complement strand
ATGAATCGTTATTAATGAATTTGTAGAGTCCGGGGGTTTGATCGCGCGGTAATATAAGGGCTCTAAATTTCGTTAACATTAACGTAGACCTCGATGCTGCTATGAAAAATACCGTTACATCCATCGTCAACTTTATCAAGGAGCACAAGTACGGCAAGGTCGCTCTAATCGCCACGCTGGCTGCCTTTGTAATCACCGCGGCCGCCATCGCATTCAGCGCCCGCGATCAGCAGGAGCCGATCCCCTTGAGCAAAGTGGCCGCCGCCATCGCCGATGGCCGGGTGGCGCGCATTGAAGACGCCCAGGAAACCGGCCTGGTAACGGTGCATTACGCCGACGGCCGCCGGGCCACAGCCCTGAGCGACCCGGATGCCTCCTTTTTGGAACAGATGCACTACCTGGGCGTCAGCGACGCGCAGCTGGCCGAGGTGGAGTACGCCATCGCGGAACCCGGCTTGTTATCGGGCGAGCAAGCGCTGTCGCTGCTGCTGCCCCTTGCCTTGATCGGCGTGGCCGGGTTCTTCGTCATGCGCACCACCGGGTTGGGCGCGGTCGCGCTCCAGAAGAAATTCCGCCAGGGCGTTGTTCCGGGAGTCACCTTTGAGGACGTCGCCGGCCTGCCGGAGAGCTGCGAGGAGCTGCGCGACGTGGTGACCTTCTTGGAGAAAGGCGATATGTACCAGCGCCTGGGGGCCAAGATGCCCCACGGCGTCCTGCTCGTCGGCGATCCGGGCACGGGCAAGACCTTATTGGCCAGGGCCGTGGCCGGAGAAGCCGGGGTGCCTTTCTACAGCACCTCCGGCTCGGAGTTTATCGAGGTGTTCGTGGGGGTAGGCGCCCGGCGGGTGCGCTCGCTGTTCAAGCAGGCCCGGGAGAACGCGCCCTGCATCGTATTCATTGACGAGATCGACGCCGCGGGACGCAAACGCCAGGCCGGCGGGGGCGGCGGGGAGATGGAACAGGATCAGACCCTGAACCAGCTGCTGGTGGAGATGGACGGGTTTACCGGCTCGGAAGGCGTCGTGGTCCTGGCCGCTACCAACCGGGTGGACGTGCTCGACCCGGCGCTGACCAGGCCGGGGCGCTTCGACCGCCGGGTGGACATGCCCCGCCCGGATATCCGCGGCCGCCAGGCCATCCTGGAAGTGCACGTCAAGGACCGCCTGCTGGCGCCGGACGTAAACCTGGAGGACATCGCCAAATCCACGCCGGGGCTGGTAGGGGCGGACCTGGCGAACATCGTCAACGAGGCGGCTATCCTGGCCGTGCGCAACGAACACGAAGCCATCACCATGGCGGACTTCCAGGGCGCGGTTGAAAAAGCCCTGACCGGCGGGGTGGAGCAGAAGAGCCGAGTGATGAGCGAAAAGGAACGCCGCACGATTGCCTATCACGAGGCCGGGCACGCGGTGGTGATGAACGCCAACCCGCATTCCGACCCGGTGTATAAGATCACGATCATCCCCCGGGGTCAAATGGGCGGGTTTACCATGTCGCTGCCCGAACAGGACAGTCTGCTGACCTCCCGCAACCAGATCCTGGCGCGCATAACCGGGCTGATGGGCGGGCGCGCCGCCGAGGAGATCTTCGAAGACGACATTACCAGCGGAGCCGCCAACGACCTGCAGGTGGCTACCCAGCTGGCCGAAGAGATGGTCATGCGGCTGGGGATGAGCGCCAGCGGGCTGCGGGTCTTCCAGCGACCGGAGGGGTATGCGGCGTTCTCAACGCCGCGCACGGGCCAGAGGACATTCGAGACGCTGGACAAGGCTATCGGCGAGATCCTGGAGACCTGCTACGCCGAGGCCCGGCGCGTGGTGGCGGAAAACCGGGAAGTGGTCGAGCGCATCGCGCAGCGCCTGCTGGAGCAGGAGACGCTGACCCGGGAAGAGTTTGAAGCCCTGGTGTGAAGCGTAATTGCAAACTCACGGGGGCAACCAGCGCTCGTAACCAGGGAGACTGCTTAATCCTTTAATACGAGATGGTGCGTCGCGCCGGCGATCTCCGGCCGTGTCCGGAAGCCGAGCGCGACGTAAAAATGCCCCGCTCGTTCGCTGAAGGTCCGCAGGGTCAGCAGCCGAAAATAGGGCCTGGCTTCTGCGATGATGCGCTCCAACAGACGTCTCCCCACCCCCTGGCCCCGCCAGGAGGCCAGCACGTAGACGTGCCTCACTCTTCCCGTGCTCTCTTCCTTTAAATAAGGGTCACAGTTCAGCCCACCGACGGCGATCATGGCGCGGCCGGCATAGACGCCGAACAGGGCCTCACCCGGCGCGTCAAAGCGGTTGCTCCCGTCGAGGTATTCCTCGAGCAGGCGGTCGAGGAATTCGTAGCCCCCTTCCCGGCCCTCCTGCAACAAGGGACGGAAGTCCTCGAGCGGTAGCGCCTCGATCCGGATGATGTCAAGCTGCTGCACGGTGGGCTATTTGCGCGGCTCCCCATGTGGGGAGTCCGATGAACGGCGCAGCCAGAGGGATAAGGCTGCCGGCTCCATCGTCCGGGCGACGACAGCCAGCAAGCGGTCGTGCAGGGCCTCCAGGTCCGCTTCGTCTTGCAGGCCAGCGGCGAATTCGGCCAGGGCTTGCTCGGCGTCGTACTGGCTGCGGTGGAAGCGCCGATCGACGGCTGCCTGAACGCGTCCCCGCAGGGGGTTGAACAACACCACGATCAGCAAGGTGGAAAGCACGGTGGCAGCCTGGGGCAGCTGGCCGCTGACGGAAGTGAACAACCCCTGGAAGAGCAGCACGCTCGCCAGGTAGATCGCCGCCAGGGAGGCGGTGACGATGCTGTAAGCCAGCGTGCGCCGGATGATGAAGTCGATATCCCACAGCCGGTAGCGCAAGATGGCGACGACGAAGGTGATCAGGAAGGCGAGTTCGCCAAGCAGCACCACGGAGAAGGCGAACATGCGGTAATAGACGCTGACCGCTCCGGCGCGATTGAAATCCGGGTTGGCCAACAAGGGGATGGAAACCAGCACCGAGCCGCCCACGAACACGACCAGCCCGAAGACGACCCACTTAGTCTGCTGCTGTTGTGTGGGCGTAGACACTCGAGCGTAACGGTAGAGCTGGATGCCTGTGGCGCTGATCAATACAAATATCCCTAGAAGCAAGGTTCGCTGGTGAGTTTGCGATCCAATCATCAGGCTGGGGATGATCCGCAAAGACGGATAGAAGAACCAGGCAGCGACGTAAGCCAGCCAACCCACGGCCAGCCAGCGCACCCAGCCAGGCGCGAAGCGCCCATCGGGGAAGGAGTAAATCAGCAAGATGCCAAGACCGAGGCTGAGGGCGTGGAGCAGCAAAACAGGCAGATCCCAGGCGGGGTGGACCGCAGCCAGGTTGACCAGGATCGGTGAAGCGATCGCGCCAAAGGGAAGCAAGGCAAAAGCAGCAAAGAGCAGAAAACCTCCACGCGCGCTGCGGAAAAAGATGACTGCCGACAGGCTGAGGAAGGCCAGCGCCGAGAGGCCTTCCAACACGGTGAAGAGCCCGGCGTAGAAATGGGTGCTCAGCCCCGAGCGGGCCAGATCGGCGGCTTCGGCTGTAGTGAGCTGGCCGAGGGGCCGCAGGTCCGGTGAGGAGACCTCGGCGAGGCTGCGGTAGCGCGGCCCGATGGCGGCGAGGATCACGACCAGCGTGAAAACGACAAACCCGATCCAGAGTAGCCGCGCCAGGGTCAGCAGGCGCGGGAAACGGGCAAACCAGGCAGATCCCCCTTCGTCATCCATCTTCGGGAGGTTCATTACAGCAACTATATCAACCTAACGTCCGGAGATCGTTACGGAAGGCGTTACGAGACTACCGGGTGAGGCGACCTTGCCGGCGAGGTGGAATTATTTGCTCCTACCAGGACCGTGACGGAACCACCAGCCGGACCCTTCGGCTTCGTCCAATTCGATCTTGATCAATTCCTCCCGAGTCCACGGACCGTCGCGGTCGATCCAGCGGTAAGGGAAAGCGATATTGGATAGGGTGTACAGCGTCGGCCTTTCCGGATGGGGCGGCAGCGCCAGGGAGATCGGCTCGAGCTCATCGCGGAAGCCTATCTCGTCCGGGCTGACGGTCTTTTCGGCCTGGTACTGGCTTTCGCTGAACAGGAAGGAGCTTTTAGGCAGCAGCTCCCAATAATTAATGCCGGCCAACGGAAGATTCATCTTGATGCGGTTGACGTGGCGGTTGCCGATTGGACGGGGCAGGTTGCGCTTCTTCTTGCGCAAACCGAAGAAAGTGGTCCGGTATTCCACGACAAGGTAGTCAATGTAATGCAGGTAAATATCCCAGGCCATCGGCTTGTAGCAGGCCACTGCGTGGATCTTTTCATCGCTGCCGGCATGCACTTTCTGGTGGATCTCGAAGCGCTCCTGGCGCTTGGTTGTGACCGTGCGGGCGGACTTCAAGGACGTTTGCACGCTGGACTGAACGCGGTGGCTGAGCGCGGACCTGGCCTCTCCCGAGAATTGGTAGGTCAACAGGTCCAGGTTGCCGTTAATGGTGGCGGCGACTTCGGTGAGCAGCTCCTCGCTGAGCAGTTGGGAAGAGATGGTCTCCGTAATGTCGGTTACCGTGTGCTCTTTCTCGAGCGCGCTGATGGTTTCGGTTTCGGATTTTTCGGCGGTGTGAAAGGAAGCCAGAATCTCACCCGGATAGGTGGTCTTCTCTGACTGGTATTCGCGGATGTAGAGGTGAAAGCGGACTATGAAATAGATATAGTCTTGTTCTTCCAATTTCGACCAGGCGCTGTCATCGGTCAGATCAACGGAATAGGGAATGTTCAGCCTTTGAATGGTCATCAGCCCTCCGCAGGATTATTTCTGGGCATATTATACAAGCTCAGTTAAAATGACAAGGCCTGATCGAACATCGATCATGGGACGTAAATCAATAATCAACCGGAGAGGAGCAAAACATGGCGAAGACGGCCCAAGAGTACGAACAGGAATTTTTGGCGGATATCGAGTTGCAGACCGGGGACAACCTAGAAAGCTGGATGGGGACGATCCGGGCGACCGGATTGGGCAAGCAAAACGAGATCCTCAAATGGCTGAAGAGCGAACACGGGCTCAACCACCTGCAAGCCTCGATGCTAGCGGCGATTTACCTGAACGGCGGCAAGCCCGTGTATGATTATGAGGTGTTATTCGAGAAACTGTTCGAGGGCAAAGAGCAGCAGATGCCGCTCTACCGGCAGATCGAATCTCTGATAGAGGGAACGGTGCCGCAAGCGCGGCTACTGCCGACCAAAACCTATGTGTCGGTGGATGGGGAGCGCTGCTTCGCCACGGTGAAAATTAACCCGAAGAATATTCGCGTGGGCTTAGATCTGGGGGATAAGCCGTTCAACGATTACGTGCAAAAAGCCAAGAGCCTGGGGGCAATGCCGCGCATCTCGCACATGGTCGAGATCACCTCCGCAGAGGAAGTCGATCAACGGCTGGCAGCGCAATTAACGGAAGCGTACGAGCGAGTACACGGGTAAAGCTACGACCTGACGATTTCCTGGACGCGGCCGATCTGCCAGGCGCGCTGGAAAGCCTCCACAACTTCGGGATCGTACTGCGCATCGGAGCAGCTAAGGATCTCGTCGAAGGCCTCCTCGGCGGAGCGGGCGCCCCGGTAAGGGCGGTTAGTGGTCATGGCATCAAAGCCATCAGCCACAGCGATGATGCGAGCAGGCAGCGGGATGCCTTCACCGGCTAACCGGTCCGGGTAGCCGGCGCCGTCCCAGCGCTCGTGGTGGTGGCGCACCACCGGGATAGCCGGCAGCAAGTAAGGGATATCCTTGATCATCTCCGCCCCGGTGATCGGGTGCTGCTTGATTTGTTCCCACTCGTCATCATCGAGCGGATCGACCTTGGCGAGGATCATCTCGGGGATGTGGATCTTGCCGATATCGTGCAGGATCGCGCCGAAACGCAGCTGCTCGATCTGCTTGCCCTGCCAGCCCATCTGGCGGGCGATCTCGATGGAATAATCCATGACGCGCTCGACGTGGTTGCGGGTATAACGATCGCGCACCTCGATGGCATTGGCCAGCACGGTCAGGCTGGTCTCGTAGGCCTGCTGCAGCTGGGCCACGCGCAGCTGGCGCGAGCGGACCAGGCGAGCGCGCACTGCCGTAACCAGCTCATCGCGGCTGATAGGCTTGACCAGGTAATCTTCCGCACCCAGGTCAATGCCTTTGAGCACGTCTTCGCGCTCGCCGCGGGCGGTCAGGAAAACGAAGGGGATGGTGACAAATTCGGGTCGGGCGCGCACTTCGTGGAAAAAGGCGTGACCATCCATTTCGGGCATGGCGATGTCCGACAGGATCAGGTCCGGAGGTTTGACGGAGGCGAGCAGTTCGAGCGCCAGCCGCCCATTAGCGGCGCTCATGATGGTGTAACCTTCCAGCTCGAGCATCTCTTTGAGGCCCTCGCGCAGGGCATGGTTATCCTCAACGATCAGCAAGGTTTCGTGGTTCACGCGGCACCTAATGTTTGGGGCTCGCCGGCGGCCGGGAGGTCGCCGACGGGTTGCGCGGCGCGCACAGCGCGCACGATGGCTTCGGCGAAGACTTCGGCTGCGTAAGCGCCCACGATGTTGACATCGGCGGAACGCTCGCCGGTGGCCAAGGCAAAGATAGTATCGCCATCCAACATGGTATGCGCCGGGCGGACGGTCCGGGCGACGCCGTCCTGGGCCATCTGGGCGACTTTGTTAGCTTCCACTTTGTCGAGCTTGGCGTTGGTGGCTACGACTCCGATGACGGTGTTGCCGCGCCCCGCGAAGCCTAAGACCGTACGCCCTACCAGGGATTTCATCACCTGCATGGTATCGGCAAAGTAATGGTTGGAACCAATGCGGACGGGGCCTTTGTGGATCGTCCGGGCCCCAGCGATGATGCGGCCATTGGTAGGGTCAAGCACATCGCCAAAGACGTTGACGGCGGCGATGGCGCCGACGATCACACCACTGCCGATATCCATGCTTGCAGTGCCAAGGCCGCCTTTCATGGCCTGGCCCATGCCGAGAATCTTACCGATGGTAGCCCCGGCTCCGGCGCCGGCGTTGCCCTCGGCGGGGGCCTCTTCGCTGGCGTTGAGGCAGGCCTGGTAGCCCATCTCGGCCCCCGGGCGCACCTCGGCGCTGCCAACCCCCAAATCAAAGAGGATCGCCGCCGGGACGATAGGCACCCGGACCGGTCCGACGTTGAAGCCAACCTCCCGCTCCTCGAGATAACGGACAACACCCCCAGCCGAGTCCAGGCCAAAGGCCGAGCCTCCGGCAAGCACCACGGCGTGCACCTGGCTGACCAGGTTCAAAGGATGGAGGGCATCAGTCTCGCGGGTGCCAGGGGCGCCGCCGCGCTGGTCGACCCCGCCGACGGCGCCGGCTTCGCACAGAACGACAGTGCAGCCGGTGAGGGCTTCGTCGTCCTGGGCGTGCCCGACGTGAATGCTGGGGACCGCCGTAATGGCGTTAGGGATGGGTTTAGGCATAAGAGGCCGGAGAACAAAAGCGTATCTTGAGAAAAATAGCAATGCTATGATAAATCATAGAAAAGTCAAGATAACTATACCCCACCCGGCGTAAAAAGGCAATTGAGGGGAGTTATCGATTTTGCAACGAGTTGACAGAGGAGGTTGCTGAGGTATAATTTCTTCGCCGAGCACGGCCCCGTAGCTCAATTTGGCAGAGCAGTTGACTCTTAATCAATTGGTTGCAGGTTCGAGTCCTGC
>CAYNWK010000193.1:0-7817 GCA_964400875.1 uncultured Anaerolineaceae bacterium | reverse complement strand
GCAAGCGCTATAGATTTGCGAAATCCCTTTTCTTTTCTGGGCTATCGGCGACCGGGGAGAAGGGCTTAAGCAAGTATAATTTTCCCGCTTTCGATCGGTTACCCGGATCTATGCGACCTCGGAACTTGGGCTGTTTAACCGGAAGCGCGGCCGACCTTCAGATTTCGCTCTGCGACGCTTTCGTGAGGAGAACATGAGCGTACCTTATTGGGTTCAAGACGCAATTTTCTACCAGATTTTCCCCGATCGTTTCGCCAATGGCGATTTACGCAACGATCCCGTCAACGTTGCGCCCTGGGGTTCATCTCCCACATTGTGGAATTTCATGGGGGGCGATCTGCGCGGCATCATCACCAATATCGACTACCTGCTCGATCTGGGCGTAACGGCGATCTACCTCAACCCGATCTTTCACTCCCCTTCCAACCACCGCTATAACACCAGCGATTACTACCGGATAGACCCGAAGCTGGGTAATATGGTTGATTTCCAGTCGTTGTTGAGAGTAGCCCATCAAAATGGGATGCGCATTATCTTGGACGGCGTTTTCAACCACAGCGGGCGGGGCTTCTTTGCCTTCAATGACATCTTAGAGAACCAGGAGCATTCTCCATATCTTGATTGGTACCACATCAAACGATTTCCGGTTTCTGCCTACAGCGCAGGGATCACGGAGGATTACCTTGCCTGGTGGGGTATCGCCAGCCTGCCGAAATTCAACACCGACAACCCCGCCGTTCGCAAATATTTGCTCGATGTGAGCCGGTACTGGATCGAGCAGGGCGCCGACGGCTGGCGCCTGGACGTACCCAACGAGATCGATGACGATGAATTTTGGGGCGAATTTCGCCAGACGATTAAATCTGCCAACCGGGATGCTTACCTGGTCGGAGAGATCTGGACCGCAGACCCCCGATGGGTGGGCGACGATCATTTCGATGGCCTGATGAATTACCCTTTGCGTGACGCCTTGCTCGAATTTATCGGAACTGGCTTTCTTTCAGCGAAAGAGTTCGCCGACCAGATCGAAGCGCTGCTGACGCGATACCCTAGGGAGAACGTGTACGCGATGTATCTTCCCCTGGGTTCTCATGACACCGAACGGCTTTATTCTCTTCTCGATAAGAATGTGGATAAAGTCAAACTGGTTTTCGCCTTGCAGTTTGCCTACCCTGGCGCGCCAGCGATCTATTATGGCGACGAAGTCGCTTTGCCAGGGGGTAAAGACCCTGATTGCAGGCGAGCTTTCCCCTGGAAGTCCGAAGAGCGCAATGAAGAATTGCAAGGCTGGGTGAAACAGCTGATTTCCTTACGCAAACAACACAGTGTGTTAAGGCGGGGGGATTTTCTACGCGTATTCGTGGATGTCAAGCACAATGTATATGCTTTTGCGCGCACGTTGAACACGCAAGCCCTCCTGGTGGCGATCAACGCCAGCACGGCGCGCCGGCAAGTCCGGATACCTGTAAATGGCCTGGGTTTTCTCAACGGACAAGAAGTGCATAACCTGTTGGGGGGCGAACGCTATATCATTGTTGGCGAGGACCTTGCCCTCGATTTACCGCCCTGGGGCGTCGTCTGGATTGCTTGAACTTGCCTGTCCCACCTCGACGGGTCGATCGGGGTTGGTGATCCACTCACTCCAAGAACCGTTGTAGAGCCGGGCATCGCCCATACCGGCATGGGCCAGGGCGAGCACATTGTAGGCTGCTGTTACACCCGAACCACAGTAAAAGATGGCATTCTCCGGGGCTGTTCCGCCGAGCAGCTTTCGAAAGCGTTCGCGCAGCTCTTCGGGTGCCAAGATCCGGCCATCCGCACGCATATTTTCAGCGTAAGGCGCCGGCTTTGCGCCGGGGATATGTCCTGTTACTGGGTCATAAGGTTCCGTTTCCCCTCGGTATCGCTCCAGGGCACGCGAGTCGAAGACCCTCGCTTTAGGGTCGCGGCGCATTTCGTCGACCTCCTCGAAGTTGACCAGCAGCGTAGGTCTGAGCTCAGGATTGAACTGGCGCGGTGCGCGGCTTTCAATGCCTGGTTGCACCGGCTTTTTCTCTGCAGTCCATTTTCCCCAACCTCCATCCAACACGGCAACCGCTTCGTGACCTAACCAGCGCAGCAACCACCACAAACGCGCGGCCGAAGCGCCCCCACCCGAACCCCAATCGTCGTAAGCGACCACCTGAACCTGCTCGTCGATACCCCAACCTGAAAACGTTTGGACGGCCTGTTCAATTTTGGGGAGTGGATGCCTGCCAGTGACACCGGGGATTACCGGGCTGGACAGGTCCTCGTTAAGATGCGCATAGACTGCCCCGGGAATATGACCTTCCCGGTAAACCTGCCGGCCGCGATCCGGTTCAGCGAGGGAAAACCGGCAGTCAACCATGGCCCAATCAGTTGCAGATAGGTGGTCGGCGACCTCATCTGTGCTGACGAACGTCTTGTAAATCATAGAGAGCACCTCATCCGGTCGATCAAGCTGTTTGGAGTTTTATCAACGCGCCAGCAAAACTGCACAACCGCACTCATTCACCAGGGCGACCAAGTCCTCGCTGTTGAGGCCAGCGCTTTGGGCGGGCATCACTAAAACGCCGCAGCTTTCCAGACGCGCCAGGCTGGCCATCTTCTGGCCGTCAAGTTCGACGATCCAAAGCAAGCGAAGTTCTATCTCTCTATGCTGAGCCCAATCCCGAACCCGAGTCTGAAGTTCGTTCGCGCCGGCGCGTTCATCGCTTACCAAGAGGACGATCAGCGGCAATTCCCCGGTGTGCACCAGCTGAGCTGCTGTCAGGGCTTTTTCACCCGCCGGTGAGCCATCGTAAAGCACCATGATCGGCTGCTCTAAGCGTACGCCTTTTTGCGAAACCATCGTATAGCCTGGCCCCTCGACGACGAGGACTCGGGCGGTAGAACCAAGCCGGTTCCGGGTGGACCAGCCTGCTTTGCCCAGAATGATCAAATCGGTCTCCAAAGCGGCAGCCAGCAGCTCGGCTGGTATGGCGCCGCGTGTGACTCGAAAAGACCATTGCAGGTGAGCAGATTCAGCTCCAACCCTCAAGGCGCGCCGGGCGCGCCGGGCTTGAGAGCGCAGCTGACTCTCCATAAGCTGGGTGTCTACCTGGTGCATGCGAGCTGAATAAAGACCAATCTCTTGCGTGAAGGGCAACTCTGATAGACGGATCAAGTTGACATCCTCGACGAAAATACCAACCAGCTCAGCTTCTACTCGTTCGGCAAGTTTGATCGCGGCCTCTAATGCTGCCAGGCTGTGTGGTGATGTATCCAGGGCCACCAGGATCCGCTCGATCCCGGAGGATCTTTCACTATCCGTCATAGTCATTCCTCCTCGTCATCCGGGCCAGCTTCATCACGTGATTTTGCCAGTCGGTCCAGCTCTGCCTGCACCTTGGCGTTGAAGCTGCCTTCGGGATAGTTGCCCTTCTCGCCAGGTTCACCGGCGGAAAGCCCGGTGAGCAGCTCGATGCCTTGATCGATGTCCTCGACGGGGTAAATATGAAATTTGTCGGCCTCTACCGCTTCGATCACATCCTGGCGGAGCATCAGGTTTTTGACGTTCGACTTAGGAATCAACACACCTTGCTCGCCGTCGAGGCCGCGCGCCCGGCAAATGTCGAAATAGCCTTCGATTTTCTCGTTGACCCCGCCGATCGCCTGGACTTGGCCAAGCTGGTTGACGGACCCGGTGACGGCGAGAGATTGTTTGATAGGCACATCTGCGATTGCCGAGAGCAGCGCATACAGCTCGGCTGAAGAGGCGCTGTCGCCTTCAACGCCGCTGTAAGATTGCTCGAATACCAGGCTGGCGGTCAGGGATAAAGGGCGTTCTTTGGCGTAGCGTGCGCCCAAGAAACCGGACAAAATCAGAACACCCTTCGAATGGATCGGCCCGCTCATTTCTACTTCCCGCTCGATGTTGATCACCTCCCCTTTGCCCAGGCGCACCCTTGCAGTGATCCGGCTGGGCATTCCGAATGCAAAGCCGCCCAGCTGCAAAACCGACAACCCATTAATCTGGCCGACGACTGCAGCGCTCGTATCGATCAGGATCGTCCCGCGCAATATAGATTCTTGCAGGCGTTCCCGGATTCGATCGGCGCGGAAGATCTGACCGTCGATGGCTTTTTGGACATCTTTCCGGTTGATAACCTCGTTGCCGTTTTCTCCCGCCCAGTAGTTCGCTTCGCGCAGCAAATCGCCGATTTCTCCCATGCGCGCGGATAGCTTTTCCGAATCGCTGACGATGCGCACGCTTTGATCGATCACCCGGGCGACCGCGCCCCTGTCCAGCTCGCGCAACTCATACTTGCGCACCAGCGAAGCGAGCAAGCGGGCGTAGAGCTGCTGGTTTTCGCTATCGCGGTCCATCTGCTCCTCGAAATCCGCCTGGACTTTGAAGAGCTCGTTGAACTCCGGCTCGAGTTGAGAGAGCAGATAATACAGCATTCGTTCGCCGAGCAATGCAACCTTTAGGTTCAGGGGGATAGGCTCTGGTTCCAGGGAGATCGTGCTGACTAGGCTGAGCATTTGTCCGGGTGATTCGATGCGTATCTGGCTTGACTGTAGAGCCCTTTTGAGCGCCTCCCAGGCATAAGGCTGCAGTAAAAGCTGGCGGGCGTCGATGATTAGGTAGCCGCCGTTTGCGTTGTGCAGGCTTCCGGCTTTGATCAGGTTGAAATCTGTGACCAGCGCCCCCATTTGCGCGATGTGCTCGACGCGCCCTACCAAGTTGTTGTAATTGGGGTTGTCTTCGTAGATCACTGGCGCGCCTCTGGTATCGTGGTGGTCCACCAAGAGGTTCACCTGATAGCGGCGCAATGGATTGGCTTGCTGCTGACGCCGAGCAATCAGCGTTGCCAGGGCGCTCTCGGGACTGTCATCGCCAACCTCATCTTGCGGCAGAAAATCGCGGGCATTCTCGACCACGTCTTTTTGGACCTGGTCGAGATAATCCACCACAACCTGGTGGTCGGCGTACTTTTGGCGTAGCTCGTCCATCAGACCGCCCACAGCGAAGGTGGTCATCTCCCGGTTGAGCTCCTTGATCCGTCTGCGAAGCTCCCGCTGCCATTGGGGAACCTGATGCAACATGGTCTGCAGTTCATCCTGCAGCTCTTTGATATGCTTCTCCAACTCCTTGCGTTCCTCTTCAGATAGCTTTTGGAATTCATCTGGCGAGATGACCTCATTTTCCCGCACCGGGGCAAAGATAAGCCCCGTTGGTGTGCGGATCAATGTCAGATTGTGTTCCTTGGCTTTTTCCTGGATCTCTTCTAGCGATTCTTCCTGGCGTCCTTGAAATTCTTCTTCGATCGCCTGGCGGCGCGCTCGGTATTCATCGCTCTCGAAGGCAGCGATCAGCGCGGTGCGCAGTTCCTCGATCAACTGCTCCATATTCTTCCTAAATTGAGCGCCTTTGCCCGCCGGTAGCTGGATGGCGTTGGGTTTATGTTCTTGCTCGAAGTTGTGCACGTAGCACCAGTCCGGCGGAACCGGATCGTGCTGGGCGCGCTGTTCGAAGAAACGGGTCACCAGAGAGCGCTTACCGGAACCTGGCGGGCCGAGGGCGAAGATATTGTAGCCATCTTGCCCGATGCCCATTCCAAAACGGACGGCTTCGACCGCACGCGGTTGGCCGATGACTTCATGCAAATCTTCCAGTTCTGCGGTTGTCTCGAAAGAAAATATCTCTGGATCGCAGCAAGGCGCCAAATCGGCCGCGGACAAAGGAGCCGGTTTCGACATAATTAGGACCTCCATTTCTGAATTGTGGTTCGATGAGAGGGTTCGAGGAATGCGTGGATTAATTTTACCCCATCCACCAACGCTAGTATTTTCCCTCACCAGGGAAACATACGATTTCTTCAGCGCGATCGCATCGGCCTTGTTATCGCATTCACCATCCCAGCAAAGAGGTTCGTGGGTTGAGCGTATCTGCCTGATATAATACGATGCGTTGAGGTCTACGTGGACAAAGAGGGGGTATTAGTCAAGGAATCGGATCAGAACGGGAGGACGGATGCAATCAGTGCGGGCCGTTACGATGGAGTTCCATATCTCGCGCAGGGCCCGAGATAGCTACCAATTCGACCAGCAGTTGTTCTCTCTGCACGGGAATGTGGTCTTCGCGAATTTTCACGCCGCCAGGGTCTTCGCCCAGAAGATGAATGAGAAGCGTGACCTGGTTATGTTTCCCGAACGAGCGGTAAAAGCGGGCCAGATTAATGCCATGGGCTTGATCGATGAGATCCTGCATTACGTCGTCGATCTGTACCGCCAACAAGAAAATCCTGAGGTGATGGGAGAGGCTCTCGAGTGGCTGGAAGAACGGCTGGGAAAAGAAGTAATCGATAAAACCTTGCGAAAGTTTGCCGATGAGTTCCCGCCGCTTATGGTCTACCGTCAGGAAGGTGGCGTGGATGAATATCTCAGCGGGGACAGCAATGGGATACCCAACCGCCGGATCGTTTTTGAGGAGCTTTTGCTGCTCTGGCTGGCAAACGTTAACCCGGCTTTTTCCCCATTTATCGAGTTGTTTGATGACGCCCGCCTGGAGAAAGATACCTCCTACCGCAATATTATTGAAGCCGCCTACGAGTTTTTTGGAGAACAGCCTAAATTCGGACCGGAACATGAAAACTTGATCGATATGCTGCGAAGTCCGGCTATCTCCGAGCCGTATTCGCTCTCCGGTCAGCTGGAATTCATCCGCCGCCGCTGGGGATCCTTGTTGGGCAGTTTTTTATTTCGCTTGTTGCGCAGCCTGGATTTTGTTGAAGAAGAAAATAAAGCGACCTTTCTGGGTGCTGGCCCATCCCGCGTGTACGATTTCTCGAGCCTGGGTCGCGAGCCAGAACGATTTAGCCCGGATCGGGAGTGGATGCCATCCCTGGTTCTGCTTGCCAAGAACGCTTATGTCTGGCTGGACCAGCTTTCCAAGCGATACCAGCGGCCCATCCACCGCCTGGATCAGATCCCGGATGAGGAACTGGAGACGCTTGCTCGTTGGGGCTTCTCGGGCTTATGGCTGATCGGCTTATGGGAACGCAGTGAGGCATCGAAAGAGATCAAGCAATTGCGCGGCAACCCGGATGCTGTTGCTTCAGCCTATTCGTTGTTCAACTACGACATCGCAGCCGATCTCGGTGGTGAGGAAGCATACAGTAACCTGCGCGAGCGCGCCTGGCAGTACGGTATGCGCCTGGCTTCCGATATGGTTCCTAACCATATGGGTATCGACTCGCGCTGGGTAATCGAACATCCGGATTGGTTCATTTCTCTCGATTACAGCCCCTTCCCCTCGTACTCGTTTAACGGTCCGAACCTTTCCTGGGACGAACGGGTTGGGTTGTATATCGAGGATCATTATTACGACAGCACGGATGCCGCGGTGGTTTTTAAACGAGTTGATAATTGGAGCGGAGATACTCGCTATATCTACCACGGAAACGATGGCACCTCCATGCCCTGGAATGACACTGCTCAATTAAACTACTTGATTCCGGAAGTGCGCGAAGCCGTCATCCAAACTATCCTGCACGTGGCCCGAAAGTTTCCCGTCATCCGTTTCGATGCGGCGATGACCCTGGCAAAGAAGCATTTTCAGCGTTTATGGTTTCCCCAACCAGGGAGCGGCGGAGCAATACCTACGCGCGCTGAGCACGGCCTAAGCAAAGAAGAATTCGATCGGGCTTTTCCTAAAGAATTCTGGCGGGAAGTTGTCGACCGGGTCGCTGCAGAAGTCCCCGATACGCTGTTGTTAGCCGAGGCCTTCTGGTTGATGGAAGGCTATTTCG
>CAYNWK010000192.1:0-7852 GCA_964400875.1 uncultured Anaerolineaceae bacterium | reverse complement strand
GCGCCGCCGATGAACCCACCGGGCAGTTGGACAGCGCCACCGGTATTTCTATCATTCAGCTGTTGAAAGCGATTGTGGAGCAAACCGGCTTGACCGTGATTGTCGCCAGCCATGATGCCAACGTGGTCAAAGCAGCCGATTTGGTGTTCGACCTCAAAGACGGAAAACTGGTCGACATCCACATGCCCCAACTCCAACCGCTGGCTGCCGAGTCCGGGGAAATTATGGTTGGCCAAAATGGCAAGATCAGTTAGGAAAGGGAAGATGACAGGACAGTTAATCACCGCCGAGGCAACCCTGCCATGATTCGATTTATTTTACGACGCTTATTGCTTATCCCCATCGCCTTGATCCTGGTGAACTTCCTTGGTTACACCTATGCGCATTACGCCCGCCCGTTACGCGCCGCCCGGACCCCCTTCGTCCAGGTTGAAGAGGCTCCCCCGCTGATCCCCAGCTACACGACTTATGTCGAGAGCCTCTTGAACCTCGATTTCGGTTTACGGCTCAATTTGCCTGGCTCGCGCACAGGTCCCACAGCCCTGGGAGAGACGCTGGTTTCAGCGACGCAGGCAAGTTTAGGCCTGCTGTCCATCGCCCTGGTTTTGAGCGTCGTTTTCGGCTTGCTAATCGGTTTTCCGGCTGTGCGCAACGACCCTCCCGGGGTATCCCGCTGGCTGACCCTGGTTTCCACGGTCGGACTCGCCATGCCCAGTTTTTATATCGGCAGCCTTTTCATCATCGGCCTGGTGTTCTTCGTGCTCTGGCGCGGCCCGGGCATAGATATGCCGTTGCCTTTGGATGGCTTTGGCTGGGATGAACATTTGATCCTACCCATTTTGGCCCTCATGGCCCGACCGACCGTTCAGGTTGCCCAGGTGACAGCTGGGCTGCTTTCCGGGGAACTCAATAAGCAATACGTTGTCGCCGGACGCAGCCTGGGTCACACCTGGCGCTCTATACGCTATCATTACGCTCTGCGGAACGTGATCGCTCCGGTCATCCTCACCATCGCCAGCATGCTTCGCCTGCTGGTTGGAGAGCTGCTCCTGATTGAGTGGCTCTTCCGTTGGCCAGGACTCGGCCGACTCCTGGCCTGGACCCTGGTCCCCGCCCAGCTGACCTCCTCTCAAGGTTCCCCTCTCTTCCTCAACCCACCGGTGATGGCCGCTGTCTTGACCCTGATCGCCGGACTCTTCCTGGTCACCGACTTTATTGCCGCCCTTCTGGTCAGAAACTTCGACCCACGACTGCGCAATCCAGAGAGCGAGGCAGTGAATGTCTGATAATTACCGGCATCTGATCGACAAAGCTCAAGAAGCGATCGACGATGGCGATCGCTCCGCCGCGCAGCTGATCCTCGCCAACCTGATCAAACTCAGCCCTGGGAACGAACAAGCCTGGTGGCTGCTTGCTAAAGTGGTTGACGATAAGGATAAGACCATCTACTGCCTGAAGCAGGTGGTTAAGATCAATCCGGAAAACCAATCTGCCCGCAGGAGTTTGCAGGTCCTCGAAAGACCTACGCTCGATGAACGCCTAGCCAAGATGGGGGGCAGAGTTGAGCCTTTCACGCGGGAAACGGTCGAATCGTCTCGAGATGAACGATTCTCACGTCAGGTGGATCAGGGCGACGCCGCAGGTACGCCTGTCGCTCCCAGGATCCCGGCAGCCCCGCGTGCCGAACCGCTTCCGGTCCCTGGGATTGAATCGGAGGCCGACGCCGATCTGGAAAGCGCCAGACCCCGGCGGCGGTGGAACTGGCCGCTTTACCTCGGCTTGTTTATTTTGGTTGTGATCGCCTTTCTGTCCATCGCCGGTCCGTCCCTGGCTCCGCGCGATCCGCTTGAAGAAAACCTCATCATCCGTGTTGGAGATGGTTGGGACATCCCGCCGTTCGCCTTCCTGACCCCGGGCTTTCCATTGGGTTCGGATCAGTTCGGGCGCGACATCTTCAGCCGGCTGCTTATTGGCATTCGTCCAACGATGATCATGGTGCTGATCGTCGCCGTCGTGCGTCTGCTGCTTGGCATGATCAACGGCTTGATCGCCGGCTGGTCTTCCAACTGGCTGGCCCGCGCCATGAACAACCTGATCGAAGGCGTGCTGTCCATCCCGGTGTTGCTGGTCGCCCTGGGCGCCATCGCCGTCGTCGGCGTCGAATGGGGCATCTGGGCCTTCATCATCGGTCTATCCCTTACTGGGTGGGTGGAAACCGCCCAACAGGTGCGTGAACAGACTCGCATCATCAAAAGCCAGGCTTACGTGGAAGCCGCTCAAGCTCTGGGCGCTTCCAATCGCCAGATCCTGATCGGCCACATCCTTCGTCAGATCCTGCCCATGTCGTTGATGCTCTTTGCCTTTGAGATGAGCAGCACTCTGATGACGACCGCCGGGCTTGGTTTCCTCGGTTATTACATCGGCGGTGATGTCTGGATCGAGGTCGGCGATTTTGTCGCCCAGCGGGTCAGCGGGCAGCCTGAATTAGGACAGATGTTGGCTACTTCTTGGGCCACGCTGACGCAGCCCTGGGGTATGGTCGCCGTCGGATCGACCGTATTTCTGACCGTCCTCGGCTTCAATCTGACCGGCGAAGGCTTGCGCCACAATATGGATCTCACTATCGTGAGACGCCGCGGTGTAATCGCCCGGATAAGCGAGAAAGCCGGCTTTTGGTTGGACCAAAACGTTTGGCATCCTGTCTCCGGCGTCCTGGATAAGCCAGCCGTGCGGACAGCCCTCACCAGCTTGTTAATCGTCGTGCTCCTGGTCGGCGCGGCAGCTCTGCTCTGGCCTCGCCTGCAGTCCTGGATCGCCAGTCGGCCCGAACCGTCGGGGCAAGCCAGCCTGGAAGGCGGCGTTCCGGCTGCTGGTGCAGCTACACCCGGATCTGAAACCGAATCCCCGGGAGCCACCAACACACCTCGGGTTACTTATAACCCGCAGGTGGTTTGGGAATTCAACGTCGAATCAGGCGGTTTTCTGAGCGGTCCGGCACATTCACCCGATGGAAGTGCAATCTACGCAGTCGCAGAAAACGGACTCCTGTACGCCCTTGATCCGGCGGGCGAAGTGCTCTGGCAGCTCCAACTGCCCTCCGGGGCGCGCGGGACGCCGGCGGTCGATGATGGGGGCAACCTGTATATCACCGATCCGGACGCAGCTCTGTTCAAGGTCTCGCCGGATGGTGAGCTGCTCTGGCGCTTCCAATCCGAAGCCGCCCCGATGACCTCCGCTGGTCCTGTGGTTAGCCCGGACGACGTGATTTACTACACGGTTACAACCGGCGGACGAGGTTTCGTCCAGGCGGTGACCGAAGATGGCGAGGGCTTATGGTCCAGCGATGGCACCACGTCTGCCCTTTATGAACAGGTCGCAATCGGTGTTGATGGCGACTATGTGTTCTTAAAGAACGTGCTCATCGACGCCCAGACCGGGCAGATCATCCAGCCCGAGACGGATCTCAACGTTCTGCGCTTTTTCCCCGGCGAGGACGGCTTCAATTACCTGGTTTCCGGGAACAATATCATCCGTTGGGAGCTGAACGGCGGGAGGCTCGATGTAGTCGAGGTCGCTGAATGGGATCACTCGGAGCTCAGCCAGTCTACCGCGCCCCGTCAAGTTGGCGTTCTGCCGGGAGGCACCGCCTGGATGATGTATACCTCCCCAGGGGGAAACAGCAATACCGTCTGGGTTACCATGGATGACAAGTTCCTGGGATCTGCCGCCTTTGAAGTCAGCTCCGGGCAGATGCTCTCCATGCAGCCCTACATGGACGGGTTTGAATGCGGCGGCCGTTCATTCCAACCGGAATACGTGAAGTGCGCGGTGATTTTCCCGGGTGCTGATCAGCCTCGTTGGGAGATCGATCTGGGCAGCCCCGGAGAAGTTCAGGGCGGTTTCTGGCTGGATCAACGTCTGTACCTTACCACCGCCGGAGGCGCATTGTATGCGGTTGAGGCCAACCTCAGTCAGGAGCAAGCCGGCGATGCTCAGCCGGAGGAGGCATCCAACACGGGCGCGCCCGGCGAGTCCGGGGTCGTTTGGCGTTATCAGTACCCCGAACCCATCGACCGCTTTTCGATGCAAATTTCGGATACCGGGGTCTACGTGTTGAACCAGCCAGCCGACACGTTGTATATCGTCAGGCCGGATGGAGAGCTGCGCAACACGCTCTCGTTGGACCCACCGCTCTACCGTATCCAGGATTCGCGTGATTTCGAGCAGACCCTCACCCCCAGCATCCTTTCCGATGGGACCATCGTCACCATCGATGAAAATTTGCTGGTTTCTGCCATGAACCATATGGGCGACCGGCTGTGGGAATTTACCCTGGAAAACCGCCCGCAGTACCAGCCGTTCATTGATCCCTTGGGGCGGCTGGTCGTCTTGGACGTCAGCGCCGGCATTACGGTTTTTGAGAACACCGGTTTCTTATGGCATTTTCAATCTGAAGCTGCCGAACACACCGCTGCTCCTCCCGCGATCGCGCCGGATGGGACGATTTATTACGTGCCGACCTCTTTCAGCAGAGGCTATGTGCAGGCTGTTTCGCCGGACGGCGAGGGATTGTGGGTTACCAAGGCGACCACGACCGACTTCTACAACACGCCTCAGCTAGGCCCGGATGGCGATTTCGTCTTCTTGCAGGACAACGTATTAGACGCACAAACCGGAGAGCTGCTCCCCGTTGAATTCCCCGCAGAGGTGGATCGCATCGTCGTCGGTATGGACGGCCGCACCTATTTCAGCTCGGGCTCAAACCTGTTCGGGTTCGAGCTCACCAGGAATGCACTTACCATCACCTCGGAAACCAGCTGGGTCTCGCGAAACACGCCATTCGTCTTCGTGGATGCCAACGACATCATCTGGTCATACCAGGACAACACGCTCGTCTGGTTATCCTTGGATGGAGAAGTACTTGGCACGCAAACCGAGGCTTTCTCCCGATCCTCGGAGTTGACTTACAGCGATCTGGAAAAATCGCGGCGCATGCAGTGCGATCAAGATTCAAGTACGCAGACGTTGGCTTGCACCATGTGGTCAGCTGGCAGCTCAGAGCCCATCTGGGAGATCACCCTGGAGGACATACCGAATTTTTCCTTTGCCTACTTGAATGAAGAGAAATTCGCCTACCTGATCTCCTTCGATGACGAACTGGTCAAGCTGTATATCGACTACCCCGAATAATTCCACCATCAATCCTAAAGGGCCTCCACAAATTTGTGGACGCGACGATCCGCGCGTTTGATTTTTCTCCGCGTCATTCACATCCCCATCCCTCCCCCCAATCTGAGGTACGATCTCCTATCGCTATCTCCCGCCTATCCCCTTAAAATATCTACATGCGTGGAAAAATCCAACATTTCTTCCTTTTCACCGCACTGGAAGGCCTTTTATCTCTGCTCTTTCTGCTCGCCATCCCCTCGGACGCCAAAAACGCCTGGCTGCTCGGCTTCTCACTTGAACGTCTGGCTCTGGCTGCCGTTATCCTGCTGCCGACAGGCCTGCTGGGTTGGGGGGAGCTGGTAACCCTGGGCTACCTTCCGGGTGAGGCGAAAATTATCGCCTTGTTCCACGCGATAAACCGGCGCGACCGGGCGCCTGTCCTCCTGCTGACCCTGTTCTGCTTCGTGCTGGTTCTCGGCGTTTATTTCGCCTACTCTTGGGCTTTCACCCGCCTGGGAGATCGTTTCGGCGCGGTCTATTTGCGCCTGGCTCCGATCGTCTTTTACGCCATGGCCATCAACGCCCACCTCCTGGTGCTGTTTTTCGCCTCCGCCCCTCGAGAGAAGCGCCTCACCTGGATCGCATCGATACTCGCCCCCTTCGCCGCACTGCTCATTCAGCTCCCCTTCCTGCCTGATATCCTATTACCGGCCTTCTTCACCCTCCTGCCCCTGATCAGCCTGGGGATTGGCCTGATCGTTTTCCTCCTCTTTTCCCTCCGACCGCGGGCGATCACCAGCCCTGTGCTGGGCTGGCTGGCAGTGGTCTGTCTTTTTGGTGTGCTGGCTTATTTATACGTCCAGGCAGCCTCGTACCATGCGAGAACCGTTAACACGGTCCTCTCCCGCGACGACCAGGGCGCTTTCCTTAACTTTGCTCGAGATGTCTATGAATCTGGTTTCCGATACACGGGAGATCGGAACCGCATGCCCGTCTACCCCTTCCTCCAGGCAGCCTTTTATAAACCCGCCATGAGCTCCGAGGCATTCTTCCAGCAGGGCAAGCACCTCAACATCCTCCTGTCCCTGGTCTGTCTGGGCGGATTGTTCATGGTCTTTAAAAGGTTCCTGCCTCTTCACGACGCAGTGAACCTCACCCTTATCGCCGCGTTCTCTATTTTTATTTTCAAATCCGCTTATTTCCAATCGGAGCTGCTATTTTACACCCTCAACTTTTTTTGCTTTGTCTTGATGGCCCTTCTGTTGGGAAGGCCCGGTGTGATGTTGGCTATCCTGACGGGCGCTGCCTTGGGATTGGCCCACATCACCAAGGCCTCCGTCCTTCCCGGCTTGATCCTCTTCGTGGGGGTAGCCCTACTCAAACCTTTCCTGGCGCGTCTCCACTCTCCCGGACCGGCTGTCTGGTTAAGAAGCTTCAAGCGATCGATTCTGGTTAACGTAGCCGGCGCGGGGCTGGTCGGGGTCGCCTTCCTGGGGGTCGTTTTCCCCTACATCCTCGAGAGCAAGCAGGTCTTCGGGCGCTATTTTTACAACGTCAACTCGACCTTTTACATGTGGTACGACTCCTGGGAGCAGGCGAAAGCCGGGACTCGCGCCCACGGGGACAGGGTTGGCTGGCCCGATCTTCCACCCGACGAGATCCCGGGTCCCGCCAAATACTTCCGCGAGCACACCCCGCTCCAGGTCCTCGCACGCCTGGGGGACGGCCTTGCCTTCCAATTTTCAGTCCTCCGCGACCAATACGGCATCTTCAACTATCCTGTTTTATTGTCCTCTTTCCTGGTTGCCTTTTTCGCCCTAGATTTCAGACGGTTCCGGGATTTGCTCGGCGAACACCTCCCGCTCGTGCTCTTCGGCGTGTTATATTTCTCCTTGTATCTGCTGCTGTACGCCTGGTACAAACCGATCAGCGATGGCCCCCGTTTTACCTTCACGCTGATCATCCCGTTTCTATTCGCTGCCCAGGTCGCCATTCACCATCTCACCGGGCCTGGCAAGTCGCATGAAGGGGTGCCGCCCCCCTGGGGCCGGTTCCGGCGTGCCTCGCTCGCCAGTTCCGTGTTTACCATCTTCCTGCTGGTCGATATCTATTTCGTGCTCACCAGTTTGATCAAGAGCGGCTACTTTGGCGGATAGCTCCTATGTAATTACAAGCCCGCAGTCTTACGAGAATTGCCCTATCTTCTAGAAAGGAACCTTTCATGATCCTACCCCCTCCGAATCCGATCTTCCACGCCGAAGGCAGCAGCAACCGTCCTGTCTGGTTTTTGCTCGGCTTCGTCATGGCCGTCCCCGTAGCCGTGCTGTGGTGGCTGGTCGGTCGCCAAAATGAGCCCGCCACTGGACATAAGCAAACAACCGCTTCGGTGAAGACCGGCGCGGCTGCCCTCCCGGCCTCTGACGACCTTACCCGTATCTCCGGCATCGGGCCGAAGCTCAACACCCTGCTCAACGAGCACGGCATCCGCACCTACGCTCAGTTAGCGGCTGCTCCGGTGGCGCGCCTCAGCGCCCTGCTCGAAGAGGCCGGCCTCTACATGGCTGATCCGTCTGACTGGCCAGACCAGGCGCGCGCCTTGCGACGGTAAATCTGCGAAACCCTCACCTGACTGGACTTTGGCCATTTCAAGTTGAATAACAGGCTGCTTCAAGCAGGGAAAACC
>CAYNWK010000191.1:0-8041 GCA_964400875.1 uncultured Anaerolineaceae bacterium | reverse complement strand
AGTTTGCCATCCGCGAAGGCGGCCTGACCGTCGGCGCTGGCGTGATTACTAAGATATTAGAATAAAGGAGTTGCATCGCGCCGGAAATTGCGCGGTGAATGAAAGAACCTCATGGCATCTAAGAAAGGCGTTCGCCCGGTGATCACGCTGGAGTGCACGGAGTGTAGAGAACGCAATTACACCAGTGAAAAGAATCGCCGCAACGATCCGGGCAGATTGGAATTGAATAAATTTTGTCCTCGTTGTCGCCAGCACACTCTCCATCGAGAGACGAAATAGCGAGGTAAGTTAAAGTCCTGCGGCGAGTTGGTCGCCAGAGGCTTGACCGGCATCCTGCAGGACTACGTTCACAGGCCAGTAGCTCAATTGGAAGAGCACTCGTCTCCAAAACGAGCGGTTGTGGGTTCGAGTCCTACCTGGCCTGCCTAAGCAGCGGGCAACGCCGTCCCTAGAGGCGGCGTTTTGCCCGTAACAAGAACAAAGGACGGCCCGCCCTGGCAGTGGGTGAGCCTCCTAAGGAGACCTAAGTGGCGAAAGCTAGCAAGAAACTTGCCCGTAATCAAGAGAATTTTCTTCAACGTTACTTCCGTGAGACGTCGGGAGAGCTGCGTAAAGTATCTTGGCCGACTCGCCAGGAAGCGATAAACTTGACCATCGTCGTCCTCATCGTGATCGTAGCGATGGGCGCTTTCCTGGGCGTTTTAGATTTCATTTTCTCGCGTGTCTTTCTCTTTCTCTTGGGCGCCGCTTAGATTGATGAACAGACAGCGGCAAAGCAGGCGAGTCGCAGTACGTTTGTAGGTAGGAAAATGTGATGGATTTATCTGAACAGGAAGAACAGGAAATTCTGGATACCTCCACAGAGGAGGTCGTCTCGGAAGAGACGACTTCCGAAGAGGAATCTGCTCCCGCGGAACCGCAGACCTTCGCAGAAGAGGTCAGCCAAATCCTTGCCAGCGAGGAAGAAGAGCCTGAGGAGTTCTCCCTGTCAGAGGAACCTGAGGCGGAGGAAGGCGCGCTGGCGGATGAGGAGTCCGACGGGCGCGCCTGGTACGTGGTGCACTGCTACTCCGGTTACGAGAATAAAGTTCGCCACAACCTCGAGCAGCGCATCGAAACCATGGGCATGAAGGACATGATCTTCGACATTGTCGTGCCCACCGAAGAGGAGATCGAGGTCAAAGAAGGCAAACGGCGCACGGTGGAACGCCGCGTTTTCCCCGGCTACATCCTGGTCAACATGGTTATGACCGAGGAGTCCTGGTATGTGGTGCGCAATACCCCCGGTGTGACCGGGTTTGTCGGTATGGGCACGCAGCCAACGCCGCTGCGCTCCGACGAGGTTTCCCAGATCATCCGCAGGATGGAGGCCGAAGCGCCGCGGATCAAAGTCACTTTCAAATCGGGCGAGCGCGTCCGCATTGTGGATGGCCCGTTCAACGATTTCCGCGGCACCGTCGCCGAGATCGATATGGAGCGTGCCAAAGTGCGCGTGATGGTCAATTTCTTCGGCCGAGAAACCCCGGTTGAGCTGGATTTCCTGCAGGTAGAGAAAACCTGACCGACAGAAGCTTGGAAAGCAATGGAAGCATTACGCCAGCGCGAAATCCTCGCGCTGGACGTTGAAATTGTGGGAGGGTGGTTACCCGCCGCCCGCTAAGACCACGGCATCTAGCCGATGCAAGGAGAGTAAAAGTGGCAAAGAAGTTAAAAGCAGTGGTTCGTTTGCAAATTGAGGCCGGCAAGGCCAACCCGGCGCCGCCGATCGGTCCTGCCCTGGCAGGGCATGGCATCAACCTGATGCAGTTCTGCAAAGAATACAACGCCAGGACCTCCAACCGGCCCGGCGAGATCCTCCCGGCCGAGATCAGCATTTACCAGGATGGGTCCTTTACTTTCATCCTCAAGACCCCTCCGGCCGCGGTGCTGTTGAAGAAGGCCGCCGGGGTAGAGAAGGGCTCTTCCACGCCGCCGCGCGATAAGGTTGGTAAGGTGACCCGGGCGCAGGTTCGCGAGATCGCCGAGATCAAGATGAAAGATCTGAACGCCATCGATATCGAAGGCGCCATGAAGCAGATCGAAGGCACCGCCCGCAACATGGGCATCCAAGTCGTCGAATAGACCCCTGTGGGAGGGCGCCGAGCAGCGCCCGATTGGACCACCTAGGAGGAATGATGTCAAAACGAGGTAAGAAGTACCGAGAAGCGTTTGAAAAGATCGACCGCGCCCATTATTACGACCCGATGGAAGCGATTGAGTTAGCCAAAGAGACTTCCTACACCAGTTTCGATGCAACCGTCGAGGTTCACATCCGCCTGGGCGTGGATACCCGTCACGCCGACCAGCAGGTACGCGACGTGGTCGTGATGCCGCACGGATTGGGCAAGACGGTGCGCGTGCTGGTCTTCGCCCAAGGCGAGGGCGCAAACCTGGCCCGTGAAGCCGGCGCCGATATCGTTGCCGACGATGATGAGACCATCAACAAGATCCAAGGCGGCTGGACCGATTTCGACGTCGCCGTCGCCACCCCGGACATGATGGGTACGGTCGGGCGGTTGGGCCGCATCCTGGGCCCGCGCGGGCTGATGCCCAATCCCAAGGCTGGCACCGTGGTTCCCCCTGACGACATCCCGCGCGTCATCGAGGAATCGAAAGCCGGCCGGGTAGAATTCCGCACCGACAAAACCGCCAACGTGCATGTACCGATTGGCAAAGTCTCTTTTGATGCCGAGCAGTTGTACGACAACATGGCCGCTTTAATGGACGCGCTCAAGCGCGCCCGCCCACCAGCATCCAAGGGCTTGTATATGCGCCGGGTTACCCTGGCCACCACCATGGGTCCGGGCATCAAGATCGATCCGATGGAAGCCCAGGCGATGGAGGTTCGCGTCTAAAACGATTCACGTGAGCGGATCAAACCACTCTGCCTGAGAAAGCAGGCGCGCGCAGCCCGGATGCGATCCAGGCTAGGCGCTTAATTTCCTGCCGAGGTGGAGACATCCCCTGTGCGTATGCGCTCGCCGCAGCACGCCACAGTGGATAGTCTTTGCCCGGTATTTCAGGCAAAGACTTTTTTGTTAATGGATGATCCCTGTGAAGGTAAGGGGGGGTGGGGATTGGGCAGGCGTGGCTCTCCCAACCACCAGTAAAAACATTGCAAGTTCAGCAATTTCTATACTTTTCGAAGGAGGTGAGTACCATTGGCTATTTCTAAAAAGCAGAAGGTGGACCTGGTTGAACAATACCAGGAATGGCTGCAAACCAGCAAGGCTGTATTCCTGGCCGAGTACATCGGCATGGACATGAGCCAGATGGACCAGCTGCGCAGCAAGGTTCGAGATGCCGGAGGCGAATTCCACGTGATTAAGAACACGCTGGCGAAGATCGCTTTCCAGGAACAGGGCTTTGCCATCGATGAGCAGGTCTTGACCGGCACGACCGCTATCGGCGTGGCGTTTCAAGATGCCCCCTCGTTGGCTAAGGCGATGACGGAATTTTCCAAGGACGTTGAATTCCTGAAGATCAAGGGCGGCTTTCTCGATTCTCAGCCGATCGCCAGCGAACAGGTCACGGCGTTGGCCGACCTGCCGCCGCTTCCGGTGATGCGCGCCCAACTGCTGGGCACCTTGATGGCGCCGGCAACCAAGCTGGCTCGCGTGTTGGCCGAGCCGGCCCGCCAGCTAGCGTCCGCGATCAAGGCCTATTCCGAGCAGGAAGAAGCTCCGTCTGCCGGGTAAACTCTCTTCATGGCCGCCCTGAGCGCCGCGAGAGAGTAAGTATTCTGAACCGATCAATATAACAAGGGTTGCGCAGGCAAACTGCGCGACACCAACAATCATCGTATTGAATTAAGGAGAAGTAAAAATGGCTGTAAAGATGGAAAAATTGGTAGATGACCTGAGCTCGCTTTCCGTACTGGAGGCTGCTGACTTGGTCAAGCTGCTCGAGGAAAAGTGGGGCGTTTCCGCGGCTGCGCCGGTCGCCATGGCGGCTGCCGCGCCTGCGGCCGCAGCCGCTGAGCCTGAAGAAGAGAAGACCGAGTTCGACGTGGTCATCAAGGAAGCCGGCCCGAAGAAGATCGAGGTTATCAAGGCTATTCGCCAGCTGACCAGCTTGGGTCTCAAAGAGGCCAAGGAAATGGCCGAAACGGCCGACGGCAAAGTGCTCGAAGCCGTGGGCAAGGAAGCGGCCAACGACGCCAAATCCAAGCTCGAAGCTGCCGGCGCCGTGGTCGAAGTCAACTAGGCTGCCAACCAGGACAACTGCACACGGCGAAGGCCACCCCAGCAGGTGGCCTTCTGCCTTTGTCTTCCCTGTGGTATATTCTTAACGCAATTTGTTAAGATAGGACTTGCGCACTCGAGGGCAGAAAGTGGGTGTTTGGGGTGATAGAGCGCCGAACGTGGCGCAGGCAGGTGAGCGCGTGATCGAAGATCAAACAGGAGTAAGTATGAGTCCGCGAATCTTGATCATCGAAGACGATGAAGCCATTCTAAAATTCTTGCGCCGCGGCCTGGCGTACGAAGGTTACCAGGTGGACGTTGCCCCGGATGGCCAGACGGGCCTGGCGCTTGCCCGGGACAACCCCCCTGACCTGGTGGTGCTGGACTTGATGCTGCCGGGCATCGATGGCCTGGAGGTCTGCCGCCGCCTGCGCGCTGGGGGGCCGGTGCCGATTTTGATCCTGACGGCCAAAGACACGGTCAACGACCGCGTCCTCGGCCTGGATATGGGCGCCGATGATTACATGGTCAAACCCTTCAACCTGGACGAGTTGCTGGCCCGCATCCGCGCCCTGCTGCGACGCGCCCAGCCCAGCCGCCCCCAGGTTCTGCGCTTCGCCGACCTATCCTTGGATACCGGCACGCGCCAGGCTGCGCGCGGCGAACGCACCATCTCGCTCACCGCCAAGGAATACGAGCTGCTGGAGCTGTTCATGCGCCACCCCCGCCAGGTGCTGACCCGCGACATGATCTTCGATCGCGTCTGGGGCTACGATTTTGGCGGCGAGAGCAACATCATCGAGGTCTATATCCGCTATCTGCGTCAGAAATTGGAAGCCGAGGAAGAGCCCCGCCTGATTCACACCGTGCGCGGCATGGGCTATGTCTTGCGGGAGCCGGATTGACCCCCAGCGGGTGTAAATGACCCTGCGAGTTCGCCTGGCCTTGCTCTATACCACGCTGTTAGGCGTGGTTTTGCTCGTTTTTGGGGTGACGGTGTACGGCCTGGTCAGCGTCATTTTGATCGACCAGATCGATGAGACCCTTAGCCAGACCTGGTCCGAGATCTATAACAATATCACTATCGTTCAGGGCCGCGACCGCACAGCCATTACCCTGCCCTCTATGGATTTCAGCGCCAACATGTACGTGCAGGCCTGGAGTCCGGATAACCGCCTGCTGGCGACCAATACCGGCGTCTTCGACCGTCCGCTGGACAGCGGCGGGCTCCAATCTCCAACCCCGGTTTACCGCACAGTTTTCAATCAGGACCGCCATCTGCGCGTCGTCACCGTGCCGTTATTTTTAAGCGACCGGCTTGTCAGCACTATACAGATCGCAACCAGTTTGAACGCGGTGGACACCACCCGCAACACCCTGGTGATCGTCCTGGTGCTTGGTTCGACTGGCTCGATGCTCGTTGCCGGCCTGGCTGGCTGGCTGAGCACCCGGCGGGCGATGGCTCCGCTGCAAGCGGTTACCGAAACCGCTCTGCAGATCACTCGCGCCGATGACCTCTCGCGCCGCATCCTCTACCAGGGCCAACCGGATGACGAGGTTGGCCAGCTCATTCATGCCTTCAACCAAACCCTCGCGCGCCTGGAGAACCTCTTTAACACTCAGCGCCGCTTTCTGGCCGACGTTGGGCACGAGCTGCGCACCCCGCTCACCGTTATCCGGGGCAACGTCGATCTGATGCGCCGCATGGGTTATACCGACGAGGAATCGTTGGAAAGTATCGAGAACGAGGTCGATCGCCTGACTCGCCTGGTGGGAGACTTGCTGCTCCTGGCGCAGGCCGAATCCGGCAAGATCCCGCTGGATATGCGGGTGGTCGAGCTGGATACCCTGCTCTTCGAAGTGATGCAGCAGATGCGGGTGCTGGCGGGCGATCGCTTGCAGCTGCGTTTGGGCGAGATCGACCAGGTGCTGGTTTGTGGTGACCGGGACCGCCTCAAGCAAGTCCTGGTGAACCTGGTCAGCAACGCGGTTAATTACACGCCCTCCGGCGGCCAGGTAGTGGTTGGGGTAGGCAAAGCCGGCGAGCAAGCGCGCCTGACCGTCAGCGACACCGGTCCGGGCATTCCGGCGGAAGACCTGCCCCATGTCTTTGAACGTTTCTATCGCGGCGAAAAGTCGCGCACCCGCTCCCGCGATCGCAAGGGTTTCGGACTGGGTCTATCCATCGCTTACTGGATCGTGCGCAACCATGACGGGCGTATTGAGGTTGATTCACAGGAAGGCCATGGTACGACGTTCTGTGTCTGGCTGCCTCTGGCAGGCGATCAATGCTCTGAAAGTTAAATTCCCTTCCAGTGCGCAAGCCTCGTTAAAAGCGGACGACCCCCGGCGGCAACTCGGGGGTCGTCCTTTCTCTGAGAAGGAGGAGGATAAGCATGGCGGGGAATGGTTGGGCGGGGGCTCCGTCCCAATCCTTTTACCTGCGTCCCTTGCGGTGTGAGTCTCCGTTGCCGTTCGGGCGCATACTCATCGAAACCGGGTGGTAAGTAGGTTCGGGGCGGTTGTAGGTGGATTCGGGCTGTGGGGTCGGTTTGGGCGCCGGTCGGTAAGAAGTCCTGGGGGGTTTGGCAGTACTTTTCGCCCGCGCTGTGCTGCGGTTGCTCAAGGAACGCATGGAGCTGGAGAACCGGCCCTGGTTCAAACCCTTTTCAGCCTGGCTGAAGAGCCGGTCGCCTGCCAGGGAGAAGGTGCCGATGATCAGCACCCGGATCAGCCAGACCATCACGGCGACGAAGATGGGCACAACCCGCAGCAGGGTCTCGCGAGCCACTACCGCGTTCCCCAGCGTTTCATGTTGCAGAATGGCGATTGAAACGCCCCACCAGGTCAGCATGGCGTTCATCGTGGCAGCCAATAACCAGGCTCCAAATAAATACCAGATCTCGGTGGGTTCGTCGGCGCCGTCTTCGGGGGTGAACAGCCGGGCGATGCCCGCGAAGTCGATGCCGCAAAAGGCGATTGCCAGGATCGTCGCCCAGCGTATTCCGGCGAATTCCAGTTCACCGAGGAGATCGGAGAGGGCAAAGTCGGTCGTGCTGTAATTGAAGATTTCAAAGGCGAGCAGCGCGGCAATGATGATCGTTCCAAATGCCAACCCACGCTGCAGCCGGAAGCGGTTCATCAGGGCATCCAGGCCCTGGCCGCGAACGCTGGACGTGTTCATATCAAGCCTCCTGTAAAAGTGAAGTTCGACTCTTAATGAGTTAGGAGTTACGCAGTTCGCCGGTGAAGAGGGGGTGTTTGGGCGGGCGAAGCCCGCCCAAACACCCCTTTTGCTCACACGAGTACGTAAGTCCTATCAGTATTCAGGAACCTGGCTGAATGGGGCTGGATGAACCAGCCGAGAACATTGCAATGGCTGTAATTATATTAGAACATTTGTTCTGATTTGTCAAGAGGCACTTTCAGGCTTGACATTATAGAACATCTGTGCTATTTTAACCAAGTTAGCCCAACTCGTCAACCTTTGTTCCCAAATTGGAGGCCCGCATGGGTTCGGCCCAACAATACGTTTTTCCTGGCGCAGTCTTATCGAGCCTGATCCTGGCGTTTTTCATTTTTACGGTTACTGCGGGTATGTCCGCTTCCGCAGAGTTCAACAGCGCAATGCCAATCGTCTCAACGGGCGGTCAGGGGGAATCCCAGGCTGCCCAGCAGGCCCAGGAAGAAGCAAACGCTTCCGGCGGAGATGATGACGGGCAACAGGTTAAGCCGAAGGCAAAATGCAAGGTCAGTGAGACTTATCCGCAGGAAATCCGCCAGTGGTGCGAGCTGATCACCAAATTCTCCAAACAGCA
>CAYNWK010000190.1:0-8112 GCA_964400875.1 uncultured Anaerolineaceae bacterium | reverse complement strand
AATAGTATTTCAGCGGAAATTGGTTAGGATAGGAACTCGATAGGCGACCCCGAGATCGATGATATATTCAGCCAAACAGCCTGGAACGAATGAGCTTCAAAAGAATGAGCGCTGCTTGTGCCCGGCGGATGGCGGCATAACTAACGTTTCTGTAATTAACATTCTGGAATGTGGATCGTCAGATAGATTGAAGTATGTTTTTTTCGCCACTGCCTTCAATTTAAATTGTTGATTTGTAAAAAATCATGAAAATTTTTACACTGAAAAATCGTGCACAAGGTATGGTCGAGTTTGCGTTAGCAATTCCAATATTGCTCACGCTGATGTTCGGGATCATCGAATTCGGCCGAGTGTTATTCTATTTCGCTGCAGTCACGACTTCAACACGGGAAGCGACCCGTTACGGTTCGGCAGCCGGCGATATTGGGAATTACACCCCCCACTACCAGGACTGCGCAGGAATTCGCGCGGCGGCAAGGCGGTTAGGTAATTTTGCAGGAGTTTCCGACGGCAACATCCAAATTGCTTACGACCATGGGCCCGGCACCAGCCCCTTTGCAAGCAGCTGTCCGCCTACAGTCCCGGTAAATTTGGGAGATCGAGTGGTCATCAATGTAAGCACCACTTTTACGCCGATCGTCCCGCTGGTTAACCTGCCGTCGTTTCCGATCACCTCATCGGCCGCCAGAACCATTTTTAAAGACGTCGAGGTGAAAGGGACACCCCCAGCGGCGTATCCCACCAACACGGCTACCCCCACGGATACGCTCACGCCTACCCCCACTTTTACGTTCACGCCAACCCCGACCAACACAGCGACGCCGACGAATACGCCGACGCCCACAGATACCCTGACGCCGACGCCCGGCCCTTCTTTGACGCCGACTGCAACCAGCACAAGGACGCCGACGATAACCTATACACCGACGAACACACCGACTAAAACACTGACGCCGACGGCGACGCGCTGCCCACCTGACGTCTGCACACCGACGCCGACCGCGACACCTACTGCGACGGCGACCCCGGCTTGCGGCACCTACGGCTCGTTTGTATCCTCAACCGGAACGAAATTGGACCTGCAGCTGCAAAACAACGGCATCGAAACCGTGACGATCATGAAGATGTTCTTTTTTTGGCCAAGCGCCAACGACGAGCTCAAGTATATTAAGCTGGGTGGAGAGCTGGTTTGGAAAGCCCGAGATGAATTTCCACCTACAACCGTAAGCGATCACGAGTGGTTGGGCAGCGACTACCTGCGCAAGATTCAAATCTACTCATTCGAGACGATGCAGTTCATTTTCAAACGCAGCACAGAATCGAGCGGCTACAACGTGACCATCTACTTCGACAATGGTTGTACGGTTAATGTGAACAGGTGACCATGGTGGAAAAGAACTCTAAAAAAAACTCCTCACCCCGCTTATTTCAACAAAGTCGGCTGAGCTTGCTTTTGTTCGCCTTGATCGTCGGTTTGGTTGGTACCGGGATGGTGAAGCCTCCTGGCGGCGACACCCCGCCTCCACCCGCACCGAACGCCGAAGATCAGGATTCCGTTGCAGAATTCGTGGCTTCCAGTCCCTACATGAATTTTCCCGATCCCGTGCAGGGCAGTTCCCAAAGCTTTGAACCGCGATCAGCCGGCTCGGCAGATCGTTACGGTTACCGGTGGAACGATCAGGCTTACAGCTATCAGTGGATCAACGCCAGTAGTGGCACTGATGTGGGTTTTGATGGAGACGACGATGACTACGTCGGCCCGCTCCCTCTTGGTTTCGACTTCCAATTCTACGAGAATACCTACAGCAAAATCTACGTTGGCACCAACGGGTTCTTATCCTTTGGTGAAGGGAGTGGGAATCTAGAGAACAAAGCAATCCCTAACGACGGCGCGCCCAACAACATCATCGCTCCTTTTTGGGACGACCTGGTGGTTGGAGGTAGCTCCAACAGCGGTAAAGTTTTTTCTAAAGCGGGCACGAACACCCATGGTAAATATTTCGTCGTCGAATGGAAGGGGGTAACCCGTTCCGGCAATAACTCCGAGACGTTAACGTTCGAGGCGATTTTGTATCAAAGCGGTGATATCTGCTTCCAGTACGACGATCTCAACGGAACGATCGACAGCGCAACCGTGGGGATCGAAGACGCCGATGGCGTGGACGGCTCGCTGTATCTATCGAATGCCTCGGGTCTTGGCGCATTCGTAGGCGCCAAGGCGCTGTGTTTCTTGAGGCCGGACCCCGGTCCGCACGTAAAGACCTTGCCCGCCTACCAGAGCGGGTTTACCAAGAACGGGACGGTTAGTTTTCTCACCCAGGTACACAATATCGGTGAAGTGGGGGCGGATGTCTACAACCTGGTCGTCGATTCCAGCAATGGCAACTGGGGAGTTTCCCTTTTGGATGGAAATACGTTCAAACCCTTGAGCGACTCGAATAACGACGGCCTCGTCGATACCGGATCGATCGGCATGGGGGCGAGCGCGCCGGTCGTCTTGAAATTGACAGAGCCGGGGAACGCCTCAGCTGGTAAGACGGTTGCAATAAACTTCATGGCGATTTCAACGCGGGGCAGCAAACCGCAGTCTCTCGTTCGAATGCGGGGGGCGGTGGCTACGGATTTCACCCAGGTGTATTCAGACAGCGAAACGGATATGCACCTGGAGTTATTTTCACCTGGAAATCGGGAAAACTTATCCCTGGTCGGATATTTTACAGGCAGCACGATGGGGCTGGCTTCCTCCGATGCCGGGAGTATCGGATCTTATGTATTCGTTTGGGAGCGAAACGGATTCAATAGCAATGAAAACGTTTTCTTCTCCGATATCGAATATATGATCCTAAACGGGTTTGGCCGTACAGTTCAGCAGTTAACGAAGCTGACCAATAACGGGTCCGCCTCGATGCACACCACCGACCACTACCCGGCGGTATCGATCTCGCCAGATGGAATGACAGGCTTTGTCTGGGTCCACGATATCGTCGATGCCAACTTTAAAGTAAATTCGAACGTCTATTTTGCCATCCTGGGCCAGAACGGAGCAATCGCTCACGGGCCGTTCAACCTGACGGGTAACGATCAATGGCGAGGCGGCAGCGACAAGAATATCCCCACCTTTGCCATGCCGAGAATCGCAGCCACGCAGGACAACCGGTTTGTGCTCGGGTGGGTTGACGATCGCCTGCAGAACGGCGGCGAGACCAGCGATGTGGAGTACGCCGTTTACGAATCCTCCGGACAAAGCGTTAAAGCTCCAGCACCATTACTGGAAAGCAGCCCCGGTGGAATTCGTTATTCTTACCCCGGTCTGACGTGGTTGGAGAACAACCGGGCTATTTTCGCATACACGGTTTACGACCCGGGTTCGAACGATCATTCGATTGGGTTCGTCGTGATCAGAAGCGATGGGACATTCGCCAAAGGAGCGACCTCGCTTTCGGGCAGCACCGGCTGGAAACCCGACGTTGCGCAATCCAGCGCGGGCGAGATCACCCTGGCATGGACTGACACGGACAAGCAAAAAATCGCTTATGCCGTCTTAAATGGCGGCGATTATTCTGTGGCGAAAGCACCTACCCCAATTAATAATCCCGATCAACGGGCAGCCAGCTTCGTCTCTGTCACCAAGGACTGGAAAGGTCACATGGTATTGACCTGGCTGGATGACGAATGGAACGACCGCCTGTATTACGCATTGCTGAACCACGATGGGGCGATGATCACACCGGCGTTAGTCTACAGGACCGGCGAGGCGGTTGAGCCCTTGATAAAAACCAGTGAGTTCGGGCAGGGAAATGCTCCGAAGGTACCCGGGCAGATATTTGTGCCGATGGTCGTGCGCTGAGATTTTCGAGAGGGAGGGTAAAGGATATGGACAAGAAATCCACTGCACATCGTCGAGAGCGTGGGCAAAGCCTTGTAGAACTGGCGTTTGGCATGACCTTACTGCTGGTCTTGTTAGCAGGCGTGGTTGACCTGGGGCGAGCTTTCTTGACCTACGTCGCTTTGCGTGATGCGGCGCAAGAGGGAGCGCTATACGGGTCGATCGATCCCAGGCGCTGCGATTTGATCGAAAACCGGGTGCGACTGAGTTCTCACCAACCGGTTGACTTGACCGACACGACGAACGTGAGCGTGACCATTCAAATCGCCAAACCAGGCGGCGCCCTGGTGAGCTGTGCGGCAGCGACGAACGTCTGTATGGGCGATGAACTACGCGTGAGCGTGAAATACCAGGATTTCCCGATGACGATGCCTTTGATCGGCATGATGATCGGGTCACAAGATGTGGACATCAGTACCGGAGTTTCGGACACAATACTAAGCCCGCCATGCACGGGAGGATGAGGCTATGAACAAAAATTTGAAAAGAGGTTCGGAAACTGGACAGGCCATGGTTTTAATGGTGTTAGGCATCATCGGGCTGCTGGGATTCGCTGCGTTGGCGATTGACGGCAGCATGATTTATTCCGACCGCCGCGTCGCCCAGAACGCGGCAGACGCCGCCTCACTGGCCGGTGGCGGGAGAGCTGCTATTTATTTGGAAAATTCAGGCGTCGTGTATAAAGATTGGAATTGCAGTTTATCCAACGTCATTAACGCCATGAAGCAAGCCAGAATTGAAGCGATCAGCCGGGCAGGGAGCAACGATTTCTCGATCGACGAAGATGTTTCGGACGGCCATGGGGTCGTGACGGAATGCCATGTAGTGGATAACGGCAGCTACGTGGACAAATATATCGACGTCAAGACCAATATAACCATCCAAACCCGAACCGCGTTTGCACACTTTGTGTACAGCGGGCCGTTGATCAACACCGTCGAAGCGGTCACCCGCATCCGGCCGCGCGGCCCTGTTGGGTTTGGCAACGCGATCGTATCGCTAAACGACAGCTGCGGGGGCAGCGGTGGGGGTATTCTGATCGACGGCAGCGAAGGCGTTAAAGTAACCGGCGGAGGGATCTTCTCGAATTCTTGCCTGGATTTGCACGGTTCATCCGGCAGCGTATTTGTTTCCTCCCCAAACACGATCACCTATCAAGACGATTATGATAATTCGGGGGGTAAATCGGTCAGCCCAGCGCCCCGGGATGGGGATGTGAAGATGCCCGATTTTACAATCAACCCGCCGGATTGCAGCAGCCTGCCGCATGAAGGCAACCATTCCGGTGATGGAACCATTCACCCGGGCAGATACGACCGCATCCGGCTGAATAACGGGGAATTGACCATGACGGAAGGGCTGTATTGCGTCAACGGCGACTTCACAGTAAACGGCGGCGTTTTAACCGGAGAAAACATCACCATTTACATCACCCCCGGCGGCGACGGTTTTTCGACCGCCGGAAATGCAGAAATAATTTTGAGCGCCCCACCGAGCGACTGTGAAGTAACCATGCCTCTATCTGTGGACCAGCGTTGCCGGGCATGTTGATCTATTTGGGACCCGGAAATACCAACACGGTTTCCCTGCAAGGCACGTCGGATTCTAAATACCTGGGGATGGTGTTCGCGCCAGACGGTAAAATCGACGTAGGCGGCTCATCCTCTGAGATCAGCACGGTCAACGCTCAGCTGGTGGGCGACTCGGTCAAGGTACACGGGTCGGTAACGGTGGACATCAACTTCCAGGGCGAACTGGTTTTCAACCGGCCGGCGACTCTCGAGCTGTTCAAGTAAACCAAAGTACGGACAAGTGCGGGGAGAGGTTGGGACAAGCTTCGCTGCCCCAACCTCTCTAATATTTTAAGCACGGGAAAAGCGCCCCTGGCTCAAAGAAATAGACGTTACGCAGTTCTTAGGGGGATCGGGAGGTGTTTTGGCCGGCTGTACCAGCCAGAACGCCCCGAAACTCATCCGAATGCGTATATCATGAATACAAAAGCCCACCCGAGCGGAGGACGCCTCGGGTGGGCTGCTTCTGATGTCACGGGTCCGAAAGAAAAGCGCCCTGCCGGATCCCCTACCTGATTTTACGGGTTCTTCTTTGGCTTGGGGGTCGGCTTGCCCGGATTTTCCGGCGGGCCGTTTCCCTGATTATCGGGAGGACCATTCCCACCGGACGGGCCTTTATCGTCCTTGGGCTTCTGCGTGGGCTTATCCGGCTTGCCGGGGTTGCCGGGTGGACCGGCGTCATCGGGCTTGCCCTTGAGGCCCAGCGCTTTCCACACCTGGCCCCAGCCGCCCAGTTCCTGCTTCAAATTGAACAGCTCCTCGGGGGACACGCCGGCGTCCTCACTGGTCTTCAACGCCAGCGCGATCTCGCCGAAGCCGTACCCTTTGCAGAACCAGTCCAGGATAGTATCAGGATCCGCCTGGTAAGTCGCCGCCAGGTTATCGGCGACGGGGCGGTACTGTTCGCCGTCGCAGCGGGCGCTCTCGTTCTTGGGCGTCACTTCCACCGCCGGCTCAACCGGCGTTGAGGTCTCCTCTGGCTCTTCGGGCTCTTCCGTTTCCGTAACCGGCGACTCGGAGGTCTCTTCTGTGGGGATTTCATCGATCAGCTCCTGGATTTGATCGTTCTGATCGTCCAGGATGGGGCCTAACAAGGCCATGAGTTTGGCCTGGTCTTCCGAGGGAAGCTGCCCGATATTTTGCAACAGCTGAGAAATTGTTTGCCCATACTCAGCGATGGCTGTTTCGAAGTCCTCTTCATCCCCGGCTGAGGCCAGCTGGGCCGCTTCACTCAACCGTTCGCCGGCGTTCGCGACCTGCAGCCGGGCGGCCTGGGTGGGGCTGAGCGCCAGGGAAAGCCGTACGTCTTCCACCGCCCGGTCAAGCGGGTATAAGAAATCTCCCGGTACGGCGCGATCGGCGGCGTAGGCGACGCCCGCGCTGAACAAGGAGGCCACACACAACAGGATCACCGCTAACGCCAGCGCCAGACGGGTTCCTGCGGGACGCATCAAAGAACGCCATGCAGCGCCCAGGCGTTCCCAGGCGGTAGCCGGTTTGGGCGAGGCCTTAAGCTGGTTTAACAGGCGGGCGCGGGCTGCATGGCGGAAAGCCAGCCGGGGCGCGACCTGAGGCGCGCTCTGCAACAGGCTGGCGGTACCCAGCAGGGCCTGCAGCTCATCGCGGTGTTCCGGATGCTCCGCCAGGCACTCGGCGAGAGTCTTCTCACCCCGAGCGATGGAGTCCAGGCAATTGGCTAAGATGAGGTCGATGTCTGCTTTCATTTTCATTTGCGATCCGCTTCAAGGATCGCCCGCAATTGCTGTAAGGCGCGGTACTGCAATACACGCACGTACCCGGTATTGCGCCCGATGATTTCGGCGGTCTCGGCATGGCTGAGCTGGTTGATAAAACGGCACACGATCACTTCCTGCATCAGCGGGTCGAGCTGGGCAATGGCTTGTGCGATCTGCTCTCCCTGCTGGCTATTCAAGGCAACGGTTTCCGGCGCCGGGTCCGTGTCTTTCAGCGGTTCCACCTGGTCCAGGTGCAGATGCTGCTTTTTCATCCGATAATGGTCGATCACCAGGTTGTGCGCGATGCGGTAGATCCAGGCACGGAAATTGTAGATGCTCAGTTTCTCCGGTTTAACCTGCAGCCTTTCCCAGGCTTTCAGGAAGGCCGTCTCGGTTAAGTCCTCCGCCGTGTTATTGTCACCGACGCGAAAGTAGGCATAGCGATAAATTTGATCCAGATAGAGCTCGTATAAATCACCAAAAGCCTCTTTATCGCCCTGAATCGCCCTCGCGATCAGTTCACCTTCTGTCAGGTCAGTCTGGCCCAGCGCCATGAGCAATCGTTACCATTCTCTAAAGGATAGGACGAACAGATAGTATAAATGTTACAGCTATCTTGTTGAGCGGGTTAAATGGTTCTGTAAGCTTAAAAACGCCATGAGCCCGCTGGCGTTACTGCCTTCGAACCGCCTCACCCCCTGGTTGTATAAACGATCTATGGTTACCCGGCGGCGTTGACCGACTCCCGATCGCGGGGCGGCGTCTCGCTGAAAAAGGGGTTTTAATTAGCAATCGATGAGAAGCCCGCCCGGCGTGGTGAGTTAAGTCATGGGAGGCAGGCGATCAATTTCCTGGAGCGCTTGCAGTTGGCGATTAAAACAGCAGACGCCTGAGTGAGGGGGGCACCCAGGCGTTTGCT
>CAYNWK010000189.1:0-8147 GCA_964400875.1 uncultured Anaerolineaceae bacterium | reverse complement strand
TTTCGCAAGGCGCAACCACGTCGGGTAAGAAGCCCATGTCCAGGCGCGTCGCGCCCCGCCCATTACAAGCGCTGCAGCCTCGAGCGAAGTCCTCAGCACTCAAGCCCAGCGCGTGGGACGCGGCGCTCCCGGCATACAGGCTTCGCAAGGGCTGTTCCAAGCCCAGGAAGGAAGCCGGGCTGACCAGCCCCGCACGCGCCTGGTCAACCAGGATAGCCCGCCCCGGCGCGCCGCTGATGCCGTCGTGTTCGCCAGGCGCGATCGGCTCCTGGGCGACCGAGGTAGTGTGCTTTTTGGGGGCCAGGGCCCGGCCGAGGGTGTCCAGGATCAGCGTGCTCTTGCCCGAACCGGAGACCCCGCAGACACCTGCCAGGACACCCAGCGGCAGGCGCACGTCGTCCCCGATTAGATTGTTGGCCCGCGGCCCGTGGATGGTCAGCCAGCCGCGCGCCTCCCGGCGCGGGCGCAGGTACGATTCCGCAGCCAGTTCGGCCAAGCGTTCCCCGCGCAGCCAGCGCGCGGTGAGGCCTTCTCCGGCGGCGACCTCCAAAGGGGGACCTTGGGCGACGATCTGCCCTCCGCTGGCTCCCGCCCCCGGACCCAAGTCGATCAAATGGTCCGCCGCCTGGATCAGCACCGGGTCGTGCTCGACCACGATCACGCTATGCCCTTCGTCGCGCAGCTCCAGCAACACGTCGCGCAGCGCGCCGACCTCCGCCGGGTGCAGGCCGCGCGAGGGTTCGTCCAAAAGCACGGTCAGCGCGGTCAGGCCGCTGCCCAGCAAGCCGGCAAGCTTGACCCGCTGCGCTTCCCCGGCTGAGAGCGTCCCGGCGATGCGGTTCAGCTGCAGGTAGCCCAGGCCGAGGCGGTTGAGGAAGCCCAAGCGCTGACGGAAGACCCCTAGATTGCTCTCCACCAGCGCGGCTGCCTGCGGGGAGAGCTCGATCTGATCAGCCAGCTGAGCCAGCCGGCTCAGGGGCAGTTCGTTCAGTTCGGCGATACTGCGCCCGGCGAGGGTCACCGCCAGGTATTCAGGGCGCAGGCGAGCCCCGCCGCAGCCCGGGCAGGGGACGGCGTTCGTATACGTACCGCCCCGGTCCCAGTCCAGGATCAGGCCGTAGAACCCGGCGTACGGGCCCCGGCGGGTGGTCACCCGCCCGCTACGGCTGTGGTAGGCGATTTCCAGCGGCTCGGGGTCGCCATAGAGAAAGGCCTGCTGGGCCGCCGTGCTCATCTCGTTCCACGGGGTCGTCTCCGGGTCGAAGTCGTAGCGCGCCGCCAGGGCGCGCAGCGCATCATAGCCGCTGTTGTACGGTTTGCACAGGAAGCCTTTGGGGAAGAAACCGGGCGAGTGCATCGCCCCTCCGCAGAGCGGCTTGTCGGGATGGACGATCAATTTCTCCGGGGCGGGCTGCTGCAGCGCGCCGACTCCCTGGCAGGTCTGGCAGGCGGCCGCGTAGGTACGCGGCGAGAAATGGCGCGGTTCGGCGAGCGGCGCGCTGGCCCCGCAGGACGGGCAGATCCAGGACTGCCCGCGCTGCATGGCCGCGCCGCATTCCAGGCAGCGCCGCTGACCCGCGACGCTGAACAGCGCCGCCAGGTGGTGGGCGATCTCGCTCACCGCGCCTACGGTCACCCGCCGGTCGTATTTGTGCCGGTGAGGGTCTACCGTAAGGGTAACCCCCAGCCCGGTCAGCGCATCCACCGGCGCCTCCGGCCCTTCGCTGACGCCCTGACGTTCGTAAAGGGTCAGACTTTCCAGGTAGCGGCGCTGCGCTTCGGCTTCCAGGACGTCACCTACCAGGCTCGACTTGCCCGACCCGGAAACGCCGGTCACCACCGTCAGCATGCCGCGCGGGAAATCCACATCCACGCTCTGCAGGTTGTGCGCCCGCGCCCCGCGTATTTGGATGGCCTCCGGACGGCGCGAGCTCGGGCTCCCCGGATCAACCGTAGGCCTGACCTCGACGGCGCCCAGCAGCGCCCGCCCGGTAGCCGACTCGCTCACCTCTACCAATCCTTGGGGCGGGCCGGCGTAGAGCAGCCGACCTCCCTCGGGGCCGGCTCCCGGCCCAAGGTCCAGGCACCAGTCTGCGGCCCGGATCACATCCAGATTGTGCTCGACGATGACCACCGTGCAGCTGGCGCGCACCAGCCGGTCTAGCACGGCCAGCAAGCCTGCGAGGTCCTGGGCGTGCAGGCCGGTGGAGGGTTCGTCCAGCACCAACAGGCTCTTGTCCAGGGAGCGCCGCCCGAGGTACCTGGCCAGCTTGACCCGCTGCGCTTCCCCTCCGGACAGGGTCGGCGAGGGCTGGCCGAGGGCCAGGTAACCTAACCCGATGTCCTCCAGGGCGCGCAGCACCCGGCGGGCGGCGCGACGCCTAGAATCGACCAGCCCTTCGACCTTGGCGAACAGCGCGCGCGCTTCGGCCACGCTCAGATCGTAGAATTCGTCGATGGCGAGCGCCTGCGACCCGAAAGCAACGCGATGGGCCAGCACCTCCTCGTTGTAGCGCCGTCCCTCGCACTCCTCGCAAGTGATCCAGGTGGAGGGCAGGTAGCGCAGCTTTACTTCCACCGCGCCCATGCCGCTGCAGATCGGACAGGCGCCTTCCGGCCGGTTGAAGGAAAAATGCGAGATGGATAAGCCGGTCTGGGCGGCGTACAGCTCGCGGATGATGTCGGAGAGCTTGGTGTAAGTCGCCGGGGTGGAGCGGGGGTTGCGCCCGATGGGGCTCTGGTCTACCAGCACGGCTTTGAGCGCTGGCCCCTCGATGTTTTTGCAGCCTGTGGGCTGCTTTTCATTTAAGGAGGCCGCCAGCACGTCCTCCACCAGGGTGCTCTTGCCTGACCCGGATACGCCGGTGATCACCGTCAGACGACCCAGCGGGATGGGCGCGTCGAAGCCGTCCAGGCTGCGCAGGTGGGCGCCGCGCACCGTGAGGAAACCCTGCGGAGGCGGACGCCGCTCGGGGGTCGCCACGCGTTCCTGGAGGCTGAAGTAGCGCCCTGTGGCGGTGTCGCTGGCCCACAATCCGCCCGGCGACCCGGCGTAGACCACCCGCCCACCGTGCGGACCTGCCCCTGGACCCAGGTCGATAGCCCGGTCGGCCTGCGCCGCAGCCCCCCGGTCGTGTTCCACGTAGATCACCGGCCCGGGCAGGCGGCGCAGGGCGCTCAGCAGGCGGCTGACGTCGGCGGAGTGCAGCCCGATGGTGGGCTCATCCAGAATGTGAAGCATGTCTTCCAACCGGCTGGTCAGGGCCAGCGCCAGGCGCACGCGTTGGGCTTCCCCGCGGGAGAGGGTCGGGGCCGGGCGATCCAGACCCAGGTAGTCCAGCCCGACGGCGCGCAAAGCTTCCAACCGGCGGGTGACCTCCTCCCGAAGCCGACCGGCCGCGGCGGGGAAGGCGGCTGCGGAGAATAAGTCATGGGCCTGTGCGACGTTTAAAGCCAAGAGTTCGTTAAGGCGCAGCCCTTCCCAGAAAACCGCGGCGGCGTGCGGCGGCAGGCCGCTGTGTGCGCAGCGTCCGCAGCCCTCCCCGCCGCAGTGCGGGCAGACCTGGTTGAAGTGGACCGCGCGCAGCTCGGGGAACCAGGCTCCGCAGCGGGTGCACACCGGCGCCCGGGCGTAGGTGCGCTCGGCATGCGCGCTCACCAGTGCAAGCGCCTGTGCGCCCAACGCTTTGGCGCTTTCCAGCGCACCCCGCGCCGCGGCAACATCAGCGTCCGGGTTTAAATTGGCAATGGCTATGGAGAGATCGTGTGGGGCTCCCGGCCCGAGCGGCGCGCCGTCCCAGGGGCTCCCATCAACCAGCAAGCGGGCGCGCCCGAACTCTCGGGCGAGCATCTCCAGGAGGGTGCGCTGGCTGCCCAGCGCGCCGCGCAAGAGCACAGCCTGCACGCCCACGGGGCCGCGCGCAGCCTGGGAGAGCAGCTGCTCGAGGATGGCATCCTCGCTGGCGATCGCCGCCGGCGCGCCGCAGCGTGCGCAGCGCCGTTCACCGAAATTCTGGTAGAGCAGCCGCAGGAAAGGGTGCAGCCCGGAGGCCGTCGCCAATATGGAGTTGGGGTTGCGGTTGAGCAGGTTTTGCCCGACGGCCACAGCCGGGCCTAACCCTTCGATCTTCCGCACCCGGGCAGGCGCAAGTCGCTGGGCGGCTTCGCCGGAGGTGTAGACCTGCAGGAAGCGGCGGCGGGCCTCGTGGTACAGGGTGTCGAAGACCAGGGAAGTCTTGCCCGAGCCGGAGACGCCGGTGACCACCGTCAAACCGTCGCCGAAATCGACATCGATGTCTTGCAGGTTGTGCTCGGCTGCGCCGCGTACCTTCACCGGCATAGGGTTGCTCCTTGGTAACTGCTGCCGGCTTATTTTACATCAGTACGCAGCCTGGTTAAATAACAACCCCTCCACCGGAGGGGGGGATCCGGTGGAGGGGAGAAGTTACTACGAATGGTGATCTAGTCGAACTGGTACTGCCATTGGGTCTTGGTGGGCGATTCGGGTATAAAGATTTTCTCGATCCCCGGCGTGCCCTGGTTCGGCGGAGGCGAGTAGCATGACGTGAAGTTCAAGAACAACTGCCGGTTGATGTCCACCGTGCCTTCTGCAGTTCGTCCGCAGGCCAGGGTGATGTGGGTGTAATCGTCTCGTTCGACGGTGAAGACCCGCATGTCCCCGGCGCCGATGACCAGGTAGTACCTCGCCCCTGTATCCGTACCCGTCAGGGACAGGGCGACGGCCTGATCGGTGCGGTTGTCAACGGTCAGACGGACCAGGTCGAGCTCTTCCTGGGCAGCCACGGCCGTGACCACAAGGATCAGGGCAATCAGGACGAACAAAAGCGAAACGAAAAATTTTCTGGTTTTCATCGTTCACCTCGCGTAAGTTTGTAAAAGAAGTTCTAGGCCAGCTGGTCTCAGCCGGTTGGGCAAAAGCACGTTACCGCTATGCCTCCTTTCGCTCCAGGTGGAGCAGTTTGAATTCATCTGACAGCTTATCTAGTTTTTGGAAGATTCTAAATAGGAAAAAAGTACTATGCGTAGATAAAGACTTGCTGGGGATCGCCAAAGAAATGGGAGGGCGTGGGGGTTTTCTGGCGGGCTTTACCTGCTAAAATACCCCCACATCTGGTCAGCGTCTAGGTAAATCCCCATGAGATAAATGAGATTAAGATTAATAATTTGATATTGATGATATAATTTCGAGACAAATCATCCCCGAATATCCCTAAAACATCCTGTACATAGAAGGGCAACGCGCCTGGTTCATCCAAACCGTCCTTCCGCTAACACCTAGAGGAATGATTTTGGTTTGTTTAACCCAATGTGTAAACCCGGACCTCCGGGCTGAACGGAGGTAGTGTGGTTGGTTTGAGCGTGCAGGCTGCTACCGGCAACCTCTTGCTGGCTACCAAGTTATACATTCCACCGGCACGCGCCCGGCGCGTGGATCGCGCCCGCCTGATTGAAGGGATGCAAGCGGCCGTCCGGCGCCCGCTGACCTTGATTTGCGCGCCGGCGGGCTATGGCAAGACGACCTTGCTGAGCGAATGGATCCCGCAGAACGAGCACTGCGTGACCTGGCTTTCCCTGGACGAGGGGGATAACGACCCGGTACGCTTCTGGCGCTATTTCATCGCCGCGCTGCAGACTTTAAATCCCGAGTTAGGTAAGAACGCCCAGCTGCTGATGGAATCCTCCCAGGCGCCTCCCATTGAAACCGTGTTATCCCTGGCGATCAACGATATGGCCGCCCAGGATTACGAGTTTTCCCATGTCTTCGATGATTATCACCTGATCGATAACCCGGCGATCGACGAGAACATGACGTTCTTGATCGAACACCTGCCCCCGAACGCGCACCTGGTGATCACCAGCCGCAGCGATCCGGCCTTACCGCTGGCCCGCTGGCGCGCCCGCCGCCAGCTGTCCGAAATACGCTCCCGCGATCTGCGCTTCACCGGCGAGGAAGCCGCCTCGTTTTTTAACCAGGCGATGAGACTCGATCTCTCCGCTGCAGAGATCGCGGCGCTAAAAGACCGCACGGAGGGCTGGATCGCCGGGCTGCAGCTCGCTGCGCTTTCCATCAAAGATATCGAGGATCGCTCGCGATTCATCACTGCGTTTGCCGGCAGCCATCGTTTCATCGTCGATTACCTGGTGGAGGAAGTCTTGAGCAGGCAGCCGGAAGCCGTGCGGCAGTTCCTGCTGTCCACCAGCATCCTGAAACGCTTGAACGGGACCTTGTGCAACGCCCTCACCGGGCGGAACGACGGCCAGGCCATCCTGGAAGGTTTGGAGCAGGCCAACCTGTTCCTGGTGCCGTTGGACAACGACCGTAACTGGTACCGCTACCACCACCTGTTCGCCGAGGTGCTGCAAGGGTATTTACAGCAGACTCACCCTGAGCTGCCCCCACAGCTGCACGAGCGAGCCGGAGATTGGTATGCGCGCCAGGGCATGACGGAAATGGCGGTGCATCACGCCCTAGCGATCCCTGACTTCGAACGGGCCGCCGTCCTGATCGAGGGCGTGGCGGGAAATATGCTGCGCGGGGGCTCCAGCGCATCGATTGTGCGTTGGCTGAACGCCATACCCGAAGAAACTATTCTCGCCCACCCACGTATGTGCATGGCGCGCGCCTGGACATACTTTTTGGGCGCGGGGCTCAACCTCGAAGCCGCAGAGGAATGGGCACTGTTGGCCCTGCAGGCTGAATCTGCCAAAGGCGCGCCAGGCGCCGAACTCTCCGGGGAAGCCGCCGCGCTTCAATCCATGGTCGCCGTTACTCGAGGTGAGGCGGCGCTCAGCCGCGAGTTCTCACGCCAGGCGTTGGAGAGTTTATCGCCAGACAGCCCGTGGCGCACGGCGGTGACTTTCACTCTCGGCACCACCTATCTGGACTCCGGTGAAATCGATGCTGCAGCGAACCTTTTGAGTGAAGCCCTGCGGCTCAGCCAGGCCGATGGCACCCACTACGTTCAATTGGCCGCGGCCAGCTTTCTCGGTGACATCGAGATGTTCCGGGGGGACCTCGATCGAGCCAGGGAGTTGTACCAGCAGGTACTGACGTGGTCAAACCCCGAACTTCCCCAAAAGGGTAGCGCTATGGCTCACGCTGGAATGGCTAACATCCATTATGAGCAGGATCGGCTCGACGAGGCTCTCGCGCACATCTATTTGGGTATCAAGCAAGCTGACCAGGCGGGCGGCGTCTGGGCGAGGTTTGTGGTCGATCAGGTCCTCGCGCGTGTGCAGCAGGCCCAGGGCAACTGGCCGGATGCCTTAGATACCCTCGAGAGGTTACAACTGCTAGGACAAAGCGCACAGGTTAGTCTTGTGGTGACACAGGCGACCGCCTTGCGCGCCCGGATGCAGCTCGCGCGGGGCGATCTCAAAGCTGCTCAAGCCTGGGCGGCGAACAGCGAGCTCAGCCCAGACGACCAGGAGATCAGCCACCCGGGTTGGGCGGTAGTCGAATACCTTACGCTGGCGCGCTTGCTTGCAGCCCAGGGCGAGGTCGCCGAGGCGCTGACCCTGTTGGACCGGCTCCTGGAGGCCGCGCAGGTCGAAGAGCGGAAAGGCAGCGTCATCGAGATCCTGATCGCTCAAGCCTTATGCTATCAAGCGCAGGGAGACCGATCCCGGGCGCTCGATCGGCTGGAACGCGCCTTGATCCTGGCCGAGCCGGAAGGCTATGCCCGCATCTTCATCGACGAAGGCGAACCGATGCGAGCGCTGCTGGCCGAATTTAAGGCTTCGATCACCAAACGTTCACCGGTTGATGTAAGCCTGCCGCCGTACGCCGATCGGCTGCTGTCCGCTTTTACCACCACGGAGTTCCCTTTAAAGCCTGATCCCACCAACGGTCGAGCTGCTCCCAACCGCCTCGCTGAGCCGCTCAGCGAGCGTGAACTGGAGGTCTTACGCCTGATCGCAGCCGGATTGACCAACCAGGTGATCGCTGAGCAGCTGGTGATCGCCCTCAGCACGGTGAAATCGCATATCAACAGCCTGTACGGCAAGCTGGGGGCGCGCAGCCGCGTCCAGGCCATCACTATTGCCAGGGAACTGGGTGTGTTGGCGGACGATGACCCCGTTAAGACAAGTGTTTTGATCGGCTCGGAATAGCATGGGGAAACCTC
>CAYNWK010000188.1:0-8358 GCA_964400875.1 uncultured Anaerolineaceae bacterium | reverse complement strand
GCCGTATTGCTGCATATACGGTTTGTATTTTTTCAGCGGATCGCGCTCCCGCACCAGTTCCCAATCCCGAACCACCACGGTATCCGGCAGGTCGAAGCGTTTTGTCCCGGGCATGCGCACGGTTTCACGGCTCACCTCCGCCGGAAACTCTCGAGAGATGAGCTGGTCCCCGACCCAGATGCTGCCCATTCGCAGCCGCAAGGCTCTCAAGGTTTGATCGAGCGCTAACTCGAGCAGCTGGGGCTGGTCCGTCGCCGCAGCCACCGCAGCGATGATCGTATTAAGCGCCTCCAGGTGATCCGCCCGCCGGCGGGTTTCGTCGAACAAGCGCAAGCGCTGCATCAACTGGCTTATCTGGCTGGCGGCTTTTTGCATCAAACTGACTTCGTTCGGAGTGAATTCGCGTTTTTCCTGATCGGAGATCCCCAGTACTCCCACCATCTCTCCGCCATGGACCACCGGCACCAGCAGCAGGGAAAGGATGCCCTGCGCTGCCAGGTTCCTCCGCAATGGCTCGGGCAGCAGCGCGGTTAGAACATCGGCGAGCACCACCGGCGCATTCTGTTCGATCAAACTCCGTAATTCCGAGCCGGGCGGGAACGGCAGCATGGAACTTAACTCGCTGGCCCGCCCTGGGATGCCAGCTTCCGCGATCACCCGGACTGCTTCCTCCCGCGAATCGTACGTGAAGAAACTGGCCTGGGTAACGTGCAAGTAACTGATCAGTTCTTCGCAGACCTTTTCCAGGGTGTCGGACAGGTCTTCCACATTGGCGGTGATGGCAATGATCTGGCTGAGGAAAGAGACCTCTTGCAGCCGCTGTTGAGTCTCTTCCAGCAAACTTATCCGCTCGATGTAGCCGCCCACCTGCTGACCAACTGCTTCGAGCAAGGCCAGGTCTTCCGCCAACCACGAAAAAGCATCTTCGGTGGCCAGGGTCATCCCGCCGATCTGCACCCCTTTTGCCAGAACCGGGACGGTCACCGAAGCCTTTATATTGAGCTTGTCCGCCAGGGATCCGGTATGGGTTTTGGGGGTCTCAAAAGCCTGGCGAGTTCCATCTACCAAGGGGTGTTCTTTCAGTAATTCGGCAGGATGTAGTTCGTGTTGGCCCGCCTGCGGCACTCCCTGGAAGCGATACTGCTCCCCGACCCAGATCCAACCTCGGCTGAGGTCAAAGGCTCGCAAAGTTTCGGACAACGCGATCTCCAGCAGGCTGTCCAGGTCTGCGGCTGCTGCAGCTGTGGCAATGATGTTGTTCAAGGCTTCTTGCTGGCCGGCCCGGCGTCGGGTTTCCCCGATCAAACGCGTCTTTTCCAGCGTGATGGCAAATTGATCGGCGATGGTGGTCAGCATGGCCGCTTCACTCTCGTCGAAGGCATTGATTTCTTCGCTGTCGATGTTGAGCACCCCGATCAAACGATCGCCGACCTTCAACGGTATCGCCAGCTCGGAGCGGATTGAATCCCCGATGATTTTGAAGAAATCCCGATCCTGGCTGATATCGTTGACCAGGGCAACGCTCATTGTCGCCGCCGCCCGGCCGATCACCCCCGTGCCGATCGCCTGGCGGTACTCTCCTGGAAGGACGCGTGGATCAGCCAGGCCGTTATCCTGCAGCACCAGCTGCTGGTTGGATGGATCGACTAGAAAAATCGAGATATTGAAATAGCCGAATTCCCTCATCAACCGCTGGATCACAACCGCGCACAAATTATTGACATCCAGCAGACTGGTCATCTCGCGGGACAGGTCGGTGAGGATGGCCAGCTGGTTGGCGCGTTCTAGCTCCGCCGTTACGGCGCGTAACCGGGCGATGGACGTCGCCAGCTGCCCCGCCACGGTGACCAATAAACGTTCGTCTTCTCCCGTAAAGGCGTCCAACTGGGCGCTTTCGGCGTTGATCACCCCGAACAGGCGCTCACCCAGCTTAATCGGGACGCAGACCTCCGAACGGGTGTTGGGGTCGACTTCCAAATAGAGGGGCTCGCGGCGGACATCCGGGATACGCGCCGGCGCACCCTCTCGAGCGACAGTCCCACAGATCCCCTGTCCGACCGGGATCAGGTTAGGATTCATCTCTTCGTGGTGAGTACGGTACGATCTATGGTGCTGCAAGGCCAGCTTGGAATCGTCGAGCAGAAGCACGCCGAAATTGTCCGGGAAGAAAGTCTCTCCAATGATCTGCGTGATCCGCTCGATCAGCGTGTCTTCACCCGTCGCTTCCGTCCCAGCGATAGCGACCGCGTGTAAGACGGTCAGCTCTTCCAGCTGCCGGCGCAGAGCCCGCTCATTAGCCTTTCGTTCGGTGATATCCGTGTTGGCGAACACGCAACGCTGCACTGCGCCATGTTCATCTAGCAGTGGATACATGCGCGTCACGGAAACACACTCGACGCCATCTTTGCACAGAAAAACCAGCTCTACATCGCTCACCGTTTGGTTCTGGAAAACCTGCCCAACCAGGGTTTCCGCCGTTGTTCGGTTCTTATTGTCCAGCAATAGCGTTTGATAATCGCGCCCGATCATCTCTTGCCCGAGTTGAAAGAACTGCTGGCAAGCCCGGTTCCAGGAGCGGATCCGCCCTTCGACGCTCACCGAAAACACCGGGTTTGGGGAAACCTCCATAAGTTGTAAATGGCGTTGCTCACTATTCCGCAGGGCTTCCTGAACTTTCTCTTGCTGAATAGCTGAGCCCAGCGTATCGGCCGCGGCGCGTAAAGCCTCCAGCTCGGGGCGCGACCAGCTTCGGTCCGGTTGTGAGGTGGTAAAAGCGATGAAGCCCCACCATTTCTTAGCCTCGTAAACCGGTTCCAAGACCAGGGAAAAAGCCGGTTGGCCGGCAAATACTTGCTGTTCTTCAGGCGGAAATTCTGCAATCGAGCCGCTGATCGCCTCGCCTTTCTCCAGGCGCTCCCGCCAGCGCCCCAGCCCAGCTTCCCGGTAGGAGCTCCCATCCAGCGCCCGCAAATAAGCGCCCGCATCGGCGCCGGGCGCATCCCAGGTGTAGATCAGCTTCATCGTGAGCGAGGACCGTTCCGCGCCTGCGTTCTTATAGATCGATACGCAGTCTACTCCGGTTGCGTTCCCCAGGCGTAGGAGCACCTCAGGGATGCACTCCCGCCATAAGGGGGCAGACAGGAAGCAACCGGCGGCAAAGCTGACCGCCTCCAGGATGGCATCCCGCCTCTCCAACGTTTCCTCTGCCAGTTTGCGGGCGGTGATATCGGTCCATACCACCAGGCGTCCGCACAAGCGGCCTGACCTTTCGTAGATCGGCGAGATATTGATCTCGTAGTGAACCCGATTTGTACCCTCACCGAAGGTGATCTCCTCATTGATCTCCAGCGTGTCTTTGTAGCGCACAGCCAGCTCGGGCGTTTGCGTAAAAACCAGCTCTGAAGGCCCTCCGATCAGCTCGGAGGCGCGCACGCCCAGCAACCGCTCGGCCGCCGGGTTGATATCCACCAGGCGGTTTTTGTCGTCCACAACGATGACCCCCTCGCGCATGTTCTCGATGACGATATCGCGCGCCACGGGGATGAGATCGAACAACCGGTAACGAAACACTCCCCATGCCACAATTAACGCAGAGATATTGAAAACAAAGGGAGCGATGTCCACCTGGGGCAGCGGGCTAAATCCCATCAGGTAAACCACGTTCCAGACAAGTGGCAGGGCCATTCCCAGTATCAAAGCGAACAGTTGACCACGGGAAAAGCGGGGCGCGCTAGCCAACGCTCGAAGGAGCAGATATAAACCCAGGCCAATTAATAGGTACGAGTAGACTGCGTTGACCCACAGCCAGGTCCCGAAGGTGCGCTCGATCAAGGACAGCTTCCCGACCACGATCAACGCCGTGCTCGGCCAGATCAGGCCGTGCTGCCCGTTGGTCCAAACGATCACCAGGGTTACCACCGGAAAGATGGCGAGCGCGAGCAGATACCGGCGCGCCAGCCAGCGTGACCGGTTGGTGAATTGCAGCGTTAAAGCTAACCAGGCCGGTGGGATCAGCAGGATACCGAGATACTCGAACTTTGCCCAAAACAACTTCGCCGCCAGCTCAACGCTGGCCAGTTCGAAGAAATACCCGGCTGTCCAGATGAACATGGCGAGCATCAACCAGCCAAAAGGGACCGCGCCGGGGACCTTGCGTCGGTGCGTGGCGTGAACGGCCAGCGTCACCGCCAGGATCGCAGCCAAACCCAGCGGGAGAAGATAAGAGGCGGCTTGCCAGGACATACCCTGAATTGTATCCCCATACATCAGGAGAATAGCTTAGGGTTTTGCAAATAGACTCTGGCGCTTGCCCTCGGGACCGGGCCGGTATATCATAAGGGCATGACGCCTCCTGCTTCATCCCCGGAAGAGCATGCATCGAACGGCATCGGCACCCTGCAAGAAACCTCGCTGCACGCGGCGCTGAAGCAATGGTACGCTCGCCCCGGCGACCGCCTTGAGGCCCAGGTTGATGGTTACTACATCGATGTGCTGCAGGACGACCTCCTGATCGAGATCCAGACCGGTAGTTTTTCAGCTATCAAGTCGAAACTCAGGCAGCTGATCCAAAGCTATCCTGTGCGGTTGGTCCACCCAATCCCACGGGAGAAATGGATCGTCCGGCTTGATTCAAAGGGTGAGGTACGCAAAAGCCGCCGAAAATCGCCCAAGCGCGGCGGCTTTGCCGATGTTTTTTATGAGCTCGTACGCATTCCCGACCTGGTTGGCAACGCAAACCTCAGCCTGGAGATCTTATTGACGCGCGAGGAAGAACTCTGGCGCGATGATGGACGCGGCAGCTGGCGACGTAAGTACTGGAGCATCGCCGATCGCCGTCTGCTTGAGGTCCTCGACCGACGCCTGCTGGTCAGCCCGGCTGATTTTCAAGCCTTGCTGCCTCCCACGCTTCCCGAGCGCTTTACTACCCGCGACCTGGCTCAGACCATGGAGATCCGCCGCTCGCTGGCCGGGAAAATGGCTTACTGCCTGCGCGTCATGGGAGCCGTCGAGCAGATCGGCAAACAGGGCAATGCTTACTTGTACGCCCTGCCTGGAAACAGGCGCCCCACTCAACCGCACGCTGAGGAACCCACATGAACAAAACACTCCTTTTTTTTCGTGTGCTCTGCTCGCTGTGCGATCCGGCGGTTAAATAAAAAAGGGGCGGGTCCCCCCCACAGTTGGTTTCCCGCCCCGCTCGCCAACCTTGCTGACCGCTCGAAGGATCGAGGCAAGTCTGCGTGTGGTTGGCGTCCGGTAGCTGTTTAAAACCAGGATTAGAGCCTGGAAATAGATACACTTAATTAAACGGGTTCGCCTGCCCAATGTTACAAAAGGAAAGCCTTTCAAAACTCGGTGTAACATATTTCTAAAACACTCGTTATTAAAGGTAGAACCGCGTACGCAAGTACCCGGGTCATTGTCTACCGTGGTTGCCATCCAGCGTGACGTTCCACACCGTTACGTTCTCCCATGGAAACTTTCCCCACCCCAGAAGATGTCTAGCCCAATCTTTACCCGGCAACCACGGTAGACTCCTTCTGAAAGACTCCGACGATACTCCCCCCTTGATCGGGGGGATTTTTTCATTCCAATCAACTTTCCGGACGGTCGCACCGCCAATTAAAGAGCAAAGCCCGCTGCTGGCAAGCGGGCTTACGCTCATCATGACACTCGCACAAGTGTCGCTATGATTATTGCCGATAAGTGCGTATTTTCACCAAACGTTTTCGCAAGGGGATGCGACCATATCGGACGCCAGACCAGGATCACCTTGCATTCCTGTAAGGTTGCCTGGATCCGCTCGTCATGACTGGCGCGTAAAAAATCGCTTTCCAGGACCGGCAGCGCTTGGTTCACCATGAATCAACGCCGGGCAAGCCAGGCTGACGGATTCATCTCAGCGGTGGTATCATACTCGCATGCCCCCCACCCGGCTCTCCAACCACCAGCTTGCCGAAACTTTCGAGCTGATCGCCGATTTGCTCGAGATCAAAGGCGAGGTGATCTATAAAATCCTGGCCTATCGCAAAGCCGCCGATAGCCTGAATAACCTGGGCAGGGATGCCTACGAGGTCTGGCTAAACGAGAACCTCACCGACATCCCCGGCGTCGGTAAGGCGATCGCTGAGAAGATCGACGAACTGTTTACCACCGGGCAACTGACCTTCCTTGAGAAACTGCAAGACGAAGTACCCGCCTCATTAGCCGAGATACTCCAGGTTCCGGACCTGGGTCCCAAAAAAGTCGCTCTTTTCTGGCAAGAACTTGGCATTCAAGATCTGGCCGCGCTCGAAGCCGCTGCCCGAGGTGGCAAACTGCGTGATCTGCCCGGGATGGGAGCGAAATCAGAGGAGAAAGTCATCGCCGGGATCGAATCACTGGCCCGGCGCACCACGCGCATCCCGCTGGGGCGCGCCTGGCCTGTCGCCCAGGAGCAGCTTGCCTTGCTGCGCGCCCTCCCCGGCGTGCAAGCGGCCGAGGCTGCTGGCAGCCTGCGCCGCATGCGCGCCACCATCGGCGACCTGGACTTGCTGGCGGCAGCTGCCGATTCAGCGCCGGTGATGGCTGCCTTCGTGGGCCAGTCCAACGTAGCCCGGGTGCTCGGACAGGGCGAAACGAAGGCCAGCGTCGAGTTTCAGGATGGGTTGCGCGCCCAGTTGTGGGTGCACCCACCTGAACGCTTTGGTACGGCTCTGCAGTACGCTACCGGTTCCAAGGATCACAACGTGCGCCTGCGGGAACTGGCGCTCAAAGCCGGGTTATCCCTCTCCGACCAATCCTTCCTGCGCGAAGACGGAACCGAAATCCTTTGCGCGATGGAAGAGCAGGTCTACACGCAGCTGGGACTGCCCTGGATCCCGCCGGAGCTGCGTGAGGATCGCGGTGAAGTCCAGGCGGCCAAAGCCGGGTCGCTCCCGGATCTGATCACGGAGGACGATCTGATCGCCGAACTGCACAGCCACTCCACCTGGAGCGATGGGACGCTCTCAGTGCAGGAGATGGCACTAGCGGCGCGCCAGCGCGGCCTGCAGACGCTCGCCATAACCGACCATTCCGTCAGCCTGGGCATCGCCAGCGGGCTCTCCGCGCAGCAGTTGAGCGAACAGCGCGCTGAAATCGATGAGGTGCAGCGCGAGCTGGGCGATTCGATCCGCTTGCTGCAAGGCGCCGAAGTGGAGATCCGCGCCGACGGCGAGCTGGACTACCCGGATGAGGTGCTCGCCGGGCTCGACCTCGTCATCGCCTCGCTGCACGTCAGCCTGCGCCAGCCGCGCGAGCAGGTCACCCAACGTTTGCTCAACGCGATCCGCAACCCCCATGTGGACTTGATCGGCCATCCCACCGGGCGTTTGATCCCCGACCGGGAAGGCGCCGACCTGGACATGGACGCCGTGCTGGCGGCCGCCGCCGAGTCCGGGGTAGCGCTGGAGATCAACGCCCATCCTTCCCGGCTGGATTTGGAAGATATCTACGCCCGCCGCGCCATCGAGCTGGGCATTCCCCTGAGCATTAACACCGACGCCCACAGCGTGAACGACCTGGAAATGCGCCATTTCGGCGTCGCCACGGCCCGCCGCGGCTGGGTCGAACCCCGCCACGTGATCAACACCATGGAGCCACAGCGCATCGTGGACTGGTTGGCTGCTCGCCGTTAGAGCCCGCCCACAGGCTTCCCGCTGCTCGATTTTTACGGCTGCAAGACCCTTTCAAAGCGTCGATTCGGCGCTTGACAACCCGTTCAAGATCCACTACCATGGATTCGAAATATCCATCCGGGATAAACTTTTCCCCCAACGATATGGAGATTTTCTAATGAACTCGAAGACACCTATAAAATTGCTCGTGATGTTCGCCCTGATTCTGGCCCTGGCGCTATCCGCCGCCGTTCCTGGAACCGTCCAGGCTCAATCCGACCTGGTCCGGCTCACCATCGAAAACAAAACCTCCAGCATCATGTACATGTGGCTGACCGGGCCCGGCATTTACTACCTGCGCATCCCGGCTGGCGAGACCGCGGTCTACACAGTGGAGCGCGGTGAATACAACTACAAACAGTACGCTTGCGGGGCTACTACCCAATCCATCGTTGACCTGTCCACCCAGCAAAAGCTGATTATGCCTATCTGCGGTGGGCGCGCGGTCACAGCGGGTAAAGCTCCCGGCGTGGTCGATCTCTCGGGAGAATTGAAGATCGTTTCGTTCAGCTTGACAAACGACTCCAACACCAAGTTACTGGCCATTTTCACCGGCGCCTCGACCTACGTCTTCCAGCTCGACCCCGATGAGACCAAGGACTATACCATCGCCAAAGGCGACTACAATATCCAGTACTATGCCTGCGGCGGGATCAAGAAC
>CAYNWK010000187.1:0-8498 GCA_964400875.1 uncultured Anaerolineaceae bacterium | reverse complement strand
CCGCTGTCAACCGGCCAAACGAGTTTATTACTCAAGGTCTCGCCTCGGCTTGAGGTAGGGACAAGCCACCTGCTTTAGCGGATGGTAGTTGACGGAGGTACTTGACTACTCTCTACCAAAAGTACGAATATAGTTGACCAGGTCCCAACGCTGGACATCGTCGAGCCGTTCTCCAAAAACCGGCATGGCCGAACCGGGATAGCCATTCGTGATCCATTCGAAAAGCTGACCGTCGGGGTGTACGCCTGGAGCGGTGTGGATGGTCAGGTCGGCAGGTGGGGGGTGTAAAGCAAGTCCAGCTGGTCCATCCCCTTTGCCTTCGGGGCCGTGGCAAGGCAGGCAGTTGCTTTCATACAAGGACTGCCCTGCCTCTAAGGAGCGATCCGAAGCAGGCACAGGGTTGTTCATGGAAATGGCTAAGGGATTTGGCTGAACCTGAACGGCGAACACGTGGCGGACATCGTCCACCCCCGGCTGGCGAAGGATAGCTTCCACCAGCCAGTTCCCAGAGATGGTCATGTAGCTGCCTTTGACCGAATATCTGGAATTGCTCTGTGGGGCGGCTTCAACCTGGTTGATGCCCAGGTCTACGTCAGCTGGCTGAAACCGCAGCAGGACTTGAGGCTGGTATTCAGCCAGCCCGGCAGATTTGCCATGAACGTCCACCGCAATCTCGTTTTCGCCGACCCTGGCAGGCGCGATCCATAGTTCCATTCGAGTTCCCCGATCCTGGTATTCACCGATATAACCCAAACGTTGCCGGGCTTGTAAAGCTTCAAAGGCCGGGGAGACGCCGGTCATCAGGCCGACCATCAGCAAGACCAGGGAACCAACCGCTATCTCCGTTCGAGTGGTATTCCGCAGCCATTGGATGGCCTTTTCGCGTGTCCTATTTAGGCGAGGCGAGAGTACCAGCAGGTTGATCGCGCCGAACCCCAGTAGAATGACAAACAATACCGATTTCACGGCCAGCGCCAACCCATAGATGGTGGCGAGCAGGGCTTGCAGGGTATGGACCTGGAGATAGGCGCTGTACAACCCACTGAGCGCCAATGTCGTCACGCAGACAAGCGCCATCCGGGAGAATTTTGGCACCAACAGATGTGGAGGAAGTTCCGTGTGGCGTAGGAGCAGGAACAACGGAGGCAAGCCTCCAAGCCAGGCCGCCATCGCGGTGATGTGAAGCCAGTCCACGGTGACCGCCAGGAGGCTGTCCAGGGCAGCCGCATGGCTCTGCAGGCTGAAAGTGAGCAAGATGGCCAGGGCTAACAGTATTGCTACCCACCAGTTTGAACGCATTTCCTCCCCAGGAGGGGAGAGCCTGGGAACAAGGTAGGCCAATATGCCCAGAATGATCATCCTCAGCCAGAAAATCCAGCCACTCATCGGCGCAAGCAGCGCGGCCAACGCCTGGCTGTAGGGGATCTGAAAGGCGCCCTGGCTCGCCTCCCAGGCTTGGACCAACAGGAAACACAGGGTGAAAACGGCCAGGCCGGCTATTCCGAGCCGGGCAAGCTGCCGCAGGCGGCGAACCGCCAGCTGATCGCTTGTGGAATTGGACGCTTCCCAAGCAAGGTACGCTGGACGCCAGACCAACGCTCCAAACAGCAGGCATCCGGCGGTAATCGCTGCAGCGAAATAATTGAGCCAGCGGATCAGCGTGTCCGCCAGGGGTGGTCTCTCATTGGTTGGATCCGGAGCGCCCGGTTGGGGCAAGAGCGAAATGTTGGCAGACGAAACGCCAACGGAGAAAGTGACAACCCCGCTGGTGATATGGCCGTCTACTGCAGAACGCGTCTGCCAGACGACGTTGAAAGCTCCATCCGGGAGAGCCGGCAGCTGGAGCCTGAGAATCCGATCGTTTTCGGGGTCAATGCTGCCGGGTCCTTCAGCTAGGACAGCGAGATCGGAATCGACCAGTTTAGCTTTGGTTAAGTCTGGGTCCAGGGCTTCGCTGAATTCAAGGGTGACCGTCTGGGGTGATTGGGCCAAGACCGCGCCGGTGTCCGGTTCCGAGCGAACCAGATTGGCATGCGCCTGGGCGCCTCTTTGGGGCGCCAGGACCAGCGTGAGGGCGATCAGCAGGCAGCTGGCGGTGAGCAGCGGCCTGACAATCCGTTGGATGCCGATCATCTTCGATCCATATCAGTGGTGGGAAACCGGTCGGCAACCAACGCGGCCGGTTTCCCACGATTTTTGTGATGGCCTCAGGCAGCGCGCCGCCGGGCAGCCTGAAAGCCCAGAACACCTACAACCAGGCCAAGCAAGCCAAGGACGCCCCCGACGACGCCCACGATCAGGGCGGTCCGGGCGGTTCTGGCAGCCGCAGCTGCCTGTGAACTGAGCTCGCCGGCGGAAAGCTCGGCCCCAGGGAATGAGGCCGCGTCCTTCGATTCGACCGGGCTGAACGTGTCCGGGCTGCTGGTCATGGTGACATCCACGGGTGTATCTTCGATCGTCCCAAAAATGTGCCAGGAATAATCCCCGCTCTCGGTGGGGATCACGTAGGCGGTATAGGCGCCATCACGACCGAATTGTGGCTTGATCTCCAGCTCCTTCGTCGAGCTCCCGTAAATGATTTCTACCCTGAGCGTGTCCTCCAGCCCGTTGACGGGTTCACCGCTCTCCTCGTTGGTCACGAACAGATCCAAACCGTTGGGCTCTCCCTGGTAAGCAGGTTCGTTATGGAAACCAATCACCAGCGCGTAATCGCCGACATCGGTATGGCCATGCGCAGCAGCGTAATGGTAGGAAGTGAACAAAACAGCCAGGATAAACACAGCTGCAAAAGCTATTTTGCCTTTCATATGAATCCTCCTGGTGATAAACAGAAGTGTTCCGCATGCGCGGACACAGAAAGCAAAGGCAGTTGTTATTTGCTTTAAATTAGAAGGAAAGGGAGGCGCGGGGCGGGGGAGGTTCGAGAAGAGGTATCCAGGCTTGCTCAAGAATATCCGGACCCAAGGTGCTTCGCAAAAACAGACCCAGGGAGAGGAGTTCGATCAACAAGCCGGCCGGAATCAAAGGGCTGACCAAACCCTGAGCAGCATTTGCCTTGGCCAGGTCAAGCAAATAGCCGTGCGAGTGAGGGGTTTCTGCGTGGTGTTTGCTGAAGTGCGGGTGGACTTCGCACGCATGGGCTTGCAACCAGCAAGGGGGTAAGCCCGGCTGCGCCAACGCCATGTAACCTGCCAGCATAATGATCAATAGTCGTGAGGCAGAGCGCCAGTATAACGACATATTGGATGCATTTTATCATAATGCTAGTCTGACGTGTACGACGATATCCCTTACGGCGGCGCTGCGGATCTCGTATCGCCTGCTGGAAAACCGGTTTTCGCTATCAAGAGGGCCATTGGCGCAAGATGTCCCTTTTTTCACTCAAGAGGTTTGATCTCGGCGCACCGTTCGGGGAGCGGCCGGGCATGAAAATTGAGCTTCTAACTCGAATCTTAACAAAGTATTAACCACTTAAGCAAATTATTAACAAATACTCATTTTATGGTAAAATTAATCCGGATTAATTATTCGCCAGGAAAGTGGCCATCAATCCCGCGACGCTTATCTCTGTTCATCGCTGACCACATACTTCCTCATCCAAACCAGAAAGCGGCCAGGGGGCACTTTATTGCCGATCTCCTTCCCAATAAATAAGCAATGTTTGACTTCCGTCTGGTGAAACCAGGGTTAGCATGAGGGCTAACTATCGGTCTCCCTAACTTACGAAAAGGATCGAGCAGAAAAAGCTTCTGCATTAGCGCCACATAATTTGAGCATCCAAAAGGTCAGGCTGCCATTCAGGATCGCGCACTTATGACCTGATTATCAACCACTGCAAAACTAAGGTTGCGGGATTAAAGTCCTACAGTGAAAATTTTGGTAGTTGATGACCATATACTTTTTCGAGAAGGCCTGGTAAGCCTGCTCGGCAATAACAACGCTCTGACGGTGGTGGGTGAGGCCGACTCCGTTCAAGACGCAATAGAGAAAACACGGTTATTGGATCCCGACCTGGTGCTGTTGGATGTCAGCTTGCCGGACGGCAGCGGGTTGGACGCGATGAAATCCATCCTTTCGCATAAACCAAATACCCTAATTGTCATCCTGACCCCCTACGAATCCGACGATTTGTTAATTGAATCGGTCCGTAAGGGCGCAGTGGGTTATATTTTGAAAAACACACCTGCTTCGAAATTAACCGCTTATCTACTCGGAATCAAGCGCGGCGAAGCTGGCCTGTCTGGGAGAATGACCCGCAAAGTAGTGAGAGAGTTTCAACGCATCGGCAGGCTGCATAAGCCAAGCAAAGTTGAGATGAGCAACTTGACCAAACGTGAACTGCAGATTCTAAAGTTGTTGGGAGAAGGCGCTACCAACCAAGAAATAGCCGAGCGATTAATCATCGCCATAAACACGGTCAAGGTGCACGTCCATAATATATTGCATAAACTAGAATTACGAAATCGGCGCGAGGCGGGGGAATTCGCGCGACGTCATAACGTGAATCCACCTTTTGACAAACCTTCGATTTAAAAACTAGAAACTCCGCACATAGGGAGGAGAGAGGCTGCCGCGGCCGGCCATGCCGCGGCAGCCTCTCTTTTTTGGTAGCCTGAGCAACTCCCAAAATACGGTTTGCAGCCTTATTTTGCGACAAAAAGCGCAAAGTAGTAATTCTTTAACTGTCTTTTTGCCAGGCGATCTGCAAAAGATAAACCCCATCTAATTCGGAGAGAATTAGTCCGAATTATTGATTCGGCTCGATTCTTTTTATATAGTTATTAACCTAATGTTAACAACCCGATAACATCACGGCATTAATTGCATTGAATCCCTCTGATTCAGTCAGCTGTGCACCCATAAAGGGGCCGATTGATGCGTGTGCTAGTCATCAACAGCCAGGATACGTTGTCCGGAGGGGTTGTGAGTTTATTAAGTCGCGAAGAAGACCTGGAAATCATTGATAAAGAAGTTGCTGGCAAATCCGATCTGGTAAGCGCACTTGAAGAACTCCAGCCCGAAGCCGTGATCATGAATGATAGTTTGCTGTTTACCTATCCTGCGACAATCCTCCGGTTGCTCAGATCATACCCGGAGTTGCAAGTGATCGTGCTCGATGAAGATCAAAACCTGATCCACCTCTACACAAAATTAGAAGTTGTCGTGGAACGAGCTTCTGATTTGATTTCCCTTATTCGGAGAAACTAAACCAATCGATAAAACATGCATTTTTAGTATCGAGCGGCACCCTTGAAGCAATGTTGAGTATCGACCCTTACACAGACAAATCCAGCCCCCATTAATACTTACACCAGCCTGTGGGCGGACAAATAGATCAAAGGTGTTCGACATCGAACCGATGTTGGTTGGGGCGGAGCGTGTTTGGAGCACATTCAAGACCACGGTGATTGGATCTCGGATAGTTCTGTCCTAAAAATGTTCGCCAACCGCTGCTAGAGGGTTGGCGGACTGGGGATGGATAGAGGAAACGACAGAACTGCCGACGGCGTGCTGATAACGTCGCCGGTTTTTTTTGATCAAAGGCTTCAGCACTTAAGGGAGGAATAAGAGCCAGGCTCTTTTCACCGGCGATCATAAGGTAGCTTAGGTTAAAGATTAAGTTCCTGTGGAAAAAAAACAATTCACTCTTTCTCTTCAGCTTATAGGGCTCCTCGGCCTGCTGCTGTTCATGGGGATTCAACCAGGTTTTGCTCAAAGCGGCACGGCTTTCGTCCGGCTGGTGCGAGTCCTCGAGCTGGATGAATTGAACCTGTCTAACCCGGCCGGCCTGGCATTCGCGCCCGGCTCGCAAGCTTTCCATGTCGTGGAGGCGCATAGACCGGGGCAGCCCCCGTCGGCTGAAACGGACATCGTCAGGGTGACGCCTTTGAGCGAGCGCTCGGGGTCGACCCGCATCGCTGCGGCGATTTCGGATCCGATCAACCTGGCCATCGACGGCCGCCGCCAGCGCCTGCTGTTCTACCAGGCCGCGACTGATCAGCTGGTTGAACTCGCGGTGCGCCCGGACGGAGGTCTTCAGCCGGCTACCTTGACCCGCCATGATGCGCAGCGCTTGGGTTTGCAAAACGCACGGGGCATGGCCGTAGATCCGGCCAGCGGCGTGGTGTACATTTTGGATCGAACAGGTCCTGGCATCGTGCGCATAACGCCGGGGGCTGATGGCAGCTTTGAAGAGGCCGAGATTTTCAGGGTGGATCTGAGTTCAGCTGGCCTGGTTGATCCGGCCGGACTGGCCTTCGATGCCAGCAGTGGGCATTTGCACGTCTTCGACCGGGCGGACCAGATCCTGGTCGAGCTGAGCCGAGGCGGCCAGCGACTGGCCGCGCGCGATTTGTCTAACTTCGGGCTCGTCGATCCGCAAGGCTTGGTCTTTGCCCCCAGCGGCGACCAAACGGACGATCCCGGAGAGATGAGCCTGTATCTGGCCGACAGCGGCATCCTCCCTGAGCGAACGCGAGGGCCGCGCGCGTTGCAAGTGGGCAGCACTGAGCTTCTGCCGCTCGGAGGCGAGGCAGCCCAGCAAACCAGCGGCCAGATCTTGGAGCTGTCCTTCAGCGAGCTGGTGGCGCCCCAGGCGAGCTCGTATACGTCATCCTTGATCCGCACCACCGATTTAGCGGCCGTCTCCCCACCCAGCCCGGACCCATCGGGGGCCGCTTACGTCGCCAGCAGCAATTCGCTCATGGTGGACGACGGGGAGGTTGAAGAGACGGTCGATGGCATCACCCATTTTCAGGGCGCCAACGTGTGGGAGCTGACTCTAAGCGGCAGCGTGCTCGATACTGCCAACATCTCTACACTGCCTCCGACCATGTTGCCGATGTCCAATGAGCCTACGGGGGTGGCCTGGAATCCAGCCAACGGGCATTTCTTTTTCTCGGATGACAGCGCCCGGGATATTTTCGAGGTAGACCCGGGGGGCGATGGACAGATTGGCACCTCGGATGACAGCTGGAGCAGTTTTGATACCGCGGGTGTTGGCAGCGGCGATCCGGAGGGGGTCGCCTTCGACAGCTGGAATAGCCGGTTATTTGTGGCCGATGGGGTCAACCGGGAGGTTTACCAATTCACCCTGGCGGGGAATCTGGTCGACCAGTTCGATGTTGAGGTGTACGGGGTTGAAGATCCGGAAAGCGTTGAATTTAACCCGGTCACCGGAACGCTGTTCGTCATGAGCAGCAACGATAACACACCCGTGATCGTTGAGACGGATACCAGCGGCAACCTGCTGCAGACGATCGATATTTCCCCTGCCAGCATCCGCACCGCGGCCGGGCTGGCATATGCGCCCGCAAGTAATGGGTCCGGCGCGCTGCGCTTTTACATCGTCGATCGAGGCGTGGACAACAATTCCAATCCCAACCTGATTGACGGTGTGCTCTACGAGATTTCCGCGCCCACGAATCCTACCCCTGGCAACCTGCCGCCGAACGTTGATGCCGGGCAGGACCAGACCATCACCCTACCGAACGACGCTAATTTGAACGGAATCGTCTCGGACGATGGCAGCCCCAATCCGCCGGGAACGGTCAGTGTGACCTGGAGCCAGGTCAGCGGGCCGGGGCCGGTCTCTTTTGGGAATCCGAACGCGCTCAACACAACAGCCAGTTTCACCAACGCGGGGGACTACATTTTGCGCTTGACGGCGGACGACGGGGAGTGGACTCCCAGCGATGAGGTCGCTATCACTGTGCAGCCCGATCCGAATGTGACCATCCTGGACGTCCGGGTGGCCGCCAGCAGCGACGACGCCGAAGAGAAGGTCACGGGCGGCATGCGTATGGTGAGTTCGGATCTGGACCTGGTGTACGACGGCGGCGACCAGACGGTGGGGATGCGTTTTAACGGACTTAATATCCCGACTGGAGCAAATATCACCAACGCTTACGTTCAGTTCCAGGCTGATGAAGCCGACTCGGAGGCGACCGCGCTCCTCATTCAGGGCGAATACGTGGATAACGCGGCGACATTTGTGCCCACCGGTGGAAATGTTTCCTCAAGACCCCGAACTTCGGCAGCCGTGCCCTGGAATCCGCCGCCCTGGACGTCGGTAGGTGAGGCCGGCTTCGAACAGCAAACGCCCAATATCGCCCCGGTGGTACAGCAGATCGTCAACAGGCCAGGCTGGGCGAGCGGTAATTCGATGGTGATCATCATCACCGGCACAGGCAAGCGCACTGCGGAGGCGTTCGATGGGGTCTCGGCCGCAGCCCCCCTGCTGCACGTCGAGTACGAGTTGGGCGGAGATCAACCCCCAACCGTGATCATCAACGCGCCGGCGGGTAACTCGACCTTCAACCAGGGGGACATCATCAGCTTTAAGGGGACAGCCAGCGACGTGGAGGACGGCAACCTGACGGCATCGCTAACCTGGATGTCTGACCTCGACGGCTCGCTGGGCAGTGGAGGAAGCTTGTCCCTTTCGAACCTCTCCGTGGGCGTCCACACCATCACGGCAAAGATCACGGACAGCGGTG
>CAYNWK010000186.1:0-8517 GCA_964400875.1 uncultured Anaerolineaceae bacterium | reverse complement strand
TTTAGACTCCAGTTTGTAAGCTTGGTTATTCTGCCAGGAAGCGCAAGATGCGCGCGTTCACCAGCTCCGGTTGGGCCAGCGCAGCGACGTGGTGGGCTTTGGGGACCACTTCAACCTGTAAGCCCGGGATCAGTTTCTGCGCATCGCGTATGGCGAGCGGTAGTTTGTTGTAGATGACTTCGTTTTCGCCCAGGATGAGCAGCACCGGCGATTTGATCTGGGCGAACTCCTCTCCGGAATAAACCCTCGGAAACACCTGGTTGATCAGGCCTGCGTATACCATCGAGCGGTAGAACAGCGGCTCCCAGAGCGGGTCGCAGGGTAGGCCAGCGTGCATCCAGTTCACGCTCCGGCGCATGGCCCGTTCCTGCCCCGGCAGTTTCGGGAAAAACCCGTAGAGCGCCTTGGGGATGAACATGTGAATGTAGAATGGCGTCATCCTGGAGATCGTCGCAGCCGGGCCGATCAAGACCAGCTTGCGGACGCGCTTCGGCAGCTTCATGGCGTAATACGCCGCGGTGAAGCCGCCGTAGGAATTCCCCACGAGCGACAGGGTGTCGAGCTTCAGCTGGTCGATCAATTCGACGAACCACTGCAGGAAATCGTCGAGCGACCGGATCGGTTTTACCGGGCAGCTTTTATTGCCCTCGCCGATCACGTCAACCGCATACACCCGGTAGGTCTGGCTCAAGGCAGCCACGTTGTGATACCAGGAGGCCGCCGTGGCCAGCAGGGCATGCAGCAGAACAACGGGCGGCGCTCCTTCTGGCCCGCTGGCGATGACGTAGGTCTCGCCGAAACTGGTGGGAACCATCAGCTCGTCGAAGGGGACGGGCCATTGGTCCAAAATGGCCTGATAGGCCTGGAGCGTTTCCACGGCGCCTTCGGGCCTGGTGAAAACGGGGATGGAGGCTGCAGTCATCTCAAGCTTCCTTTCATGAATGTGGGCGGGTTGTCAGAACGTTGTAAGAAGAGGATCAGCGGAAATCCAACCAACAGCGGCAACCAAAAAGATAAAATGCGATAGACCAGCACAACCACCACGGTCACCGAAGTGGGCACGCCTAATCCAGCATAGAGCGCGGCCATCGTGCTTTCAATTACCCCCACGCCTCCGGGTATCATGAAGGCCATTTTGCCGATCAGCAAAGGAAGTCCGTAGCCGGTCAGCAATACCCCCAGACCGACGGGATGCCGGGCCGCGATAAAGAGAAAGTAAAGAGTCAGCATATCGAAAACCACGTTGAGCGCAGCGCCCAGCAGGGGTTCCCGCCAACCTCCCGCCAGGAGGGTGTCCGTGGCGTCGAACAGGCTGTTCGTCAACCCCTTGATGCTCTGGGGTTGGTATTCCCGATGACGGAATCTGGCCCAGCGGCTGCCTAGCTTGTCGATAAGGCTCATCAGGGCCTCGCGTCGGCGCAGCCCCCATATCAACATGCCGATCAGGCTCATGAGAAGGATCAAAATTAACGCAAAGCTGATCGCCTGCAGGCTGGAAAGCTGATGAACGATCAGCAAGTGAACTAACCCCACGAGAGAGACCAACACCAGGACTAGGTTGTTGAACAATGCCGGGATAGTACCCGCCAGGGTAGCCGCGTCAGGGGAGACTTTCTCCTTCTGCATCCAGCGATAGATCGCTGCCGAACTGCCTACCATACCGCCAGCAACCATGCCAAAACTGGCGCCGGCAAGCGTTATTATCGTTCCACTCAGCACAGAAAGCGAGCTGCCCGAAAGTTGAACCAGGGATTTTAAAAGATACCCACTGCCTAAATAACTGGCGGCCTGAGCGATGACAGCCAGCGCCACCGCCCAGATGATCATATTCTTGATAACCTGATACGAAGACTTGAGCGAAGCAATTTGAGGCAGGATCAGGTGTACAGCCAGGCCAAGCAAGATCAAGGGGATCAAGTAACGGGCGGCGCGTGCGGCTTCGAGTTTCAAAGGCTGCTTGGTTTCCACTATAGGCTCACCCGTTGGTAGAAATACCGCTTAACGACTTCATTCAGCAGGATGTACAACGCCGTAATGCTGATCAGGGATAAAACCAAACGCCAGGGCAGGATGGTGAATCCCAATAGCGTGTTCAATCCGGGGGTGAACAACAAAACCAGGGTCAACAGGGCTATCCCTACGGTTGAGTAGATGAGGCCCTTCCCGGGTTTGCTCTGCAAGAAAGGACGCTGGGTGCGGATCACCAGCAAGATCAGCAATTCGGTCATGACCGACTCGAAGAACCAGCCCGTACGGAAGGTGTCTTGTGAAACCTGCAGCACCAGCAAAAGCAACCCGAAAGTCAGGAAATCGAAAGCAGAGCTGACCAAACCGAAGGTGATCATGAACCTGCGAATAAAGGTAATATTCCATCGGCGCGGCTTTTGGATCACCTCCGGATCGACGCCATCGGCTGCGATGGTCACTGCCGGGAAATCGGTCAGAAAATTAGTCAACAATACCTGGAAGGGCAGCAAGGGCAAGAAGGGGATGAACAGCGAGGCCCCAGCCATGCTGAACATGTTACCGAAGTTAGCGCTGGTGGTTACGAAAACATATTTCATCGTGTTAGCGAAAGTGGTGCGTCCCAGCAGAATACCCTGGCGTAGAACGTCCAGGTCTTGGCTGAGCAGCACGAAATCGGCAGCTTCTTTGGCCACATCGACAGCCGAATCGACCGAGATACCCACATCGGCGTCGTGCAGGGAAGGCGCGTCGTTGATGCCGTCGCCCATGTACCCGACAACATGGCCGCGCTTTTGCAGGGCAGTGATAATGCGCTCTTTCTGATTGGGATCAACTTCTGCATACAGGTCCGTGTTTTCGACCACATGTAGAAGCGCTTCATCGTGCAGGTTGTTTAACTCCGAACCGGTCAATACGCCTGTCAAGGGCATGCCAATATTCTTGGCAGTGTGCATGGCAACCAGCTTGTTGTCGCCAGTGATGATCTTCAGCTCTACGCCCAACTTGGCCAGCTGGGTGATGGTTTCCTGTACTCCGGGCTTAGGTGGATCGAAAAAGAGCAAGAAGCCCTCGAAGATCATCTCGCATTCATCCTCCTGACGGTAAGAATCGGATGGAGCAATGGCTCTGGTCGCCACGCCCAGCACGCGGTAACCCTGTCCGCTCCAGGCGGCGAAACTGTCTCGAATCGCTGTGCAGTGAACCTCGTCCAGGGCGGTGATTTGGTTATTGAGCCGTACCTGAGTGCATACTGACAGCACGTTTTCCAGCGCGCCTTTGGTAATCAGGGAGACCTGGTCAGCATCCTGTTGTACGGCTACGCTCAAGCGCTTGCGCACAAAGTCGTAGGGGATCTCACCCAGTTTGCTCGCTCCGGCGACTCCCGGATCCCCTTCAGCCGCGATGGCCTCGTCCAGGGGGTTGGACAGACCAGCTTGCATGGTGGCGTTCAGGTAAGCCAGTCGAAAAACGCGCGCGGATTTAGCGCCCCGAGAGTCAAGAGCATCATCCAGCTTGACTACCCCTAAGGTCAGGGTGCCGGTTTTGTCGGTGCAAAGCACGTCCATGCTGCCGAAGTTTTCGATAGCATTGAGCTTGCGAACGATGACGCCGGCTTTCGCCATGGTCTGCGAGCCTTTCGCGAGGTTGACGCCGACGATGGCTGGAAGCAGTTGAGGGGTCAAGCCGACAGCCAGAGCGATCGAGAAGAGCAGCGAATCCAGAACCGGCTTGTGGAAATAGACGTTGAAGGCAAAAACCAACACGACCAGGATCAGCATCATCTCAGCAAGCAACAGCCCAAAATGACGCACACCGCGCTCGAACTCCGTTTCGGGCGGGCGCAGGTTGAGCGAGCTGGCAATTTGCCCGAAGGCGGTGCGTCTGCCGGTCTCCACGATTAACGCTTGGCCGCTGCCCGAACGCACGTTGGTGCCCATAAAGACGCAATTGGTGCGTTGGGCCAGGCTGGCTCCGGCGGCGACGGGGCCAACACTCTTCTCGACCGGGAAGGTTTCACCGGTCAACACGGCTTGGTTGACGTAAAAATCCTGGGCTTCCAGCAAGACGCCATCTGCGGGGATCAGGCTCCCGGCTGAGAGGGTGACGATATCACCTGGGACGATTTCGTCGCTCGGGATTACTTTCTTTTGCCCCTCGCGCAAAACGACAGATTTTACAGAAACCCTTGCTTTGAGTTTTTCCACAGCGTTGCCGGCGTTGTATTCCTGGTAGAAGCTCAATAAACCGCTGCCGAACACAATCGCCAAAATGATGGTCGCATCCACCCATTCCTGCACGAAAAGAGAGATCGCAGTAGCAAAGAGCAGGATCAATACAATCGGGCTCTTGAACTGGTTGAGGAAGATTTTGAGGGGCGCGTTGTTTCCTTTTTCCTGAAGGAGGTTGAAGCCCATTTCATCCAGGCGCTGGCGGGCAGTCATTTCGTCCAGGCCGCGGGGAGAACTACCCAGCGAGGCGATTAAATCTTCTGGGTTTTGAGACCAATACATCGAGCGACTTTTGCCTACCTCCGACTCCATCACTGGTTTTGCAGTTTGCCCTCCAGGGTGAGGACAGCTTCGTGAGTACGTTCTTTGGCGTCGATCGTCGCACGATCCCCATCGAAATGTATCTCCAGAGTATAGGCGTCGTGGTTGGCGATGGTATCGTATTCGAACAGAAAGGTTTGCGCATCGATCCAGCTGCCGCGCAGACCCATCAACAAATTGTGCTCACCGATCGGGTACATGCTGTAAACGCCGTCCATCGGTATGAGCAGATCGAGGTCGGGTTGGTTGTAGAAAGTCGCCAACAAGCGCGCCTGGGTTGGATCGTCGAAATCCCAACACATGGACTTGAGATCGAGCGGGCTGAACTCGAAGGTGTAAGTCTTGCCAGAGATGGCCTGCGAAGTCTCGGGCAAAGGTGCTACCGCCTGAGGAGCTGGCGGCTGAAGGATCGCGGCCAACTCGGCATCCAATTGATCAACGCCTGTGGGGTTGGCTGGCAGCGGCCCGGTAGTATCCACCATCGCGGGTAAGAGCATGGGTACGATATCATTCCACTCGTAGCCGCCCCCGGTGGTTACCACGATCAAATCCAGTTCGGGAAGGACGCGGATGTATTGCCCGCCCCGTCCTGATGCAGCGAATTCTATAAACAGCGTTGGAGGAGGGACCCACCACCCAAGGCCATAATTATCGCCTCTCCCTGTCTTTTTCTGCAGTTTGGTCGCTTGCTTAACCCAATCGCTGGAAACGATTTGCCGATCCTCCCACTGGCCCTGGTGGAGCATGAGATAGCCTATTTTTGCCACATCGCGCGGGTGGAGATACAAACCTGCCCAACCGTCGCTGTAACCCTGTGGGTCTGACTCCCAAAGAACATCCGTAATGCCCAGAGGTTCGAACAGGTTGACACGGGCGAACTCTGCGGCTGTCATCCCCGTGGCCTCCTGCAAGATGGCAGAGAGAACGTGCATCCCTGGGCTGCAATATTCGAAATAAGTTCCAGGAATATGTTTCACCTTGAGATCGAGGGTGAACTGCACCCAATCTGGAGCAGCTCCCATCTCTGTGAGGGTCCGTTCATCCTCTGCGGAGGTACAATCCAACCCTGACGCCATACCAGCCAGCTGTTTTACGGTAATTTGATTCTTCCAGAAGCCGCGATTCGCAATCCTGCGGTCGGGGAAAAACGAAACCATCTTGTCATCCAGCCGGAGTTTGCCTTGATCGGCGGCGATACCTATCAGGGTAGTGAGCACACTCTTGGTGACAGAAGCCAACTCATGGAAGGTTCCCCCATCGTAAGGATAAAAATACGCGTCCAGGATCACGCTATCATTGTGGATGATCATCAGGCTGTGAAGGTTGATTTGCTGATCACGGATGGATTGCAGTCCTTCCGCCAGTTTCGCGGAGTCAAAGCCCTGTTCCTCAGGAGTGCTCGAACGCCAGCCCTGCGTCGGCCAATAATCGGGCTGAGGCGGGAATACCGCAGCATGGTTGGCGGAACAGGCCGTCAGGATCAAGACCGCCATCATCAGACCAAAAAAGACTGTTTTACGCATGATTCACTCCTTGGTCATTGAAATTCTATCCAACTAATCCCCACCCCACGTGAAAGACTACGTCCGCCCAAAAATGGACCCCTGCTGCAGCCACCAGGCCGTCCTTCATGGCACGCTGCCCGGCGATCAGGCCGATAATACCGTTCAACACGAAGATTTCCACGATCAAGACCGGGCTCAATTCGTTCAGCGATGAAGCGCCTGTCAGAATCAGCACGGTGCCAAAGTGGCTGGCTCCGAATAACAGCGCGGCGATCACGTTTGCAATCCACAGGGCAGCGGTGCGTCCGTTGTAGCGTTTGAACAGCCAGTTGAGGATGAAACCCCATAGCCCGAACACAAAGCCACGGAAGGCTATCTCCTCGCCGATCCCGGCGCTGAGGGAGGCCAATATCGAAATTGGGAAACCGGGGTGAACCATCGGGCCAAAGCCGTTGATCGGAGCAAAGAGCACATCGCCGATCACCAGGCCCACTCCGCTGATCAGCCCCAAACCAAGCGGGATGTAAAACCAGCCTCGCCAGTTTCCAGCCTCGCGGAAGAATCCCGGCAGCCCGAGCTTGTAGGCGAACCAGTATCCTGCCAGCCCTAGCAGGCCATACACCACCAGTACAATTCCTGCGTTGGCGAGTCCTAGCACGGAATCCGGCACGCCCATGTCGGGAACAGGGAGGCCTGCGCTGGCGGCCAGATCATCGATGAAAAAGGTGTAGGTGGCGAAGGCGCACAGGGCGTATAGAACAAGCATGCCCAAAAATATAGTGAATTGTTTGCGGTTGCGCATGATAAGCTCTTAGATAGCTTGCTCAACCCATTGAACTGCCTGAGTCACACCATCCGTCTCATTGCGGATGTTCATACCGACCTCGGCTGCTTTGGTTCGCATGGCCGAATCGGTTAGCGCTTGCCGAATGGCTCCGGCCAGGTTCTCGCTGGTCAGTTTGCCCCGCGAGATGAACTTCGGCCCAACACCAAGGTCGAAAACGGTTTTCCCCCAGGCATACTGGTCAATGATGTGCGGGATCACAATGCTTGGCACACCCGAACGCAATCCTGCAGCCGTTGTCCCGAAGCCGCCATGATGAACAACCGCTGAAACCTGGTCAAACAACCAGCCGTGCGGCATCGAACCTGCGCAGTACACTGCCGAAGACGCCCCCAACGACTTGAGCAGTTCCCTATCCCAGCCTTGCAAAATGGCTCGCACACCGGTCGCCTGCACTGCATCGAGCACAATCCTGGCGCTTTCCTGCGCCTTTCTGCCTCGAACGCTCATCACCCCCAGACTCACGCCAACCGGTTTCTCACCCGCGCTCAGGAAATCGAGTAAATCTTGCTGCGGCTGCCAGCTCTCCAAGGGGCGAGCAAACCAATACCCCGTCTGGCGGACTTGTCTCGTCCACAGCGGGTTCGCCGGAGCGACGGATGGGCTGACCGGCAGCAGAATCATACGCTGAGACAGCATCGTGCTGATATCCGCGACCAGCGGTGCGTCGACGCGCCTGCGAAAGCGGTTGGTCGGCCAAACGAACAATTTCCCGATCAGCCAACCAATTGCGCGTCCAACCGCGCCCGAGGCCCGCTCGTTGACCACCGGCAGCCGAGCGGGTTGGAGTGTGACGCTGATCCACGGCTTGTCGAGTTTTTCGGCTTCGGCCACACCGCTGCCCGTATCAGAGGTAATAACCAGATCGGCGTCTTTACAGACTGCGAGCGTGTCAGGATAGGCTTCTTCGACCAGGCGTGCTCCCAGCTGCATGACGCGCATCAGCCCGATCCACATGTTGTCGAAAGATTTTTCCAGCAGGCGTGCGCCTTCTGCGCCCATATCCACGGGACTGCCAACCGGGATGAAGGGAACGCCATGCGATGCAACCAGCGAGTCCAGGGTTGGATTAGACGCCAGGCGCACATCATGCCCCGCGGAGAGCAGTCCCTGGGCGAGATTGACGTACGGCTGAACATCGCCGCGGGAGCCAATCGTCGCAATGACAATTTTCATAGAGCACTTTCGCTTAGGATGATCCAAAATGCGACAGCCCACTTTTATCCAACCTGCAACAAGAACAGCACCGAAACCAGATCCATCAGCCAATGTCCGATAATCAGCGGCGTCAGGCGGCGGACGCGCAGGTAGATCAACTGCAAGGCGATGGTCAAGGGCATGAAAGTGAGAAAGAGATAGGCGCCGTGCTGCAGATTGATCCACGGCAGGAAGCTGTGCTGGATAGACCAACAAAAACTGACCAACATCACTGAGACCCAGGTGCTTTTGGTCAGCGCTTGCAGGCGTGGCAGGGCGTATCCCTGGAAGGTCAATTCTTCGGTGAACGACCAGAGAGGCCACCACAACAGGCGGCTGTAGAGCACCGCCAGCAGCGGCAGCGAGCGGACGAACGCGCCTGCGGGCAGTTCCGGTTGCAGGCTGCCGTAGGCGAGCAGTCTGGCCAACATCCCGCCGCCGAAAACGGTCAGTG
>CAYNWK010000185.1:0-8546 GCA_964400875.1 uncultured Anaerolineaceae bacterium | reverse complement strand
GTGCTGACCATCACCCTCAACCGGCCCAAGGCCAACGCCTTCGACCGGGAGATGATCGAGGCCGCCCAAAAAGCCTTCAAAACGGCAGGGAAGGATGCCCAGGTGCGTTGCGTGCTGCTGACCGCCGCCGGAAACGTGTTCAGCGCCGGGCAGGACGTCAAAGAGGTGCGCTCCGTCGAGGACCAGTCCTTCCGCTACCACCTGCAGAATACCTACAACCCGCTGATCCTGCAGATACGCCGCCTGGAGAAGCCGGTCCTGGCAGGGATCAACGGAGCTGTCGCCGGGGCAGCCCTGGGCATCGTGCTGGCCTGCGACCTGCGCATCGCCTCGGACCAAGCCCGCTTCGTGGTTGGCTTTTTGGCCATCGGCCTCGCGCCCGACTCGGCGGTCTCCCTGATGCTGCCGGCCCTGATCGGCTTGGGGCGAGCCACGGAGCACGCTTTCAGCAACCAGCCGATCAGCGCCGAGCAGGCCCTGGCTTGGGGGCTGGTCAACCGCCTGGCGCCAGACGACCAGCTGCACGAACAGGCCGCCGCCTGGGCTAGAGAGCTGGCCCAAGGGCCTACGCGCGCTTTCGGGCTGGCGAAGCGCGATTTCAACAAAGCGGTTTTAGGGAACTTGGAGGCTGTGCTCGACTACGAAGCCCACATCCAGGACATCGCCGGGAGGGGCGCAGAGCACAAAGAGGGCGTTGCGGCTTTCCTGGAGAAGAGGGCGGCGAATTTCCCCGCTGCTTAGCTTCTGAATCGAGGTTGCGGCCGCCGATGGCGGTGAAGCAGTCTCGTCCCTCAGTTCGCAGGATTGCTTCAGGCGCTTCACGCCCTCGCAATGAGGCGCACGGCGCCCACCAGCTAACCCTGAATTAACGTTCAACCAGCGCCGGGCACTTGAATTAACCGCCCCTGAGGTACAGGGTGGCCGCGGTGAGCACTACAAAGATCAGGCTGACGCCCAACCCGGCCAGGACCACCTCCCGGGTCTCGCGCTGGTCTACCACCTCGAGATAGGGATAAACGCCCTCCACGCGCAGCACCGGACCGGCGAGTAAGGTGAACAGCGTCCCGGCGACCAGTCCGCCCATGTGCCCCCAGTTATCGATACCGGGGCTCAAGCCGATGATCAGGTTGATGGCGGCGATCATGATGATGCTGTTCAATGCCCGGCGGGCAACCCCGCCGAACACCTCGCGGTTGGTGTAGATGAAGACCCCTTGCGCGCCGAGCAGGCCGAAGATGGCGGTAGACGAGCCCAACGAAGGGGCGCTGGAGAACATAAACGAAGCCACGTTGCCGGCGAAGCCGCTGATCAGGTAAAGCGCCAGGAAGCGCGCGTGCCCGAACTGGCGTTCCAGGCCGGGGCCAAAGATGTACAGGGCGTACATGTTGAAACCGATGTGCAATATCGACCCGTGCAAGAACATCGGCGTGAACAATCGCCACAGCTCCCCCTGCTGGATGAATTCGTTGACTTTGAGGCCCAAGGCCGCCAGCAAATCTCCGCCGACCAGCTGCGGGTTTTGGGTGACGACTTGCCCTATGAAAACCAGGATGGTGAACCCCAGGATGGCGTAGGTCACCAGCGGGGAACCGGCGGCGGCGCGCACGGCGATCCGGCGCCTGACTTCCGGCGGCGGTGCAGGCGGATTAACTCCGTATTCCGGGGACGGCGCGGCGGGAATTTCCGAGCCGGGAGATTCTTGATTCACAAAGTCACCTTTCGAGGTTTAACCCGGTGGTGCTCGGCGCGCACGATCGCCAAGATAGTGTCCACCGTGTCTTCCAGCTGATCATCCCGGTTGATCACCACGTAGTCGAACTCTTTGATGCGCTTGAGCTCCTGGCGCGCGGTGGCGATGCGCAGGTTGAGACCTTCAGGTGTTTCAGTCTTGCGCTCCTTTAAGCGATTGACCAGCTCTTCCTCATCCTGGGTGGTGAGGAAGATCAACAGGGCGTCTTCGGCGATCTCGCGAATGGTCGCGGCGCCCTGCACGTCGATGCGCATGATCACGTCTTTGCCGCTGGCCAGGGCGGCGCGCACCTGATCCTTGGGGATGCCTTTATAATCGTTGTAAACGATAGCATACTCCAACAGCTCCCCTGCCTCGATCATCTCGGCGAACTCATCGGCGGAGACGAAAAAGTAATCCACCCCGTGGACCTCATCGGCGCGCGCTTTGCGGGTGGTCGCCGTGACGACGAAGTGCATGGACAGGTGGCGTTCTTTCATGCGCTGGATGACGGTATCTTTGCCCACACCGGAGGGGCCCGAGATGACGATCAGCAGCGGTTCATCCTTGAGCGGGTAAAATGGGTTTGGTTTTTCACTCATGACATCATGAATCGCTTTGGTTATAATTTAACTGCGGTTTTCCAATGAAAACGTTTTACAGAGAGGTCTGATTTATGCCCAACTATGATTACCGTTGTTTGAATTGCAAACGCCGCTTCGAAATTTACCTTTCCTATCAAGAATACGGCGAAGAGGTCGTTCGCTGCCCGCACTGCGAGAGCGAGCTGGTTCAGCGCCGGATCGGGCGGGTGCGCATCGCCCATTCCGAGGAAAGCCGCCTGGAAAACCTGGCCGATCCGGCGAACCTGGCCGGACTTGAAGACGATCCAAAAGCCATGGCGCGCATGATGCGCCAGATGAGCAGCGAGATGGGCGAGGAGCTGGGCCCCGAGTTCGACGAGGTCGTCGACCGCCTGGAATCCGGGCAATCTCCTGAGGAAATCGAGGAGTCCCTGCCCGATATGGGCGGCCCCGGCGGGATGGGCGGCATGGGCGGCGGGGACGATTTCGACTTCTAAGGACCGCGCCGCTCCCTAAACGATCAACTCGATTCTATACGCTGCAAACGCTCCATCACAATGGCGCGCACAGCCGTCTGAACCGCTTCAGGCGGCTGTTCGGCGTCAACCACCTGCCAGCGCGCCGGTTCGGCGGTCGCCATTTCCAGGTAGCCGCTTCGCACGCGCTGGTAATAGGCCAGATCGTAATCGTCCAGACGGTTCCAGCCGCCGCCGCCGGCCCTGCGCCGCAGACCGACCTCCACGTCCAGGTCCAGCAGCAAGGTCAAATCCGGCTGCAGCCCGCCAGTAGCGAAGGTTACGATGCGGCGTAAGACCTCCAAGTCTTGCCGGTAGCCGTAGCCCTGGTAAGCCAGGGTCGAATCGGCGTAGCGGTCGCAGATCACAACACCGCCGCGCGCCAGCTGCGGCTTGATCGCCTGTTCCACCAGCTGGGCGCGCGAGGCCTGAAAAAGCAAGATCTCGGTGCGCTCTTGCATGGCGGTGTTCTCCAGATCGAGTAAGATGGCGCGAATCTGGTCGCCAATGGGCGTCCCGCCGGGCTCGCGGGTCGCCAGGACGTCGAATCCCTGTGTGCATAAATACTCGGCCAGATCGGCGATTTGGGAAGTTTTGCCGCAGCCTTCAGGCCCTTCAAACGAAATGAACATTATTCCCGGAAGATGCGCACCCGCCGGTTCGGTTCTTTGCCGTACGAGTGCGAGGTCAGGTTAGCTTTGCGCGCCATCTGGTGCTGCAAGCGGCGGATGTAGGAAGAGGCCGGAGGCAGCTCCACCCAGCGCTCGCCGTTCAAAACCGCGTTGATGGCGCCCTGGGTCTGCTGCAGGGCATGCTCTTCAGCCGAACCGCTCTCGGCTTCCCTGGAGAGGTTGAACAAGTCGCCCAGGAACTTTTGCATCTGGTTGACGGTGTTGGAACGCAGCACGTAAATCGGCATACCGCGGTTCTCGGCATCGATGATTGCCCGCTGCCGCTTGCGGTAATACGAGCGCAGCGTGACCATGACATCCGCCTCGCCGAGCTGCTTTTCAACCAGGGCCGGGACGCTCATGCGCTTGATCGCCTGGTTGAGGCGGTTGCGGGCGACCCCGTACGGGTAGATGCGTACCGCCTTGGCGTTTAAATTGGCGCCCATGACCGGCTCCACCGGTGCAGAGACCGGCAGCGCAGAGGATACCGTTTCCGACCGGAGAGCCTCGCCGCCGTTGCCTTGCCGGCGGAAGCCCTGGGACTGGTTGCCGCCTCGCCTGGGGGGGACGGGCGCAGCAATCTTCTCGGTGACGATCTCGCCTCCCTCGTTCCGCGAACGGATCTCGGGCGGCAGAGGATAGCCGCGCAGCAGCGAGTCGACCGCCTCGCTCACATCCAGATGCACCGCCAGCCGGTCGCGGGTCTGGATCTCGATCAGCACGTCGAAGGTAGGCGCCGAACGGCGCTCCAACACGGTCTTCTGGGTGCCGCGGCGGCGGGCTTCTTCGTCCGAGAGGGTGACGGATTCGATCCCGCCCACCAGGTCGGAAAGTGTGGGGTTGAGCAGCAGATTCTCGAGCGAGTTGCCGTGTGCGGTGCCGATCAACTGCACGCCGCGCTCGGCGATGGTGCGGGCTGCAACCGCCTCCAGTTCCCGGCCGATCTCGTCGATGACGATCACCTCGGGGTTATGGTTTTCGACGGCTTCGATCATCACTTCGTGCTGCAGGGAAGGGGTGGCAACTTGCATGCGGCGGGCACGCCCCACGGCGGGGTGCGGCACATCCCCGTCGCCGCCGATCTCGTTGGAGGTGTCCACGATCACTACGCGCTTGGACTCTGCCAGGATGCGGGCGGCCTCGCGTAGCATGGTCGTCTTGCCAACGCCAGGACGGCCCAGCAGCAGCAAGCTCTTACCGCTCTCGATCAGGTCCTGGATCAGGTCGGTCGTGCCGTACACCGCGCGGCCAACCCGGCAGGTCAGCCCAACCACATCGCCGCGCCGGTTGCGAATGGCAGAGATGCGGTGCAGGGTGCGTTCGAGACCGGCGCGGTTATCCGCGTCGAAATCCCCAACCCGGTCAACCACGTAATCGATATCCGCGTGGCTGGTCTCGACGTTGTGCAAGACCAACTCGCGATCGACAAAGCGCGCGGTGGGCACTCGCCCTAAATCCAGGATCACCTCCAAGAGATTGTCACTGTCATCGGCTTTTTCAACCGCCTGAGCGACAATCGGGGGTAATACGCTCATTAAAGCTTGTAAATCATCGGTAATACGTTTTTGTGTCATAGTTCCAGTTTGACATCGCTGCGCAGACAGGTATTCTCCGTGATGCGGAGAACTGCGCAAGTACGGATGAGCTTCATTTATTACTTTCTGTGCGGGCTAAAGGCGCAGTAATCTCAGGATGCCCGGCTTCCAGGGCTCGCATAGCGAATCTCTGGGCGACCTTCTTAGAGATCGCCAAGTGTTTCACCATCACGGCTTGCACGGGGCTGGATTCCCCACCGATTTCTTCGAGCGCGGTATCCAGCCAGGCCTGGTAGGAGCGCACGCACAGGTAAACCGGGCGGTTGCGCCTGTTCGGCAGGGTGACCAACAGATCCACCAGCCGGTCGGCGACCTCTTCAGCGTCAGGATGGATAAAAGGCTGAACCCAGATTCCCTTGCGTCCATAATTGACTTCCACGTAAGCCAGCAGATCATCCCCCTGGCGATGTACCAGGCCGCGCGGGTTATTGTCGGGCTGCGGCTCGATTTGCTGCACCAGGGCAGGCACCAGATTATGGTATAGCGAGCGCACGGGGATCAGATCCCTGCTGCGGCAGGCGCGCCAGTAAGCGGGCCGGGATCCCCCGGTAGGAACGCCGGTCAACTGCCAGATGCGCTGGCGGGCGTAGATAGCGAAGCTGGCCTGGCGCAGGGCTTCAAAAGCAGCAGAACGCTCGTCCACCTCGGCGATCATGTGCATGGCGCCGCGCTCACCGATCTGGGTGAAAATGAATTCCAAAACGGCGGGCAAGTCCGGCGATTCGACCGCCTGCTCCGGTGCAACAAATGAAAGGTGCGCCAACGAGGAGCCATAGCCATGCTTGACCTGGACGAGAAGCGGGTCCGAGGATTTGCTCTTACCATCCGGGCACAGATACGTATAGATGCCGGTAGCTGGCGCGAAGTAGGAGAGCAACGCCCCCGCAGGGACCTGCAAGGGTCCGCGCGTCAGCACCATGGCGGTATCGAAAAAGATACCATTATGCCGGTAGCGGAAGAGCGCCGGCAGATCCCGCCAATCAAACGAACGTATTCTCGTCAATGCATCTCCGGGGATTTAGCAGTCGCCAGCGTCAAGAAATACCGGTGAAAACGATCGTCCCCCGTCAATTCCGGGTGAAAAGCCGTCGCCAGCAGATGACCTTGCTGGGCCGCCACGATGCGCCCATCGGGCAGCCGTGCCAGCACGCGGGCCTGGCCTTCAACTTTTTCAATCAACGGAGCTCGAATGAAAACTGCGTGATAGGGGCTTTGTCCATCCCCCAGGGATTCCAGGGCAGGTACGTCCAGGTCAACCTCAAAGCTGTCGACTTGCCGTCCAAAGGCATTGCGCTCTACGGTGATGTCCATTAAACCTAGCAGCGGCTGGGCGCGCCGGGCATCTTTGGACAGCAGGATCGCCCCGGCGCAGGTGCCCCAAACCGGCTCATCTCGTCCAAAACGGCGCAGCGGCTCAAGCAGGCCGTAATCACCGGCCAGTTTGCCCATGGTGGTAGATTCACCGCCCGGGATGATCAGGCCGTCCAGACCGTCCAGGTGCTCCGGCAGGCGCACTTCAACGACTTCGACGTCCAGGTTTTTCAACATTGCGGCGTGCTCGCTGAAATCACCCTGGAGCGCCAGCACACCGATCTTCATCAAGGGTCAAACCTGCGTGCGCGCCTACCAACCGCGTCCAGCAATCAGCTCGGTGGTGGGGATATCGGTGACCTGCCGCCCAACCATAGGTTCGCCCAGGTTGCGGCTCACTTCAGCCAGGATATAGGCATCCTGGTAATGGGTGGTAGCCTTGACGATGGCGGCGGCGCGCCGGGCCGGGTCCCCGGACTTGAAGATGCCAGAGCCGACGAAGACACCGTCCACGCCCAGTTGCATCATCATGGCCGCGTCCGCTGGCGTCGCCAGTCCGCCGGCGGCAAAGTTGACCACCGGCAATCGACCCAGGCTGCGGGTCTCCACCACCAACTCGTAAGGGGCGCCAATTTCCTTGGCGTAGGACATCAGCTCTTCTTCGGGCATATTCTGCAGGCGGCGGATCTCACCCAAGACCGAGCGCGCGTGCCGCACCGCTTCGACCACGTCCCCGGTGCCGGCTTCGCCCTTGGTGCGAATCATGGCGGCGCCTTCTCCGATCCGGCGCAGCGCCTCGCCCAGGTTGCGGCAGCCGCAGACGAAGGGGATCTTGAAGTCATGCTTGTTGATGTGGTGGTTTTCATCCGCCGGGGTGAGCACCTCCGACTCGTCGATGTAATCGACGCCGATAGCCTCCAGGATCTGGGCTTCGACAAAATGACCGATGCGTACCTTGGCCATCACCGGGATAGAGACCGTATCCATGATCTTCAGGATCAGGTCGGGATCGCTCATTCGGGCAACCCCGCCGTGGGCGCGAATATCCGCCGGGACGCGCTCCAGGGCCATCACGGCGACCGCGCCGGCGTCTTCAGCGATGCGGGCGTGTTCTGGAGTGACTACATCCATGATAACGCCGCCCTTTAACATTTGGGCCAATCCCTTTTTCACCGCGAAAGTGGCAATTTGTTGTTCCATGAGCTTAAACGACCTCCTAATAGGCGAAATTCCACCTGAATAGCATTCTACCACGCAGCCTGAGGGCTGACAATCGAGCGGGATTGTCCATAAATGTTTCTAATACATCGTTAACGAGCCCTTAGAAATTTTGGGCGGACCGGACGGTCCGCCCAAAATTTCATTCGCCTTCTTCCTCCTCCCCGGAACCGATGCCAAGGGGGATCCACTTCTTCGCATCTTTCAAGCGGTGCTGCAGACCGCCGCGATCGTGCAGTTCGTCGAAGCCTTCCGGCTTGATGAACATCTTCTCGCCCTCCAGCAAGCCGGTGATGCCCGCCTGACCCGGTTCGGGACGCTTGAACTTGGGCTGGGCGGCGTCTTCGGGCTTGTAGTCGGTGGGCTCTTCGTAGGTGGTGATATAACCCTCGAAGTTGCGCAGCACGACCTTGTGATCGGACATGCTGATCAGGTAATTGGGGGTGACCGGGATCTTGCCCCCGCCGCCGGGCGCGTCGATCACGTAATTTGGCACCGCGTAGCCGGAGGTATGGCCGCGCAGCCCCTCCATGATCTCGATGCCCTTGGCGACCGGGGTGCGGAAGTGGCCCGCCCCAGCGACCAGATCGCACTGGTAGAGATAGTATGGCCGGACGCGAATCCGCACCAGGTCGTGAACCAGCTGCCGCTGGATGTGGACGTTGTCGTTGACCCCGGCGAGGAGCACCGACTGGTTGCCCAGCGGGATGCCGGCCCGGGTCATGCGGTCGCAGGCCTGTTCCAGCTCCGCCGAGATCTCGTTAGAGTGGTTGACGTGGATGTTGATCCACAGGGGATGATACTTCTGCAGCATATCGGTGAGCTCGTCGGTGATGCGCATGGGCAGGAACACCGGCACGCGCGAGCCGATGCGGATGATCTCGATATGGGGGATCTCGCGCAGCCGGCTGAGGATCTCTTCC
>CAYNWK010000184.1:0-8548 GCA_964400875.1 uncultured Anaerolineaceae bacterium | reverse complement strand
TCATCCGATTTCGCCGCAGGAGACCCCTGCCTTCAGGCATGGGGAGGAATGCGACCTACCTCCTTGCGTGGAAAAATTGAACCAATGGCACCCTGGTGTTGATTTGCAAGGCCGAAACGCCTGGCGCTGTAGTTGAGCTTGTCGCTGTGCTGCGCAGAGCGATGAGCAGAACATAAGCGGTTCAAGACCAGAAGTAGCTCCAGGCCTGGAAACCTGGCGGGGAAATGTTCTCCCCGTGTCAACCTGCTTAGTTGCCTCCAAGTGTTGGTGCATAACTCGGCTTCGTATGGCTAAGGTCCTCCGTCGTAGGCTGTAGAGCAAACAGTTTTTCAAGGCACTCTCTCCTGCCGTCCAAAAGGACGAAATTTGGAAGGACAAGCCCCTAAATTTATTTATGGGGTTGTTGACCCAAGAACTACCCAACCGCACAGGTCGAACACTCCCCAGCTGACCGATACAGCTGGGGAGTGGTTTTGATATCATTTGTCCATGAAGCAGTAGTTTAAAGAGAGATTAATATGAAAATCGTCATCATCCTGGTTGGCATCCTCGCTGTTCTTTTTTTACTCGCCTGGGTGGGATTGCGGATCAAGCCTGCACCTTTCGCCGCTTTCCCCCAACAGCAGCCGCAGCTGGAAACCGTCCCTCTTCCTGAGGATTTGCCGGCCCCTGTCGAGCGCTTCTACCGCCAGCTCTACGGCGAGAACGCGCCCGTCGTTACCTCCGCGGTAATTAGCGGACGGGCCAGGATGCGGATCGTGGGGTTAATCTTCCCGGCGCGCTTCCGCTTTACCCACCAGGCCGGGCAGGGTTGCCGGCACTACATCGAAACAACCTTCTTCGGCTTCCCGATCATGCGCGTCAACGAACGCTATTTGGATGGGCAGGGCCTGATGGAACTGCCTTTCGGCACCTTCGAAGGTCCGAAGATCAACCAGGGCGCCAACCTGGGCTTGTGGGGCGAGTCGACCTGGTTCGCCTCCCTCTTCCTGACCGATCCGCGCGTGCGCTGGGAGCCGGTGGACGCGACCACCGCCCTGTTGATCGTCCCTTTCGAGGACGGCGAGCAAACTCTCGTAGCGCGTTTTGATCCCGAGAGCGGCATGTTGGACATGCTGGAGGCCATGCGCTACAAGGGGGAGGCAGACCAGGCAAAGACCCTGTGGATCCCCAAGATCCTGGAGTGGGATGTTGTCAACGGGAATCCCACCATGTCCAAGACATCGATCACCTGGTTCGATGAAGGCACGCCCTGGGTCGTCTTCGACGTGGATGAAATCGTGCTGAACGTAGATGTAGGGAAGTACATCCGGGCCCGGGGCAAATGAGAGGCAACCTGGACACCTGACCAGGATTAAATCTCCCACCTCGGCTAATCCAAAACTCTCCACCTGCCTGATGCAGGCGGAGAGTTAATTTTTTATCATACATACGAAGCAAGCCCTCATTCCTGTTTTGGAAAGGAGCGTGACATGGAACGATATTTAAATGGCTATTTAGGCTGGGGAATGATTGCGCCCAGCGAGTTCCAGACGGCTCTGCATCGAGGGCGGCTCCAGGCCTTCTTCCGGCGAATAACCGGACGCCCGAACCACCTGCTGCCCTTTGAAAGGGTGAAAACGGAATTGCATCTCGTCACCCGAATTAAAAGGGGACGGCAAGAGATCCGGCTCGATCAGATCGTCGGCAGCGTTGGAAAGCACGAACTGTTTACGCGTTCCTTGCTGCCGCTATCTTCCCGGCTTGAGAACCGCTGGAGAACCATCTATACCCTGATGCAGGGCCCGCGTGGCCTCCCCCCCATCGAGGTCTACAAGGTCGGAGAGCGTTACTTCATCCTTGATGGGCATCATCGTGCTTCGGTCGCTCGTTACCTGGGAAACCGGGTAATCGAGGCCCGCGTAACCGAATGGGTTTGGAGCAAAAAAGGACGCACAATCCCATCAATAACCGCTCTAGATTGTCAGTGAGCGCGCGGGCGGCAGGTTGGATGAAGAACTGGGCAAGGTTGGCGCAGCACCTAAATACCCTCCGAGGGTCCGTCCTGAGCCTGTGTTGGATCCAGGTGATCGCTGCCAGGGTGGTGAGTATTTCAAATGCAAGCGGCAAACTATATGCGCGCACATGCTCGAGAGTAGATTCTCTCTTTGGACAAGATTCGACAGCAGTTTCATCAAGTGTTAGCTGAGGTAGGGTCCGATACTTCTGAAAGATCGTAGACGCGGATATATTAACTTAGTTCTTAGCTTCGTTGATAATATTGAGGGAGGTGTGCTATGACCTTGCAAGTAAACATTCACGAAGCTAAAACCCATCTGTCCAGGTTGCTCCAACGAGTTATGAATGGGGAGGAGGTGGTGATCGCCAAGGCAGGCCAGCCCGTCGCCCGCTTGTTGCCATACCAGCCACAGCCAAAGCCCCGTACACCCGGAAACGACGCCGGTAAAATTGTGATAGCTCCTGATTTCGATGAACCCCTGCCGGAGTTTGAAGAGCTGTGAAAGCCCTGCTGGACACCCATACCTTTCTCTGGTGGAACGTGGATGATCCAAAATTGTCTGAGAGTGTCCGGGCGATCATCGCAGATGGGAATAACCAAATCTCCCTGAGCGCCGCCAGTGCCTGGGAGATCGCTATCAAAGCTGCACTGGGCAGGTTGTCCCTCCCGGAGCCCCCTAGAGCAATATGTGGCCGACCGTCTAACCTTGCATCACTTGCAAGGGCTTCCTGTTCAGCTCAGCCATGCCCTGCGAGTGTATTCGCTGCCGGAGATCCACCGCGACCTGTTTGATCGGTTGTTAATCGCCCAGAGTCAAATGGAGAAAATGCCCATTTTGACCACCGACGAAAACATCTCCAGCTACGAGGTGGAAGTAATCTGGAATAGCAAGTAATCCCTGACAAACGATGAGAGGACAGCCTGATAGAGGGAAATAAGGCAAATCGCAAGAGTAGCAAAAAAACCATCCACAAAGTGATGGTTTTAAAGTTTTCTGCTTTCAGCTTTGGATAAGGACTATTGCCCGACAGGGATCTCATAGTGATAACATAAGTGGAGCCTTTCTCGAGCCGGCATAGTCTCAAATCAACAGGTGTGACCGAGTCACAATCCTAAGAACCAATCGCTAAGGGATTGACAACCTGAAGTCCATCATAAGTTCATTTATTCATATTTCCCCCAGCAGGCGCGCTTCAACCTCGCCGCCTACCAATTTCCGGCTCAACGACTCATCCGCGGTAACCAAAGGTAAATTTAATAACTGCGCCAGTACAGCATAACAAGCATCGTAAGCGGTCACCCCGAAATCAAGAGCCAAATCCAAGGCAGGTACGATTAAGTCGGCCGTCGAGACAGTCAGCAGATCCAAGGCACGAAGATCCTTGACGTCCCGGCGAGCATTCTCCGCGGGGTAAGCGAAATTGCGCACATATTTCCACAAAATATTTGTGCACTCAACAAAGAACAAATCCGGCACATAAAATATCGCCTCTGGGTCTTCAGATAACTGACTGAACAACCTGTCGGCCTGCTCAGAAAGGTCTTCCTGCACGAACAGCTTGATCCCCACACTGGCATCTATAACACAAGTGCGGATCATCGCCCGCGGTCCTGGCGCAGAAGCGTGGTGCTGTCAGGCGCTCCCACCTCATCGGGACGGAAGAAGCGTCGGCGACGTATGCTGTTCAGAACTTCATGCTGGGGCTTGGTGCGCTCCTCCAGGGCGCGTTGAAGCAGCGTAATTACCTCTGCGCTGATGGAGCGGTTTTGGGCTTGTGACTGCTGGCGAATGCGTTCATACAGCTCCTCGGGAACATTACGTACGTGAAGCGTAGGCATATTGGAACCTCCCATCAAGGAATAATCTTAGCTGCCATAATATCACGATTGGTTGCGTTATGCAACAAACTCTCCTTCCGACATAGTCTCACATCAACAGGTGTGACCGAGTCACCATCCTAAGAACCAATCGCTAGGGGATTGACAACCTGAAGTCCATCATAGGTTTGCCCGGCGCTGAGCTCCTCCGACAAGACAACCTCTGCCCCCAGCTGGCTGGCGCTGAATAGAATCATCGCATCCAAGAAGGAGATCCGGTAGCGCTGCTGCAGATCGATGGCGCCCAGTACATCCTCCGCATGCGGCCCATGGACTCGCCAGGTGGCCAGAGCCGCAACCAGTTGCCTGGCGCGCTCTATTTTGAGTGGTTTGGATACCTTCAGGGTAACCGTCACAAAAAACTCCTGCAGCACCTGAACGCTCAAGCATCCATTGCCTGTTTGCCAAAGCGCCTCAAGGACCGCCCGGGCCAGGGGGTGTTTTTCGCCCGCGGACACATCATGGGCATAGACCGGGATGTGGTATCGATAAAATGGAAGAACTGCCTCATCGTTCATGGAGCTCTTCGCGGGTTCAGTCAATAACTCCTGCCGTACCCAGGTCAAGCCCGTCTTTCAGGGCCGCCAGGTGCCGGCGATGGGCCTTTGTGTAGGCTTCCTCTTCAAGGACGATTTCTTCCAGGTAGCGCGACAACATCCTCGACAAGGAGGTCCCTTTCTTCACCGCCAAGATCCTGGCTTTTTGTAAAATATCTTTAGGCACGGAAAGCGTAATGTTTTGTTTCTCCATGGCCACCTCCACGCAGCTAAGAGTACCACTTTGCGTGGAGGTAAACGGGCTGATCTCGTCTAAAAGTTCCTGGATATCCGCTTCGCGAAAGGCCAGGGCCACCAGTCCCTGGGAGTCGTAGCTCTCCAACTCTTCGCCCCAGCGCCCGGGTGGGGGCAGCCGGCGGGGGACGGGGTAGGGTGTGTGGGCGTGCAGGAAGCGGCGGAACCGCCTTGCGACCCCCTCCTGCGGAGCGATAAAGTACCGGCGCCCAAACAGGGCAGGCAGGTAGAGGGTGACGATCTTCTGGGCGATCCCCTGGATGGTGATGCCCTGGATACTTACCTGGGCAGCCTGGTTCTGAAGGTGGACCCAGCCCAGGTGGGGGTGGGCGTCTACATAGCCCCCTTTGTGGGCAGCAAAGTAGGCGATGGCGCGTGCCTCCTCGTCGGAGGCGATCAGCCGGGCGAACACCAGGTTGCCGTCGTCGATCATCACGTCGCGGGCCAGCGCGTGGATGTCGCGGATTTTCAGGATCATCGCCCGCCTCCCGGCTGACCTGTCTCGTCCGGTTCACCTCCCGATTCGGCCTCGGGAACCGGGGGGAGCCAGCCCGTTTTTTCCCAGGTCTCCCGGCAGTAGCCGTGGGGGGTGTCCCAATGCTGGCGGCCATCGGCAGCAGTGGCGATATTCTCGGGGGTGACCGCCTCGCCGCACCGGGGGCAGATGTCCCTGCGCACCACCCGCCATCCGGTCAGGCGGCGCTCTTCCACGACCGGCGCCACCACGTACCACACCGGCAGGGCGAGCTCGTAACTGTGGAAAGGTCCATCCGGCGCCAGCGTCAGCCAGTGGTGCAGGAGGTAGCGCTCCTGATGCTGTAAATTGCGAACGTCTGGCAGCACGGCCTCGAGCACGGTGGGGGGTTGGGGGCGCAGATTAAGGATCTCCTGGAGCTCCTGGGCCGTGCCGGCCAGTTCTTTCTCGAAAATATTGGCCGCCAGCTCCAGCGCCCGGCGTTCAGCCTGCTTCAACCTTAGAGTGCGCAGGGCAGCCGCAGCCGGCCAGAGCTGCCCGTCGATCTCCCAGGTTGAATCCCGGCGCAGGTCCTCAGGGGTCGGGACCCGGCCGTAGATGCACCGCCAGTCATATAGCGTGCCGATCTGGCACTGGTGCAATCCAGGGCGGAGTCCGGTGCTGCCATCCGTGAGCTGGATCGAACCGGACCGGCAGGCCTCAGCACAGTGGTCGCGGCGCATGTCCCGCGGGTCGCCGCTGTCTTTGAGCACCAGCGTGGCGAGCAGCCGGTCCGTCCTCGGCAGGACGTAGTGGGCTGCCAGGGGGTCGTAGTGCTCCCAGGTCAGGTCGACGACGAAACCTGGATCGCCGGCGGTGGAGCGCACGTGAAAGGTCGCGTTGCAGCGATCGCACCAGGCCGAAGCCAGATCGACCGTGGTGAACGAAGTTCCGGAGCAGAGCGGGCACTTGATCAGGGCGAAAGGGGTTAGGGCGGGGCAGGTCTGCTGCAGGGCCAGGCCGAAATCCAGGCGCAAAATATCCTCGAGACCCCGAAAGGCGTTCAGGGCCGTGACCACCTGCGGGTCGGTCACCTCTCGATAGCGATCTTCCTCAAGCGGGGATTCCAGGGCGAGGACCTGCCCGGAGGGGGTGCGGTAGCGGTATGCGCTCTTCTGGTCGGGCCAGGTTTCGACCGGACCCAGCTCGACCACCCAGGCGCCGGCGGGCATGCGGACCTCTCCACCGCCGTGCTGCAGAGCGTAGCGGGCGTGAGTTTCCCAGGATGTGGGTTGGTAAAAGGTAATGGCCTCTGTCAGGCAGAGTGCACGTCGGGTTTTCATGACAACCTCCTGTATTTGAGCCGGGCGCAGGGATAGCTTCCCTGCGCCCGGCTGGTCTTGCTCAGATTTTTCGATTCGAGGGTGAGCCAGGTTCAGTCCAGCAGTCGGCGGATCTTCGCCCGCCAGACGTCAAAGCGGGTTTCCCCCGGCAGTTCCACCAGGATTTGAGCCAGCGTGTCACCGCACAGGCACTTGAGCAGTTCCTCGACGGTCACCGGCCTGGTCTGCTCCCCAAGTTCTGGCAAGGTCGGGACCGCGGCCTGCCGGCGGGCATACTTGGCCTGGCGGACGGTTTTGGCGGTGACTTTACCCTCCTTCGCCAGGAGCTGGTGCTGCTCCTCCTGGGGCAGGCTGGCTATCTGGAAGGCCACGCCCGGGGCGATTTCCCCGGCATTGACCTTCTCGGTCATTTCTGGGGCCAGGCGGTTGAGCTTCGCCAGCCGCCGGATGCGCGCCAGGCTGGCGTAACCGGCCCGGGCGATCTCTTTTTCAGAAAGCCCGCGGCGCTGGAGCGCCCGGATGGCCTCCAGTTCGGCCACCGGGTTTTCGGAGCGGGTGGCGTGGGTCAGCAGGGTGACTTCCGGCCCGCCTTCTTCTAAGAGAATGGCCGGGATCGCTTCTAGTCCAGCCTTTTTGGAGGCGACCACGCGCCGCCGGCCATCCAGGATCGTATACCCGGAGCTGTTTTGCCGCACCAGGATGGGCGTCAGGACGCCTTTTTCCTGGATCGACTTCAGCAAGCCCGCCCGGACTTTGGTGCCGGGCGGGGCGGGAAGCTGGGAGAGGGGAATGTGGATCATCTAGGCCTCCTTACTGGTGGGAAACAGGGCGGGCATACCGTCGTCGTGGCAGATGTCGTTCAGCCACTCGCGGAAGCCCAGCCAGTCGGGTTCCGAGCCGCCGCCTTTCCAATCCCTGACGGCGGCTCGCAGTTCGGCGCGCCACTCGCGCACCTCCATGGCCATCACGTCGGTGAGCTCTGCCCTGATCTGGCCGAGAAAGGTATCGATCGTGCGGATATCCTCGGGGATATATAAATTGTTGGTCATGTTCAGGCCTCCTCCAGGTATACAGGAAGCCCGCTGACGCAGGCTGCCTGGTAGTTGTGTTCCGTCGCTTCGCCCCCCTGGATCACGGCCAGGTTGCTGATCGGCAGGGAGAGGAAGATCCCGTGGTGGTAGTGGGGGACGAGCCCTTCCGGACGGGGATAGCCCCAATATTCCGTGCCGCCCTCGAGCCGGCGGAGCACGGTGGTCAGTGCAGCGCTTCGCCCGGGGTTGGATCGGGTTTCGGTATCTTCTGATGGGCCGGGTGGGGTATGGGAAACTGACTCCTCAGGAGTCTGCACAGCGGACTCCCCCAGGTCATACCACCACAGACCAGCGCACATCTCCGGCAGCGGTGATTGGGCGTGGGGTTCCAGGCCCCTGGGGCATCCCATCAGAGGCGGTTGGGGGTAAGCGACGAAGTTCTCGATCACCGCCCGGGCGTGGATCAACACCAGGCGGCTTTCGGGTCCCAGGCTGGAGAAGTCCAGGTTGGCCGGCAGCCGCCGGGAAGCGCCCATCCGGCGGGTTTCCTCGATGTAATCGGCGGGATAGGGATAGAATACCTGCCCGACCATGTCGAAGACATGGGTGCCGCCGCCCACTTCGATCAGCTGGACGCCGACCGGGGCCAGGCCCAGTTCTTCGAGCTCGACCGGGGTGGGGGGATCGACGATGAAGTATTCGATCGGCAGGCCGTCCTCGGACAGGCGAGTTTCAGCGTAGACGCCGCCGCGCAGGCGCCGGCCGCAGGCCCGGCCGGTTAGTGAAGTTGTGAACATTTTGGCCTCCTTTGAGATTCCTTGTTTGAGTTGTTCGAGGCGTCAGGTTGAAAAGCCCAGATTTCTTTCCTTGAGCGAAACAAAACGCCCACCGCCGATGATCAGGTGATCCAGCGCCGGCAGATCCAGCAGCCGGCCGGCTTCGACGATCGCCCGGGTGACGGCGACGTCGTCCGGGCTGGGTGTTGGATCCTGAGACGGGTGATTGTGCAGGACGATCAGGGCCGCGGCGTTGCGGCGGATAGCCGGGCGGAA
>CAYNWK010000183.1:0-8681 GCA_964400875.1 uncultured Anaerolineaceae bacterium | reverse complement strand
TTCCAGAAAGCGACGTTCTGCCCGTACCTAGACGTCTTTTTACTGAAACTGGTTAAGGTGTGGGGGTAGTTGCCGAGGTTGGCGCGGCGCCCCCACCAGTCCAGATAAATACGCGCGCCTCGCTGGTCGCCCCGGCCGATTCCCAGATCGGATCGCCATCATCGTCGGTGCCTACCTGCCGGACCGTGGACACCGCCCAGCGGTAAGCCTTGGCGTCTGGGGTGCGGGCGAGGAACGATCCGGGCACTATGTACTTGGTGTCGGTGACGTAATCGACCAGCTGATCGTCCGCTACGGGCAGGCCGGTCAAAGTCACGGCATAAGCCTCATTCTCCGCCAACGTACCGACGGAAGCCCACTGCAAAGTCACAGCGTCGCCGCCGATTGAAAAGGACTCGCCGTCCGCCGGCAATAATAGGTTCGGTGCTGCATATGGCGGCGGCGGGGTCGGTGTGGGAGAAGGACCTGGGGTGGGAAATTGCTCGCACAGCGGGATCGTCAGGGTGAGGCCCTGGAAGACTGTCTCGCTGGTCAACCCGTTATACTCCCGGATGGCTGCCATGGGGACCCCGTACGCCTGGGAGATCGTACTCAGCGTGTCGCCTTCCTGGACGGTGTAATCAGCTTTTTCACAGGCTTCATCAGTCGCCTCAGCCGCGCTCAGCGTGGAAGTCGGCAATGGGGTAGGTGTGCCGGTTGGCTGGGGGATTAGCAGCTCCTGGCCTTCGAATACTGTGCAGTCCGCTGAGAGGTTATTCAGCAGCACGATGCTGTTAACGGAAACCTCAAAGGAAGCTGCGATGCCCAAACAAGTCTCGTTCGCCTTGACAAGGTAGCTGAGCGGCGTCGGAGTAGGCATTGGCGTATCGGTGGGGATCGGAGTCTCCGGGGTGGGCGTCGTCGTTGACGTCACGGTGACCGTAACGGTAGGGGTGGCGGTAGGATCTACCACACGCCCGGTTTCCTGTAAGGCAAAGAAGACCAGCCCAGCGCCGATCGATAGAAACAAAGCCAGCAGCCCAAGGACGATGGGCAAGCTCAGGGTGATTTCGGGCATGCGGCTCCCCTGTAAGGCCTTAGCCTGGCGTTCTGGTTTATCGCTGGCGGTTAGATCGCTGCCGCAAACCAGGCAGCGATCGGCGTCCTCGCTCACTCTGGTGCCGCAAGTCGGGCAAAGCTTTGTCGGTTTAGATGGCGATTCTGTACTCATAGGCATATAGAAGCCGGGGAGATAGGCCCCGGCAGCGGCGATTATACCAGTCTTTATGTGCTCGTGAAGGGTTCCGCTGCATGGTATACTGCCTCAAAATGACCCCATTTAGCCTGTATTTACATATCCCTTTTTGCACGCATCGCTGCAGTTATTGTGATTTCAACACCTATGCCGGCCTGGAAAACCTCGTTCCGGCGTACGTGCAAGCCTTATGTCGGGAGATCGAGCTGCTGGCTGAAAGCGCTGGAAAGCGTTTGCCGGTGCACACCGTGTTTTTCGGGGGCGGTACCCCTTCTCTTCTCCCGGCGGATGAGCTGGAACGGGTCCTGCAGGCGTTGTTCGCCTCATTCGAGCTGCTCGCGGGTTTGGAGCTCACCATGGAGGCTAATCCGGGGACCCTATCGCAGGCTTATTTGCGGGATCTCCGCAGCCTGGGGGTCAATCGGCTGAGCCTGGGCATGCAGTCTGCTGCGCCGGAGGAGCTGTCTTTGCTGGAGCGGGAACACGATTTCAGACAGGTTACCCGGGCGGTTGCCTGGTCACGAGGAGCTGGATTCGAGGATGTCAACCTGGATTTGATTTTCGGTCTGCCCTACCAATCCTTGGCGTCCTGGCAAAAGAACCTGGAGTTAGCCCTCGGACTATCTCCCGATCATTTATCGCTTTACGCATTAACTCTCGAGCACGGCACGCCGATGGCCCATTGGGTGGAGCGGGGCTTGTTGTCCGAGCCGGACCCGGACCTGGCTGCAGAGATGTACGAATGGGCAGACGATAAGTTGAACAGGGCTGGTTTCGCTCAGTATGAGATCTCCAATTGGGCGCTCGAAGGTGAGCGCGGCAGGTTGAAGGTTTGCCGGCACAATTTGCAGTACTGGCGCAACCAACCTTATTTAGGTATCGGGGCTGGAGCCCACGGTTTTGCCGGCGGTGTTCGTACGGCGAATGTGCGCGCCCCACAGGCATACATCCATCGCCTGTCAGCGGATGAGAACCATCACGGCCTGGGCGAAAAGGATTTCCCTCGCACACCGGCTACCTCTAGCGTGGAACCGATCGATCGAGATCGGGAGATGCGCGACACGCTGTTGATGGGTTTGCGATTGACCGAAGAAGGGGTCTCGGAACACACCTTTGCACAGCGCTTTGGTTTGCCGCTGTCGGGGGCTTTTTCCGGAGAAATTGAAATGCTTCAAAAGAGTGGCTTGTTAAACTGGGCAGGAGAGGGAAAACAAGCGCGCAGCTTACGCCTGACGCCGCGCGGCCGGCTGCTCGGCAACCAGGTCTTCATGCAATTCGTCTAATCTGATTAAACTTGCCGTTCGATCAACCGATACGCGAGCGCGCGCAGTGCATCCCCCGCCTCGCCTTGAGGTTCGGCGTCATCGAGGGCCTCCAACGCTTGCCGGGTGAGGCGGTTAGCGCTGCTCTGGGTATATTCGCGCGCCCCTTCTTCAGCCAGCAGATGCGCCAGTTCGGGTACCTCCGCCGGTGTGATCGCTCCTTGTTGCCAGCGTGCAGCGAAAGCGCCCTTTTTGTCCAGGCCGTAGATCACCGGCAAGGATTTTTTTCCATCCAGCAGATCACTTTCCGCCGATTTCCCGGTCAGGGCTGCGTCTCCCCAAATGCCCAGTAAATCATCCTGTGCTTGGAAAGCCAGGCCCAAAGACCGGCCGAACCGATGATAGGCCTGTCGGCAGGCATCCGGGGCTTGGGCGATAATGGCGCCTAACTCCGTACAGGCAGCCAAAAGCGCGGCCGTTTTCCCTTCCACCATCGGCCAATAAGCCTCTAAAGCGATGACGGCGTGGTTCTCGTAGTGCAAATCGAGATGCTGTCCCTGGGTCAGCTGCAAGCAAGTATCCTGCAAGAGGCGTACTGCAGCCAGCGCTGTACTGGGTGGGACTACGCTCTTCAAATCTAAAATGGTTAGGTGGGCTAGGCTGAACATGGCGTCACCGGCGTTGATCGCCTGCGGGACGCCCCACTGCTTCCAGACCGTCGGGCGGCCGCGGCGCAGGTCGCTGTTGTCCTCGATATCATCGTGAATCAATGAAAAGTTATGGATCAGCTCCACTGCAGCCGCTGCTGGCAGGGCGTCGTGCCAGGAGCCGCCTGCTGCAGCGCAAGCCAGTAAAAGCAATAGAGGACGCACCCGTTTGCCGCGCGCACGCTCATCGGCGCCTTCTCCCTCCCAACCCAAATGATAGGCGAGCATATAACGCAGATCTTCCAACCCCGGTCCACTTACCCGGTCGACTGCGTTATGGAGTTCCTCCTCTATCGCTGGCAGCATTCTAGCGGTTGGTGAGGGCAAGGACATGGGCGTACTCCGCTGATAATTAGCTTTAGGACCTAAGCAGTTGGTGAGAGGATGGGGCATTTAGGAAGGTGAAGCCCGCCCAAATACCCCCAATTAATCCCTGAATTGCGTTACTTCTAAGGTTAAAGTTTTTGCATGGGCGTTGCGTGCAGGGATTCTAGGTCCCGTACGCCTGCTGCGAACATACAAACTTGGATCTGCCGCTTGATCTCAGCCACAGTTTGAACGGTGTCTTCGGCGGAAACAGCTGCTGACTTAAGGAATGGGCTCGCCATGCCGCCCAGTTGCGCCCCGAGCGCGACGCATTTGGCGATGTCGATGCCGTTGCGCAGACCGCCTGAAGCGAAGATGCGCATGTCTGGAGCAGCCCTCTTGATCAGCAAGATCGATTCGGAAGTCGGAATGCCCCAATCGAGAAAAGCAGCTGCTAGGCGAGCCTGGGCCTCTGTCTCTGCGCGGTACATCTCTACCTGGGTCCAGGAAGTGCCGCCGGCGCCAGCAACGTCGATGGCAGCTACACCTGCTTCGGCTAATCCTCGAGCGGCGCTCTCCGAAAAACCCCAACCAACTTCTTTCGCGATCACCGGCACGTGCAGCGCTTTACAAACTGCCTCTATCTTGCCGAGCAGCCCGGCAAAACGGGTGTCGCCTTCCGGTTGCACGGCTTCTTGCAGGGCATTCAAGTGCAATACCAGCGCGTCGGCTTCGATCATTTCTACCGCCCGGCGGCATTGTTCGACGCCGTAACCGTAATTGAGTTGAACTGCGCCTAAATTAGCGAACAATAAAGCGTCGGGGGCGACCTGGCGTACCTGAAACGTCGCAGCTAACTCGGGTTGTTCGAGAGCAGCCCGTTGTGAACCCAGGCCCATAGCGATGCCGGTTGCCTGGGCGGCGAGCGCTAACCTGCGGTTGATTTCGCCGGCTTCTGCAGTCCCTCCGGTCATCGAGGAAATCAGGATGGGAGCTTGTAAGCGCTTGCCGAAAATCTCCGTGCTGAGATTCACCTCATCCAGGTCGAGTTCAGGGAGCGCCTGGTGGGTAAAGCGGTAGCGTTCCAGCCCCGTCGTCAGGCCAGATCTCACGTCTTCTTCTAGGTTGATGCGGATGTGATCGGCTTTCCGCGAGCCTATCTGCGTAACTTTTGGCATAAAATGGTGTTCCTGAGAGTTGAGGCGATCTTACCAGTCTGATTCCGACCTGTCAACAAACTGATCTTTTACTAAACACTCTAGCATTAAATTCGAGTAGCGTGTAAAAACCCTTACATTTAACGTCCGTCACGGCACAAAGCGCCGGTAGACTTGACAGATCGGGACGCAAGGATACAATAAGCTGGATTAAATTACTAAACCATTCAAGGAGGATGTTCCATGGCAGACACGTACGAAGAGATTCGTGGAATTATTGTTGATTTACTGGGTGTGGATGAAGACAGGGTGACGATGGATGCAAGCTTTCGCGAGGATCTGGAGGCGGACTCGCTGGACTTGGTCGAGCTGATCATGGCATTTGAGGATAAATTTGGTGGGGAGATCTCGGACGAAGACGCACAATCCATCAGCACAGTCGGTGATGCAGTCACCTACGTCAACACCCATATGACCTAATTGGGGGTGGTTTGAACGAGTTTCAGGCGCGGTAAAAACCGCGCCTTTTGTTGATCGAGATCGGTTAGGACAATTTAAAACATAATTGACAAGATAGCTCAAGCGGTATATAGTTGAAATCAGCTGCGGCAAGCGCTGTATGAAAAACGGTGAGGCTATTCCAACCAAGCAGCATGCACCTGGGGGGGTATTGGTTCGCCAGAATCCCCTAGATAAGATATTAACTTACTGGCATGCGAGAACCTGAGGAGGAGTGACCATGATGAACAGGAAGTTATCTTTCGTCGTAATTGTTATTTTGTTGTTGAGCTGGTCGCTGGCATCCTGTTCTGCAGAACCAACCCCGCCGCCGTTAGATACCCCGACTCCTGGACAAGGATCTGGCGGCCAGCCAGCTGCGACTCAACCGAGTGGTCAAGAGGAGAACAACGGGACAGTAGAAAACGGTGGGGAAGAACCAGTCAACCCTGCTGAAGCCTCTCCGATTCCGGTTCCTGAAGCTGCGTACGATGTTCACTATTCCCGCGGCGGAGATAGCGTACAGTTCACAGTAGATGGCGATATTAACAGCGTGGTCTCCTTCTTCCAGGAAGAATTGCCCAATTTCGGTTGGGAGATGGCCGGACCGCCGGATAACGCGGTGGGTGTCATCGCCACCATGCTCCGGGAAGATGCGAATGGCGACCGGTTGACTGTCAATATGCAAGAAAACTCCGATGCGGGTTTTGTCCGGGTCACGGCGCAGGTCGCTCGCGGTAGTGGATAGCGCCCGTTGAAAAGAATACGCTCCAGATATTAAAGAATAAAGCTGCCGGAGATGTTTTTTGCCGGCAGCCTTTCATTCATCTTGCTGATCGAGTCAATAAAAACCAGGACGCGTAACACGTTCCGTAATTATTCTGGCAGCACTTCAACCGGTTAATAAAGCTGGGATCTCCTCCGGGGTATCCGCCACAGGCACACCAACAGCTTTGAAGGCTTCGATCTTGTCGGCTGCCAGGCCGGAGCCGCCCTCAACGATAGCGCCAGCGTGCCCCATACGTTTACCAGGAGGCGCCGTCCGCCCGGCGATGAAGGCTGCAACCGGTTTGGTCATGTGATCGGCGATGAATTCTGCGGCTTTCTCCTCATCGGAGCCGCCGATTTCGCCGATAAGCACGACCTTCTCTGTGTGCGGATCCGCCTCGAACATGCCTAGTACGTCGATGAAGTTGGTCCCATTGATCGGGTCCCCGCCGATCCCCACACAGGTGCTGGCGCCAACGCCGACCTCCTTAAGCGCATAAAGCACTTCGTATGTCAACGTGCCGGATCGGGAGACGACGCCGACGTTTCCTTGAATAGCGATATCGCCGGGGATGATGCCCACCTTCGATTCACCGGGGGTCAGCAATCCCGGGCAATTCGGTCCAACCAGGCGAACGTGTTTCTGGTCCAGGTAGTTGCGCACCTTCATCATATCCTGCACGGGAACGCCTTCTGTGATGCACACAATCAAAGCAATCCCTGCATCCGCCGCCTCGAAGATTGCATCGGTCGCAAAGCGGGCGGGGACGAAGATCACGCTGGTGTTGGCTCCGCGGGCTTCTACGGCGATGCGAACCGAATCAAAGACCGGTATTTTTCCATCCAAGACCCATTCACCGCCCTTTCCCGGAGTTACTCCGGCAACAATATTGGTGCCGTAAGCTGCCATTCTCTCGGTGTGGAAAAGGCCTTCGTTTCCGGTGATCCCTTGGACCAGCAGCCGGGTGTTTTTATCAATTAAGATGCTCATCGGATTACGCTCCCTTTGCCGCTTTCACGGCTTTCTGCGCGGCGTCCGATAGCGACTCTGCCGTGATCATCTGTGCATCCGCCAGGATCTGGCGGCCTTCTGCCGCCTTCGTACCCACCAGACGGGCTATCATCGGAATGTTCGAGTTGAAAGTTTGTAAGGCTTCCAGGATGCCGCGAGCGACCTCGTCGCCGCGGGTGATACCGCCGAAAATGTTGATCAATACTGCCTTGACGTTCGAATCCCCCAAGATGATGCGCAGCGCAGCAGCGACTTTCTCGGCGCCGGCCCCTCCGCCAATATCCAGGAAATTGGCTGGTTCCCCTCCGTATAACTTGATGATATCCATAGTGGTCATAGCCAGCCCGGCCCCATTAACCATGCAACCTATCTCGCCCTCCAGCTTGATGAAAGAAAGACCGTATTTACGCGCTTCGGTCTCCGCCTCGACTTCTACGTCGAGGTCGCGCATCTCATTTAAATCTGGGTGGCGGAATAGTGCGTTATCGTCAATGACCATTTTGCCATCGACAGCCAGCAAGCGTTTATCGGCGATCACTAATGGGTTGATCTCGGCCAAGTTGGCGTCTGAGGATTTGTAAGCCTGCCAAAGGCCGCGGGCGATACCTGCGAACGCACGCCAATGCTCGCGGGGTAAATCGATCCCGGCAGCCAAATCGCGCGACTGGTAGTCGCGCAGTCCTAAAAGCGGATCGATATGGATGCGCACAATCGCCTTGGGGTTTTCCCTGGCTGTTTCCTCGATGTCAACTCCGCCTTCGGAGGAGGCGATCATCACGGGTTTGCGGGCGGCGCGATCGTTGGTGATCCCCAGGTAGATTTCACTGTCTATGTTGGCAGCCTCGTCTACCAGGACTTTGCGAACTGGCAGCCCTTTGAGCTCCATCGTGAGGATTGCCGCGGCGACATCCTCGGCTTCATCTGGGCTCTTCGCTAGGCGAATACCGCCCGCTTTACCCCGACCGCCGACCAGCACCTGGGATTTAATAACAACGCGGCCACCTAATTCCTCAGCAATGGCTTTTGCTTCGTTTGCGGTGGCCGCTACACGTCCCTTGGGTATGGGGATGCCGTGCTTGGCGAAGATTTGTTTAGATTGATATTCGTGCAGTTTCATGCAATTCGAACTCCCTCTCTTAGGATTGAGGACAATCATTATTGCGGGGTGATTATACCATGCGCCCACTTCCGCTCGCTTCGCGCGCGGATGTCTTGAGATCAAAAAACGCCTTGCAATTGAAGGCGTTTCTCAGGAATTAAGTTGATGCTTATCGGTTGCTTCAATGAGTCAATCCTCGGAAGATTTTTCCTTCTTCGTCTCATTTGCAGCAGGCTTCGTCTCATCTCCCTCGGATTTGGTGCTGCCGTTTACCCGGCTGGCGCCGGATGGCGAGCGGTGATCGGTTGCGTAAAAACCGGACCCTTTAAAAACGATGCCGACCGGCGTATAAACTTTGCGTAGTGCGTTTTCATCGCATTCCGGACATTGGGTGAGCGGATCTTCGCTAAATTTTTGAAAGCGTTCGAACCGGACGCCGCAATTTTCACATTGGTACGTGTAAATTGGCATAGCGAACCTCAGTACGACTCGGAAAAGCTAATAATTTTCTGCAAACGTTAATTATAGCGCGCCATGCAGTCAGGTGCAAGCCCGGTTGTGATAGAAATACATTAGAAATAGGAAATACACAATTCATCGGTGATGGGGTGGGGGTTGGGCGGGCGAACACCTAATAG
>CAYNWK010000182.1:0-8737 GCA_964400875.1 uncultured Anaerolineaceae bacterium | reverse complement strand
CCTTGGGGACATGTGTTCATCCTCTAATTCTAACCCATCAAGTTTGAGCACTCCCCTTGTGAAAAAAATCCTTGACACAGAACGAATGTTCGGGTATATTTATTTATAGCACAATTGTTTCTTTTTCGTCCCTGGAGGTGCATGCATGCCGAGAAAACGAAGTAAAGGCCTGAGCGACCGGCAGAAGAAAATCTTGGAAGTCCTGGAAAGCTTCCAGGATCAAAACGGGTATCCTCCCTCTATCCGGGAGATCGGCGAGGAAGCGGATATCTCCTCCACCTCCGTGGTGAACTACTACCTGGAACAGCTGGAAGAAATGGATTATATCGAGCGCGACCGGAGGGTTTCGCGCGGCGTACGGCTGCTGAAGCCGCTCTCGGAACTCAATAAAAAAGTCAAGGACCCGCTCAAGAAGGCCGCCCAGGTGATCAACGACGTACTCCAGATCCCGATGCTGGGTCGTATCGCCGCCGGCGAGCTGATGCCCGTCCCCTCTTCGGACTTTGCTTATTTCGATCCGGACACCCATGTGGATATCCCGCGCAGCCTGCTGCCCAGCCGGGAAAAACCCGATGAATTGTTTGCCCTGGAAGTGCAAGGGGATTCAATGATCGATGCGATGGTCAACGATGGCGACATCGTGATCATGAAACCATCCCAGGAAGCGCGCAACGGGGAGATGGTAGCCATCTGGATGAACGATCGGGACGAAACAACCTTGAAGTACTTCTACCTGGAGAATGGCACAGTGCGCCTGCAGCCGGCAAACCCAACCATGCAACCGATCATCATCGACGATCCCAGCGTGCTGGAGATTAAAGGCAAGGTCGTCATGGTCATCCGGCAGGTTGAAGGCCAGGTCGTCTAAATCAGGCAAACGAGTAAAAATAAAAAGTGGCTCCAAATGCTGGAGCCACTTTTTGATTCACATATACCTGTAAGACTGGTTACGGGTTGCCCAGGGAGACCGCAAATACGTCGTAGTACGTGCCAGCGCCGAAGCCATCAAACAAAACGTGATCGCCGGGCTTCAAGCTGGGTAGGTTGCGCAAGAAAGCAATCATATTCGACGCCGCGCTGACGTTGCCGAACTCGTTCAACAGCCAGGGCATCGAGAGCGAAACGCCGAGCTTTTGAAGATGGGCAGCTTTCAGGGCGTTGATCTTGTAATTGGCGTGGTGCACGATAGCCGTGACGATCGATTTATTTGGCATACCCAGCTCTTCAACGCGTTTGCGGTATGCCTGATAGACTTCGTTGACCACTTCAACGCCATTGCGCACGAAGAGCTTCACCATGCCCATCTGACCGACCATCTCCACCGGCGCGCTGGTCTCAGGCTCGTGCATCATGCCGGCCACGCGAATGTGGTTCGGGCTTTCACGAGTGATTTCCACCATCGATTCGCCAGTCTTGCGGGAGTGGGGATAAAACATGCGTACTGCCAAAACGCCTTTTTCGTCATACACTTCGCGGGTCTTGCCGACGATGAATTTGACCGTCTGGCCGGGGATGACCCCGATCACGCCGCCACCATTGCCAAACAGCTGCATGGCGTTCAAGTCCTTGGACTGAATGATGTAGCGGCTCAAACCCTCGATGCCGCCGACCAGGACTTTTTTGCCAAGCAGCTCTCCGGCCAGGTTCTGGCCCGTTTTCCGATCGACGACCAGCTCCGGATTCAAGGCCAGGTGCATGGCGCCCATTGAACTGTCGCAGGCTTTATGGACGCTGACTTTCAAGGCCTCGTCGGGGATACCGGCGGCTTTGGCGATGCGCTGAGTGTAGTCATCTGCCACCGGACCACTCATCCCAATCATGACCGCATCGACTTCTTCCGGTTTCCAGCCGCAGGCTTTGGCGGCTTCCTGCAAGAAGCGCGCCCCGACGGCGACTTCAACCTCAAGATGCTCATCATGCGACAAGGTCTTGATATGGTGGCGGTAATCGAAACCCAGCGGGGACAAATTCAATTTTTCATCGTCATTGAGCGGCTTGCCGATGCTTTTCTCGATGAAGCCCGGCAAAGTTGCATTATCGTAGTTATCACCCCAGGCCCCATAAGCGCCGCCTATACCGAGATCGGGGTGGGAGACGCGTTCGACGCCAAATGGAATGCCGCCGCCAACCTGAATTATTTCAAACTGCACGTTCGGGCGTTGATAAAAAGGGACCGATCCCGTTGGAGCCCCACCTTTCTTATCGTCCATGGCGCTTTCTCCTCCTTCGGAGACAAATCTATGAAACTAAATTGTCCATTACACAGTTTGCTTAGCGTGTGAGGGAATTGCTCGCCCAGACACCCCCTTTATGCAACCGCGTAAAGCCAGCTTATGTATTCCAGCCGGAAACATAAGCTCTCTTATACCATAAAATGCAGTGGTTGGTTAACTTAAACAGAGGATCGGGAAGGACAATCACATTTAGGAGATTTGTTCCCACTTGTGGAGGATGCTGTGGGTTGACGGGCTGCGAGGAGGTGGATTTTGGGGCTTAGAAGTAGTTTGCCGGGTACATAGTTGTCCACACCCCGGCATCCATCTCACTTATTCAGCACACAGCCGGGAAAGAGGCTGCCATCAACCCTCGTCCCGGCGGAGTGGTAGCGACCGCCGGCGCCCGCCGCAGAGAGATGCGGGATCAGGGGCGGCATACCGATGATATCCGGGTCCCGGGTGATGGATTGATTGTTCCCGGCTTCCGAGCCGTACTCGTAGCGCAGAACAAGCACATTTTCCGGGTCGTACAAGGACACCCAATCGGCGGTCGCGGATAGGCCGAGGGCAAAGGTTGAGGCGGTTTGGACCAAAGCTCCGCCGAACTCACCGTTCGGAGAACCGCCGCCGAAGATGACCACGGCGCAGCCATCCAGGATGACGGTGCCGTCCGGGAATTGGTGGCGAATTTTGGTATTGTCCTTAATACGCCACCCGCTCAGGTCCACTGCCGAACCGGTGACGTTGACGATCTCGACGAACTCATCATCGCTTGAATCAACCCAGCCGTCCTGGTTGGCATCGCCGGCGCTGATATCAGGATCGGCGTGGATCTCATTGATCACCAGGACCGGCGGGACGGTGGGGGTCCTCGTCGGAGTAGCGGTGGGGGTTTGGGTGGGCGTCGGCGTTTTAGTCGCTGTGGAAGTGGCAGTCGGTAAAGCTGTGTTCACTGCGCCGGGAGCAGGGAGTGGCTGGTCAAGCCAATCGGCGGCCTGGTCTGTATCGAGTTGCGCCGGAGAGCGTTCCAGCGAGTGACCGGGAGCGACAGCAGGAACCGGAGGAGTAAAGGCGAACGTCGAAGCGCCCCAGGAGACGGCGTCAAGGATCTGAACGGAGTCGTCGATAAGCAGGACCTCATCGCCGCTGGCGCTCAGGTTGATCGAGCCAGAAGACCAGTCGGGGTCTTTTTGCATGTCGGTTACGCCCGGATGCGAATCCGCAAACTCGTAATCCGGTAAGAAGCCGTAGACAGCGAGGAAGACTGCAGCTCGGTTGGCGACCAGGAGGACTTCACCAGGTCTCAGCACGCTGCCAGGCGGGAAGCGGTACATGCCCTCGCCGCCACCCTGGAGCTCCTCGTCTCCCAGGCGCAGGCAGGCTAGGTTGACCGCGCTATCACCCCTGTTGAACAGCTCTACCCACTCGCCTTCCGGTTCCGTGATCCCGTCGGCGTCGTAAAGCACTTCGCTGATCAAGACCTGTGCAGGGAGGCAGACCTTCTCGGTGGGGCGCGGGGTGGGCGTGGGAACGGTCAAGTCGACTTGTCCCGGATCGGGGAGAACCTTCTCGCGCCAGTCAGCGGCGACATCGTTATCCAGGAAGGCGGGCCAGCGCTCGATGGAATGACCTTGAGCGACCTTGGGAACGGAGGGATAGAAGGCAAACGCAGAGCTGCCCCAGGAGACGGCATCGACGATCTGTCCGGAAGCGTCCAGCAGGATGATTTCGTCGCCGTTGTCGGTGAGCTCCAGGTTGTGGGTAGTCCAGGGGGCGTACTTCTCTAAGTTGGGGACAGCCGATGAGGTCTCGACCAGCTCGTAATCCGGCATGAAGCTGAAAACGGACTGGAAGGCGGCCGCCTTGTTGGCGACGACGATGACCTGCTTCGGGCCAAGCGAGCTGCCGGCCGGGCAGCGGTACATGCCTTCGAAATCACCCTTCGTCTCGGAGTCGCCCAGCTTGTAATCGTGCAGATCGTAAGCGGCCTCCCCACTGTTGTAGAGCTCGATCCACTCGCCATCGGGCTCGGCGATGGATGGATCGTACATCACCTCGCTGATCAGCGGATAGTCGTATAGGGGCGGCTCGGTGGGCCAGCCGCGCAGGATGATCGGCAGGTAATGGCTGGCGTTGTTCGCCGCGGAGGCAAGCCAGGCTGCGCCTAGCAGAGCGAGAGCGGTAAACAGGACGGTGAGCGAACGGATAGCCCCCCAGGCCCGGGGAAGATGAAAACGGCGGAGCCTGCCCATAGTGCAGTTCCTTACGCAAAGATGAATTAACGCATAAGGAAATTATAGCCAGGAAGCGATTTTATCGAACTTGCGCTTTTGTCAAACCCCCTGCAGGTTGAAGTTCATTGATGCCGCGCGTCGCCCAGCACGGCGGTCAGGCCCAGGCCGATGTAGACGCTGCCGACCACGTAGCGCTCAAAGCGCAGGAAGGCCGGAGAGCTTTTGATCCAGCCGCCGAGCGAACCCGCCAGCAGTGCGTACAATCCGTCGGTGAAGATGGCCATCAGCACGAAGGTGCCCCCGAGGGCCAGGAGCTGCAGGTTGACCGGTCCTAGGGCAGGATCGACAAACTGCGGCAGGAACGCGAAAAAGAACAAGGCGGTCTTGGGGTTGAGCACGGCTACGAGCACGCCCTGGCGGTAGATGCGCCTCAGGCTCTGAGGTTTGAAACTCACCGGCCGGTGGGCCGCCTCGGGGGAGAGCAGCCGCCGGACGCCGAGGTAAACCAGGTACGCGGCGCCCAGGTATTTGACTACCGAGAAGGCCAGCGCCGAGGACATCAGGATGGCGGACAGGCCCAGGGTGGCGGCTAGGACGTGGACGAAGTTGCCGGTCTCGATGCCAAGGACGGAGACGAAGCCGGCCAGGCGGCCCTGGTCCACGCTGCGGGCGACGATGTAGAGCACGGCCGGACCGGGCGTGAGCAGCAGGATCAAGGCGGCGATGAGGAAGAGCGGGATATCGGGTAGATGCATTAGGGTAACTTGATCACGGAGCAGCCGGCTTGCTCCAGTAGAAGTAACCGAATCCCAACCCTAGCAGCAGGTAGATCGCCACTGTGGACCAGCCCAGCGCGTTGGCGATGCCCTGCAACTGGTAGAGCAGCGAGAGGATAAATCCGACGAGATCGGAGACGAGAAAGGCGAGCACAATGGCGCGCACTGCGTCCGAGCTGCCAGAGTCGCGTACCAGCCAGGAGATGATGCCGAAAGTAAGAAAGGCTGCGCCCAACAGGCGCGCGATATACAGACCAGCGGCGCTCACTTGGACGCCGTAGAAGGACAACGTGGTTGCCGGGATGAACACGAAGAGCAGGCTGAACAGGATAGCTACGATGGCGTTGATGATAAACAGCGTGCTGAGTTTCATGATTCCTCCTGCTTGTCGAGCGGATGCGTTACCTTAATCAACACAAAGCTCCCCTCAGGGTTACGGGGATTTTGATTGAGGGTTACGGATGATATTGGTTATGTTGGCTTGAGGATAGTAAGATTTGAGCCGTCAACCTCAAATATTGAGCGGTTGGCCTGGAATCAAGCCTCTCCAAACTGGGAGCCGGCTACTCCTGAGAATTCATCACCATCGGCATCCATAGCCAAACCTTTTCCGCAGCGCCAGTGGGTGTAGGGGTGGGTGTAATTGACGGAGTTGGCAGGGGAGTAGTGGTAACCGTCTGCGTCGGGGTCGGAGTTGCGGTGTTCGTAGGCGTAGGCGTAGTGGTTGGGCTGGGACCACCCTCAAACAAAGGATTCGGGCCGAGGATATTGGCCTCGATGATCTGCGGGACGCCGTTAGAAGTGGGGGTAAAACCGCCGCCATTGGACAGCCCAATCGCCGCAAAAACGATGCCGTTTTGCGCGTTCCACAGCAGATACATGCCGCCGGAGCCCCTGCCGAAAGCCCAGTGGGTGTCGGCGCCGGGATAAAAATCTCCGGCCGAGTTCACCCAGGTAAGATAGCCGTAGGGTGATTCGGGAAATTCCGAGGGGGTGGCCCATTCGATCACCCCGTCGTTGCAGCCGTCGTAATTAACCAGCATGCCCTGGGTTTGCTTGGTCTCCATCTCTTCGACGAAAGCCTGGGGGACCAATTCCTGGCCGTCCCAGCTGCCCCGGGCCAGCAGCAAGAGCCCTAACCGGCCCATATCTTCCAGGTCTAACACCAGGCGTATGCCGTCTGAGTTCAAGCTGGCGTCCCATCCCTGCATGCCAATGGCATCGAAATAAGCCTCATTGAGAACGGTTTTATAGTTATCGGCATCGTAGCTGCCGCCGGGACTCCCCCAGGCTTTGTACAAGGCCTCGGTCAAATTCTTCAGGTTCAAGTCCGAATAGGTCCACATCTGGCCCGGCAGGTAGTCCGTGCTGTCCCCACAGCCGGGATAATCGAAACCGGTGGACTGGGTCAGCACGTGCCACCAGGTAGCCTCGGCGTCGTTGCCGGTCAGGCTGGGCAGATAGGTGCTGACTTTCTGGGTCTTGAAGTCCGGGATTTTGCCTTGTTCAACTGCGGCTCCAACGGTCATGGCGTGCCAGGTCTTTCTGAGCGATTTTACTTCCACCGTCTGGTTGAAGTCACCGCTGACGTGGACCAGGTAGCCGTGCCGCCACAACGCCCAGCGGGTGGCTGTGCCCGACAGGTCGTCGATGATCTGGGAGTCCAGGCCGACCGCGTCCGGCGACTGTTGATTTTGCTGGGCAAGCGATTCGCCCGGCGGCGCAAAATAGTATCCCGAAGCCCGCGTGATCCGGGCAGGGGCCAAAATAACGGCAAGCATTATGGCGGCGATGAGAACCAATTTTTTCATCGATAGAAAATTTAGCAAGGTCTGCCTAGCAATTTGAGTTTACTATAGGGAAAATCCCGAGCGAGCTGGCCCGCGCAGCTCAAAAACAACCTGAGCTGCATCCAGCTTATTAAACGGTACATTACGATAAAAATTACGCAGTATGGGGGGATTTTTGAATTTAGATTATGGATTGTGGGACAAACCTGCTGTTCCCCTGGTGCTATAATATTTCTATGGCGAACGATTCTCACCACGTCATTCCCGATCCCGGAGGGGGTTGGGTTGTCCGGAGAGGCAGCTCCGTACGGGCTTCCAAACATTTCGAACGCCAACAGGAGGCGATAGAATGGGCTCGCCAGGTCAGCCAGAACCAGCAAACCGAACTGGTCATTCACCGGCGCGATGGGACGATCCGGGAAAAAGATTCCGACAACCAGTACCCCCTTCCCCTCCACGAAGATAGATAGCTGACGGTCAATCATGGCATTGTCGGGGGATTTCGATCGACAGATCTACATCAACTGCCCGTTCGATGATGGCTATCTGCCTCTCTTAAGACCGCTGCTTTTCACCGTTCGCTTCTTCGGTTTCATTCCCCGCATCGCCTCAGAAAACCTCGATTCTGGCCAGAACCGCATCGACAAGATCTGTTCGATCATCCAGGACTGCCGCTACAGCATCCACGACCTCTCCAGGCTGCGGGCCTCCAAACAGGGGGAAGTTTTCCGGATGAACATGCCCTTCGAGCTGGGCATCGACTACGGGCTGCGTTATTTCGGCGGCGACAAACTCAAACGGAAAAAGTTCCTGATTCTCGAAAAAGACCGCTACGAATTCCACGAGGCGATCTCAGACTTATCCGGGGTGGACATCAAGGCGCACAAGAACAAGCCGGATGAGATCGTTCGCGATATTCGGGACTGGTTCGTCGAGGCTGCGGAATTAAAGGCCTCGCCGAGCCCCAGGCAGGTCTGGTACCGGTTCAACGATTTCACCTCCGATTTCTACGATGCGCGTAAAGCGGAGGGATACACAGACGAAGACCTGAACATGATGCCGGTCGCCGAGTACATCGATTTCATCGACCGTTGGGTGGCTGGAGGTCGAAATAATTTCGAGACGTCAACCCTACCTTGACGGGGATACTTTATGCCTTCATCCATGCAGTTCAGTTTAGGGATTGAGCTCAAGCGCTTACATCGAGCGCTTCAACCGTAAATACCTTGTAGCAATGTTGGATGCTTACTTGTTTTATATTGTCGCAGAAGTGCTAGTCATCACTTAAGATTTGCTGGAATAATAAAAAGCCTTTCGGGGCCGAAAGGCTTTTGGTGATTTGCCACTCCACCAAGTTGCCACCATAAAGCCATGAGTTCTCCACTTTCAAATGGTACTAATTTTGGGCCCTTTACTTCTGTACTCCACAATTGCAGATGAAGATTATGACGACGATTATCGATTATCTTGAGGAATATTTTTTAATTGAAGGTATTAGTTCCCTAATCTTCAATTATCGAAAATCATCAATATTAAAAACACCGCCGATTTCTATAGTAATACTTTGGTTTGGAGGAATCTGGCTTTCGACAATAATTATTCACTATCAATATACTGGAATAGATAGATTATGGATTTCAATATTCTCACCAATCCTTGTAATTTTTGTATTCATCAACACAAGCTTAAACAATCTGGTAAGATAGGGACATGAGTCCAAA